>CANHKZ010000006.1 GCA_947461425.1 Flavobacteriaceae bacterium | reverse complement strand
TTTTTTTGTTAATTTGTTATCAGAAAACAGAAATTAGTAATGGCAGTTCACATTCTTCATATCGACAGCAACCATCCTTTGCTTTGGAATCAATTGGAACAAGCTGGTTTTGTGAATCACGAAGATTTTACGTCCTCTAAAGCCGAAATAGAAGCTAAAATCCACAACTACCAAGGCATTGTTATTCGCAGCCGATTCAAAATTGATCAAAGCTTTTTAGACAAAGCCACGAATTTGCAATTCATAGCTCGAGTGGGTGCGGGATTGGAAAGTATTGATTGTGAGTATGCCCAATCCAAAAATATTGCACTGATTGCTGCTCCAGAAGGAAATCGGAATGCAGTTGCGGAACACAGTTTGGGTATGATTTTGTCGTTGTTCAATAACTTGAATCAGGCCGATGCTGAAATTCGCGCAGGTCATTGGAACCGAGAAAGCAATCGCGGTCATGAATTAAATGGGAAAACCGTTGGAATTATTGGTTACGGAAATATGGGTAAGGCTTTCGCCAAAAAACTACGCGGTTTTGAGGTCGATGTTTTGTGTTACGATCTTCAGGAAAATGTGGGCGATGAAAATGCTAGACAAGTTAGTTTTGCTGAATTTCAAGCGAAAGTTGAGCTTGTAAGTTTGCATATTCCTTGGACACCTGAAACGGATAAGATGGTCGATACAGTATTTATCAATGGATTTGCGAAGCCAATTTGGATCATCAATACGTCGCGCGGGAAAAATATTGTCACTGCTGATTTGGTTTTGGCTTTACAATCGGGCAAAGTGTTAGGTGCTGGATTGGATGTATTGGAATATGAGAAATTATCTTTTGAAACCTTGTTTCAAGATACCACTACGCCTGAAGCTTTTCAGTATCTACTGAACGCGAAAAATGTTATTTTAACACCTCATATTGCGGGATGGACTTTTGAAAGTCACGAACGTTTAGCACAAGTAATTGTCGATAAAATAAATGCACTTTACATTTAATTAAAAACTATTGGTATGGAAACTATAAAACAAGAAGCTTGGAATACTCCAACACCTCAATTTCAGAATAATAAGAAAGTAGCCTGTGGCCTGTTTGCTATTTTATTGGCGCCATTTGGGATTCATAAATTTTATTTGGGGTATACTAGCACGGGTATAATCTGGCTAGTTTTGAGTATTTGTAGTTGCGGAGTGTTAACCTCAATATTTGGATTGATTGAAGGAATTATTTATTTGACAAAATCAGATGAAGAGTTTTATCATATTTATCAAGTGGGTCAAAAGCATTGGTTTTAGATTTTTTTATTGGTTTTTGTTTTTTGATCGTGATTTTTAATTATTTTTAACTTCATTAATAAAAACCAAATCTTAATTATGGAAAACACTTCAAACGGAGATTTTACTACCCAAGTAACTCCAAAACCTGAAAACAAAAAATTAGTTTCAGGTATTTTAGCAATTTTAGTAGGTTCTTTAGGAATTCACAAATTTGTATTAGGCTATACTCAAGCCGGAATAGTTCAAATAATACTAACGATTGTTACCTGCGGATTTGCTAGTTTAATTGGATTGATCGAAGGAATTATTTATTTGACAAAATCAGATGAAGAGTTTTATCATATTTATCAAGTGGGTCAAAAGCATTGGTTTTAGATTTCGCCGCAAACCTGACTTCCGCAGGCGGGGACACAAGGGCGCAAAGTTTATAAACTAAAGTAGCCAAGCAAATTCATAATTTGATTTTTGCGATTGCTATTGATTTTTGCGATTGCTATTGAAATTGGTTTACTCTTCTTTCTCGTTGGATTTCCGTTCTAATTCAGCTTGGTATTCTTCTATAACAGGCTTCATAGTGCTTTCAGGAATGTCTGATATTCTTAGGTAAATTAATCCATCGATAGCATCATTAAACAAAGGATCAACATTAAACGCAACCAAACGCGCATTTTGTTTGATGTATTTTTTTATCAAAACGGGTAAGCGCAAACTTCCGGGTTCTAATTCATCGATAACTTTATCGAATTTGTTTAAATCGGCTTCTGTTTCATTGAAAACAAAATCTTTGTCGGCATCCTTCAATTTCACTTTGTACTCCTTTTTAGGGTGAATGTACTGCGCAATGTATGGATCGTAATAATGTGATTTCATGAATTCAATCATCAATGATTTGGAGAAATCCGAAAATTGGTTACTAATACTTACGCCACCAAGCAAGAATTTATGTTCTGGATAATGTAGGGTAGTATGAATAATGCCACGCCATAATAAGAACAATGGCATTGGTCGTTGTTGGTATTCTTTGATAATGAAGGCACGACCCATCTCGATGGACTTACTCATCATATCATGCAATTCGGGTTCAAATCTAAAAAGGCTGTTCAGATAAAAGCCATTCATTCCGTATTTTGGATAAATTTCTTTACCCAATCCCATTCGGTAGGCACCAGCTACTTTTTTTGCGTCATCATCCCATAAAAAAAGATGATGGTAATATTGATCGTATTGGTCTAAATCAATAGATTCATTTGTTCCTTCGCCTACTTCTCTAAAGGTGATTTCTCTTAACCGACCTAGTTCGTGTAAAACATTCGGAATTTGATCTGCTTTGGTAAAAAACACTTCGTAGTTTTTGCTTTGTAATAATCGAGCATCATTGGCACGTAAGGCAACTACTTCAGCAATCATTTTTTCTATACTGGCAGGTGTTACAATTTCTTTTTGATTTTTCTTTGTAGAATTAAGACTAACCGTTTTTAAGAATTTATTTTTTTTCTCGAATGGATTAGCCAACATATAGGTTTTTTTTCTCAAAAATTCAGAGAAATCATCTAAGGTTTCGTACTCATTTTGTTCGGCAACCGAAATGGGTTTTCCAATACGCACTTTAATTACGCGGTTTTTTTGACTGAACACTTCCGAAGGCAATTTAGCAGTACGCAATGTGCCACTAATTTTAGAAAGAATGTAAAACAAGCCGCTATTTTTGGCATGAAAATAAATCGGAACAACAGGAACTTGGGCTTTACGAATGACTTTGATTGCGCCTTCTTCCCAAGGTTTATCGACCATCAATTTACCATCTTTGTATGAAGAAACTTCTCCAGCAGGAAAAATCCCAAGAGGCTTCCCATCACTCAAATGGCGTAATGTTTCTTTGATTCCCACCACACTGGATTTGGCATCCTTATGATTCTCAAAAGGATTTACCGGCATAATGTATTTTTTCAATGGTTCTATGCGGTGCAACAGGAAGTTGGCTATAATTTTAAAATTCGGTTCCCTTTCGAGCATTAATTTAAGGAGTAAAACACCATCAATCCCGCCAAGAGGATGATTTGAAATAGTAATATAAGGCCCTTCTTTTGGGATGCGTTTTAAATCTTCTTCAGGGATTTCAAATTTAATTTGTAAGTCGTCCAATACACCATTCAAAAAAGCAACTTCACTTAAATGTTTGTTTCTATCGTATACGTTATTTAGCTCCGAAATTTTAAGCACTTTCATCAGCAACCAGCCCGAAAAAGTACCTAAGAATCCGTACTTATCAGCATTTATTGCTTTCGCAACTTCTTTAGCAGTTACTAAACCCATAGTGTTTTTTGTATTTGAGGCAAGTCACAAAGATAACAAAAAACTCCATTTTCCGACTTTTTTATGAATCAACTTCTACTTTTTCATTACATTTGGAAGTAATATTAGGTCTTGAAAGACATCAATAAAATACTATTTTTTAATGAAAATTATTTCCTACAATGTTAACGGAATACGGGCTGCCATTTCAAAAGGCTTGCTCGACTGGTTACAGCAATCCAATCCCGATGTTATTTGTTTCCAAGAGATCAAAGCCCAAGCGGATCAAGTGCCTACTTTAGATATTGAATTATCTGGCTATCCTTATCATTATTGGTTTTCGGCTACAAAAAAAGGGTATAGCGGAGTGGCTATTTTATCTAAAATTAAACCCAACAACATCGTTTTTGGAACCGGAATCGAACACATGGATTTTGAGGGCAGAAACATACGTGTCGATTTTGACGAACTATCAGTAATGAGTTTATACCTGCCTTCTGGAACTAATTCGGAGCGTTTGGATCATAAGTTTATGTACATGGATGATTTCCAAAACTATATTAACGACCTTAAAAAGGAGATTCCAAATTTGGTTATCTGTGGCGATTATAACATTTGCCACGAAGCTATTGATATTCACGATCCAATTCGCAACAAAAACGTATCGGGTTTCTTACCTGCCGAGCGAACTTGGTTAGACAATTTCTTGAAAAGCGGCTTCATAGATAGTTTTCGTTTCTTGAACAAAGAACCTGATAATTATACCTGGTGGACGATGCGTTTTCCAACGGCGAGATTAAATAATAAAGGGTGGCGTATTGATTATTGCTTGGTTAGTGAGCCATTAAAAAACCGAATCAAGCGCGCCTTGATTTTACCTGAAGCCAAACATTCGGACCATTGCCCAATTATGGTAGAAATTGAGTAGCTTTGTAAATGCCACTTCTTAGGAAGCTATGAAAGAGCAGGATCACAATAAATAAGATAAAATAAAGTTGTAATTAAAAAAAATTCAAATCCATATATTATGATAAAAAAAGTTTCCATCGGATTGTTAGTTTTGGCGTTGAGTACCTCTTGTGTGTCAAAAAAAATATATACTGATTTAGAAAGTAAATACACCGATTTAAAGAAAGAAAACAGAACACTTACTGACGAAAATGCAGCTTTGGCGAAAGCCAAAAACCAATTAGAGTTGGACGGTACAGCTTTAAAAACGGACTTGGATAAACTTAAATCAGATCACAACAAATTGAAAGCAGAGCACGAAGCGAATGTTGATAAATACAAAGCATTGCAAGAATCTTACGCGGCCTTAGAAAAAAACAGCAATGAGTCTTTAGAAAGCAACATGAAGAAAAATCGTGAATTGTTGGATGAATTGGATGAAAAAGGGAAAGCGTTAGCTTTAGAGCAAGAAAAGTTAGGCAAAAATGCGCAACGTTTGCAAGAACTAGAAGACATGATTGCGGCGAAAGAAGCGAGCATGAAAAAACTAAAAGAGACCTTGTCTAAAGCGCTAAATAGTTTTGAAGGTAAAGGTTTGACTGTAGAACAAAAAAACGGAAAAGTTTACGTTTCTATGGAAAACAAATTGTTGTTCAATTCAGGAAGTTGGTTGGTAAGTTCAGAAGGAAAAAAAGCTGTAGTTGAATTAGGTAAAGTATTGGGTGACAATCCAGATATTGCCGTTTTGATTGAAGGTCACACAGATGATGATGCTTTTTCAGCTTCAGGACCTATTACTGACAACTGGGATTTATCCACAAAAAGAGCGACCTCGATTGTAGGGATTTTGAGCGAAAACAAAAAAATAAACAAACAAAACTTGACCGCTGCCGGTAGAGGTGAATTCTCACCATTAGCGAGTAATGAAACTGCAGATGGTAAAGCTAAAAACCGTCGTATTGAAATTATTTTAACCCCAAGGTTAGATGCCATCGCAGAAATGTTGAATGAGATTAATTAGTGTTTCAAAGATTTATTTTACAAAAAGCCCAACATTAGTTGGGTTTTTTTTGTTTCTATTTTCGTTATAATTTCAACTACTACTTTTTTTAAAACTTGAACCCTACTTTTGCCATTGCAATTCCCATTCCTTTGTATATTTGTTTTTCCAAAAAAATAATGAAATAACATGAAATATACTTCTATCCCTGACACTGACATCAAAGTCAGTAAAATTTGTTTAGGCACGATGACTTTTGGGGAACAAAATACTGAAGCAGAGGGTCATGCCCAAATGGATTATGCGTTAGAAAACGGGGTTAACTTTTTTGATACGGCTGAAATGTATTCGGTGCCAGGACGTCAAGAAACTTATGGAAGCACTGAACGCATTATTGGAACTTGGTTTAAAAAAACGGGCAATCGTGACCAAGTGGTTTTGGCAACAAAAATTGCAGGTCCGAATCCTGCCTTTGGGTATATGCGTGAAAAAGTTGATTTTTCGCCAGCGAGTATTCAGTATGCGTTGGATCAAAGTTTACAACGTCTACAAACTGATTACGTAGACATTTATCAATTGCACTGGCCAGAACGAAAAGCTAATTTTTTTGGGCAACGCGGCTATAAAAAACAAGACGATGCTTGGGAAGATAATATTCACCAAGTGTTGACTACTTTAGACGGTTTTGTCCAACAAGGTAAAATCAAACATATTGGATTGTCTAACGAAACGCCATGGGGTTTGATGCGTTTTTTAGAAGAACACAAATACCACAATTTGCCTAAAATTAAAACGGTTCAAAATCCCTACTCTTTATTGAATCGCTCTTTTGAAGTAGGAAATGCTGAGGTTTGCTTACGCGAAAATGTTGGTTTATTAGCGTATTCACCAATGGCTTTCGGACTTTTGTCAGGTAAGTTTTTAAATGGGCAACAACATCCAAGTTCTAGATTGGCCTTATTCCCTCAAATGGCTCGCTACAGCAGTCCACAATCGGCAGAAGCTACACGTTTGTATAACGAAATTGCCCAACAAAACGGATTGACTTTAACGCAATTGGCGTTGGCATTTATTGAACAACAACCATATGTAACCAGTACCATTATTGGTGCTACCACTATGGAACAATTAAAAGAAAATACCGACACGATTCAGATAATACTTTCAGACGAAGTGTTGAAAGCGATTGATTCAGTTCAGGCTACTATTCCTGATCCAGCACCATAAATTAAAAAGCTTCCAACATGCTATACGTTGGAAGCTTTATTAATTTTTTTCAAACTTCGTAAATCGTATATCGCCCCTCGTAAATTGTATTTATTCCTCATCGGTTTTTAAAAATTCAAAATCAAAGTCCTCTCTTGGCGGAATAGAATCCACTGCGATTCCTGTGGTATCTTGTGCTTTACGGATCGTTAAAAACGCGCGCGCATTTCCTGAAAGCGAAACGCCATAAGGATTAATGCTATCGCTTACAGTTAAAATACCACGGCGCAACATTAAATTACTCAAATACCGTTGATTTTTTAAAGCAAAACCTTTTAGGTTTCCTTGATCGTCAAACTGATACATGAATTTTTTAGGACTGGGAATAATAGTGGCTAAGTACAAACATTCATTAAAAGTCAAATCGGCAGGATTTTTTTGGAAATAAAAGCGACTCGCTTCGCCAATTCCGTATACGTTTGGTCCCCATTCGATAATATTGAAATAGACTTCAAGCATTCGCTCTTTGCTTACAATTCGGTTATTTTCCAAAATGTAAACTAACAGGATTTCTTCTAATTTTCGCGACACTGTTTTCTCACGGGTTAAGAATACGTTTTTAATCAATTGCATGCTGATGGTACTACCCCCACGAGAGAATTTTTTAGTCTTGATATTTTTGATAATTGATTGTTTGAATGCCTCGGCAATAAATCCGCGATGCCTAAAGAAAGAAGGATCTTCGGTGGTCAAAACACATTTTTTTAAGTAAGGTGAAATTTGATTCAACGGCGTGTAATCAGGATTCGAACTCCCCACAAAAACAGGGCGTTGTCTCACATTTTTGATGATGGCTCGGTACTCAAATTCGCCATTCATTTTACCTAAATTGGCTTGACCAAAACGGTAAATGCGTAAATTTTCTTTGTTTAATTTACTGTCAAATACAATAGCTTCAGGCTTATTTTTATTAAACACAAAGTCTAGTGTATAGTCAAAACTTCCAGTCGCTAGCATGCCTTGTACATTAGAAAACAGTCCGTCTGGAAGCGAAACAATAAAATCTTGTGCCTGCATTTTTGGAATACGAAGGTTCATTTTATAAATAGTATCATATTCAGTTTCGTAAGCTAAATAAGGTTGTAGTTTGATTTTGTTCAATTGAACAGAGGAAGTGCTATCCACAGAAATAAAATCCTCGCCAAGCAGCAAACGGTAATCAAAACGCGCGTTTCTAATTACTACATCCTTACTAGCAATTTTAGGGTGATTGACTTTTAAATTAGCAATGGATGTATAACCATCAATATGAAACTCATCGCCATCACTTTCAATATTTTCTACATTTAATCGAATGGAATCAAAGCTGGCAATTAAGTTGAATCGCTCATCAAAATAGGGAATTTTTATAGGTCCGCCATCCATATTGAAAAACTGAATATCGGCAGTGCGATCTCTTGGATCAGCTTCTCCGGCAATGCGCCAACGTTGTGCAAAAGTGTTGGTTTTAACATGAATTACGCTTTCTAAATCGCCTCCGTCTAAAACTAATTTCTTAATGTCAATCGTCGCTTTTTTCCCGTTGTCGTCTAATTTGAAAACCAAATTTTTAATGTCCATATCCGATGGAACTAAATTCAACAAGCGAAAAATGATTCGTTTGGCTAAAGCCGCATAATCTCTTTTTTCATCCGTAACTTCTTGAGTTTTGTTCTTTTTTAGAAAGGCATCAAAATTGCGAATCGCACCTTTTTTTGTCAATTGTATCAATCCGTTTTGGATTTCCAAAGTGCCCAATTGTAAATCGCCGATGAGCAAATGCCAAAAACTAATACTAGTTTTCATTTTTTGGATGCGAAACAAGGTGTCGGCATGTTTGGGAGCCAATACTACATCAGTAAGATTGACAGCTGAAATTCCGTCAAAAGAAGCTGTTTTTATAGTGAATTTACTATCGAAATCGCGCTCCATTTTTAGTGCTACTTTTTCTAAAGTTACTTTCAAAATTTCATCTCTGAAATAATAAAAAGTACTTAAAGTAACAACGAATAAAACCAAAAGTACCCCGAAAGTAATTCCTATTTTCTTCTTATTAAATTTCATACAAATGCTAAATTATTGAACCCGTAAAGTAAGTGAAAAAATGCCAATTTTTAAGATGAAATTAAAAGGGATAGCACTTTTTTGGGGTGATGCAAAAATCCAAACGAACATCTTTTTCAAAAATACCTGCAATTGAATTTTCGGCTTCAAAAAAAGAAAGACCAATTTTGATTGTTTCAGGGCGGCATTCTGCTAAAAACTGATCGTAAAACCCTTTGCCGTAACCCACGCGATTTCCTACAAGGTCAAATGCCAAAAGCGGCACAAACACCACTTCAATTTTGGATGAAGGCACTTCAATTCCGTCCACAGGTTCGGGGATATTATATACGTTTTTCTTGATTTTTGTATTGTCGGTTAATAGAAAATGCGTCATTTTTCGGGTAGTAAAATCGGATTTCGAAATCACGATTTCTTTGTCTTTGCCTGATAGCAAGTGCAATAAAAACTCTGTATTAATTTCTTTTTGTTCTTCAATGGGCAAGAAAACATGAAAATAGGTTTTGTTCCAAACATCAAGTGACAACACACCATTGGCAATGGCCAAACTCATTTCTTCGATTTCGGCTTCTGAAAGATTTTTGCGAAGTGCTTTGTATTGTGTTCGTAATTCGGTTTTTGTCATTGCAAGAAAATAGAATATAAAAGTAGTATTAATTTTTGCGTTGTAAAAGAAAGTCACTGATTTTGATTTGCAAAGATGGAATTCGTAAATTTGAAACTAATTCGAGCCAACAAAAAATGACGCCACCAAGCATTGCTTTACAAATACAAACCTTACCGGACAATCCGGGAGTTTATCAATACTATGATAAGGAAGGGAAAATTTTGTATGTAGGCAAAGCCAAAAATCTAAAAAAAAGGGTTTCGTCTTATTTCAATAAAATTCACGATACAGCCAAAACAAATGTTTTGGTCAAGAAAATTGTGACTATCAAACACATTGTTGTCCCTACCGAAACGGATGCGCTTTTATTGGAAAATAATTTAATCAAAACCTTGCAACCGCGCTACAATGTCTTGTTGCGGGATGATAAGAGTTATCCGTGGCTCTGTATTAAGAAAGAACCTTTTTCACGTATTTTTTCCACTCGGCGAATGGTCAAAGACGGTTCAGAATATTTTGGACCGTACACTAGTTTCAAGACCGTATCTACCATTTTAGACTTGATCAAAGAATTGTACCCGTTGCGAACTTGTAATTATGATTTGAGTGCTAATAACATTGAAACTAAAAAATTCAAAGTCTGTTTAGAATATCATATTGGCAATTGCAAAGGACCTTGCGAAGGATACGAAAGCATTTCCAACTACCAAAAACAAGTCGATGCTATTCGCGAAATTCTAAAAGGAAATTTCAAAGAGAGTAGGAAAGATTTCAAACGCCTGATGGTTGAATTAGCCCAAGAAATGCGTTTTGAAGAAGCTCAAAAAATCAAAGAAAAAATAGAAATTCTCGAGAATTATCAATCGCGTTCTACGATTATCAATCCGAAAATTACGAACATTGATGTGTTTTCGATTGTTTCAGATGAAAGTGCAGCTTATATAAACTTTTTACAAATTTCTCACGGTTCGATTATTCGTTCTCATACGATGGAAATCAAAAAGAAATTAGAAGAAACCGACGAGGAATTACTTGAATTGGCCATCATTGAATTGCGAGAACGGTTTCAGTTGTTGTCTAAAGAGATTATTGTTCCTTTTGAAGTTGATTTGGGGGAGAACATTAAAATCACCGTGCCGCAATTGGGCGATAAAAAACACATTTTAGATTTGTCCATTCGCAACGCTAAGTTCTACCGAATCGAACAATTAAAACAATTGCAAATTGTAGATCCAGATCGTCACGTGAACCGAATTATGGCTCAAATGAAAAAAGATTTGCGCCTGCCTTTAGAACCCCGACACATCGAATGTTTTGACAACTCCAATATACAGGGAACAAATCCTGTTTCGGCTTGTGTGGTTTTCAAAGATGGAAAACCAAGTAAAAAAGACTACCGCCATTTCAATATAAAAACAGTCGAAGGGCCTAATGATTTTGCTTCTATGGAGGAGGTGGTCTATCGAAGATACAAACGCCTTTTGGACGAAAACCAACCCTTGCCACAGCTGATTATCATTGACGGCGGAAAAGGACAATTGTCTTCGGCTTTAAAGAGTATTGATGACTTAGGTTTGCGAGGAAAAATTACGATTATCGGCATTGCAAAACGTTTGGAAGAACTTTTTTATCCCGGCGATTCCATCCCGCTCTACCTGGATAAAAAGTCTGAGACGCTTAAAGTTATTCAGCAATTGCGTAATGAAGCGCACCGTTTTGGGATTACCCATCACCGGAACAAACGGAGCAAAGCCGCCCTTAATTCGTCTACAGAATCCATTCCGGGGATTGGAGAAAAAACTATGACGACTTTAATTCAGCACTTTAAAAGCGTAAAAAGATTAAAGTTAGCCACCGAAAAAGAAATTTCTGAGGTGGTTGGGCTATCAAAAGCCAAAAAAATTACCGACTTTTACATTACCAAATAATTTTTATGAGCCTATCCCAGCTGTCCGTTCCAAGTCCTCTTTCAAAATTCTTTTTTTCTAAGGAAAAAAAAGGAGCTACCGTTGTCGCTCTTTTTTTTCAAGAAAAAATAGACTTTGTTCTTTCGGCGCTTTCCACTTCCATCTGGGGCTTGCTATTTGCGGCACTGTACTTATCTAGTTTTCAAAATACTTTTGCCCAAGAGCAAAAAAGACCTAAAATAGGGTTGGTATTAAGTGGCGGAGGAGCCAAAGGATTTGCTCATATTGGGGTTTTAAAGGTAATTGAAGAGGCGGGTTTAAAAATTGATTATATAGGAGGAACTAGTATGGGTGCTGTTGTTGGCGGTTTATATGCTTCAGGTTATAACGCTAGTCAAATAGATTCTATTTTTCATAAAACTAATTTTAATGAATTACTAAACGATTACATTCCGAGGTCAGCCAAGAGTTTTTATGAAAAACGAAATGATGAATCGTATGCTATATCGCTACCTTTTAGTAATTTCAAAATAGGCATTCCGCAAGCGCTTTCTAAAGGACTTTACAACTTCAATTTATTAAGTCGACTTACACGACATGTGCGACAGGTAAACGATTTCAATCAATTACCCACTCCTTTTATTTGTATAGGAACCAATATTGCAACTGGTCAACAAGTGTTGCTCAACAAAGGTAATTTGGCACAAGCCATGTTAGCGAGTGCTGCATTTCCAACCTTATTTACCCCGATTGAAATTGATGGTCAATTACTAATTGATGGAGGCGTTGCTAATAATTTTCCCGTTGATGAGGTTAAAAATTTAGGAGCAGATTTAATTATAGGGGTTGATGTCCAAGACGGATTGTGGGATAAAACCCAGCTGAAAAATGCAACAAAAATTTTGGTTCAAATCACCAATTTACACTCCATCGAAAAAATGAAAAATAAAATAAAAGGAACCGATATTTATATTACCCCTGATATTAAAAACTTTGGAGTGCTTTCATTTGATCGAGGAAAAGAAATTATTCAACGAGGAGAAGAAGCGGCTTTTGCTGTTTATGAAAAATTGAAAGTTCTAGCTAATGATCAAAATTATTTTAAGAAACCGAAATTGCCTATTTCTTTGTATAGTTTGAAATTCACACAAATTAACAGCAGTAAATTGAGTACGCTCACTAATGATTATGTTTTGGGTAAGTTAGGGTTCAAACCTGGTAAACAAATTACTTATAGTCATTTAGAATCAGGGATTAATACCATTCAAGCTACAGAGAATTTCAGTTCCATTAGTTATTCTTTTAAAAAAAATGAGCTAGAAGAACAATTGCAATTAGAATTATCAGAAAATCCAATAAAAACCTATTTAAAATTAGGATTGCATTACGATGAATTATTTAAAAGCGCCATTCTAGTCAACATTACACGTAAAAACACTTTATTTAAAAATGATCTTGCTTCGCTAGATATTATATTAGGAGATAATTTCAGATACAATCTAGATTATTATGTAGATAATGGGTTCAATTTTAGTTACGGATTTAAATCTCAATTGAGTCAGTTCAATAGGAATATCACCCAAGATATCACCAAATCGATTTTAGATACCGGCGTAAATCAAATCAATGTTGATTATTTAGATCTTACTACTAGGGCATACTTACAAAAAGGTATTGCACAACGATTTTTATTTGGCGCGGGAATAGAATTAAAGTATTTACAAATTTCATCTAAAACAATAGCAAATCCGATAAATGACAAGTTTAGTTATTGGAGCAGTTTTGGGTACATTAAATACGATTCTTTTGACAACAAATTTTTTCCAAAAAGAGGCTGGTCTTTTTCCTCTGATTTTCAAGCGATTTTATTTGCTTCTGATTTTCAAAATGATTTCAAACCTTTTTCAGTTTTAAAAGCTGATTTTGCAAAAGCGTTTCCAGTTTCTAATTCCTTTACTTTCAAATTTCAAGGAGATGCGGGTTTGCCCATTGGAAACGAAGGGATTCCTTTGTTTAATTTTGTTATGGGGGGCTATGGTTACAATACTATCAACAACTTCAAGCCTTTTTACGGGTATGATTTTTTAAGTTTTGCAGCCAATAGTTTTATCAAAGTATCGGGAACAATTGATTATGTATTTTTCAAGAAAAATCACCTTAATTTCTCGGCTAATTTTGCAAATCTTGATAAAAATTTGTTTTTATCTAAAGATTGGATTTCATTACCTAAATATTCAGGCTATGCTCTAGGCTATGGTTTGGAAACAATAATTGGTCCTATTGAAGTGAAATATTCTTGGTCGCCAGAACATACCAAAGGATACACTTGGTTCAGTGTGGGATTTTGGTTTTGAAGTTAAAATTTACTTTTCACAATTGTATTTTTGATAAAAAAAGTTTATTTTTAACATATATTTTAGAATTATTTTCAAAAAAATACTCAAATAAATTAGATTAATCACTAAAAAAGGTCGTTATTTTTTTATTATGTAAAAAAATAAGCGTCTTCTAATTTATATATAGCAAATCTTTTGTTAAAGTCTGTTTTTTTTAAAATAAACCCTTTGGATTGTCCTAAATTTGTAAAACAAAAATGAAAGGGGTGGTTTCCTTTCAAATTTTGATATAAATTTCATAATTTATAGTTTTTTGGTTAGTTAATAGCACAAAAATCCAATCATTATTTGATTGGGTTTTTTTGTTTTAATACCTTTGGTATATAATAGGTATATTGTAATCAATATATTTTTATGCCATACAATGAAAAAATTCCAATTATTAGCTCTTCTCTTTCTTTCCTTTTCGGCTTATTCTCAAGATGAAACTGCTTTTGGGGTTGGAGAATGGTTTAAATTTCGAATTCATTATGGCTTTGTTAATGCGGGATACGCCACGTTAGAAGTAAAAGAAGCTACTATCAATTCTGAAAACCGGTTTCACTTAATTGGCAAAGGCTATACCACAGGGTTGTCTCGATTTTTTTTTAAAGTGGATGATAGATATGAAAGCTATATAGATAAAGAAACGTTTGTCCCAATTCAATTTCTAAGACAAATCAATGAAGGAGGCTACACTAAAAACCAAGAAGGATTCTTTATTTGGTCTAGTAATAAAGTTTTCATAAAAGACTTTAAAAACAAAACCGAAAAGACATTTTCGATTCCAAAAAAAACCCAAGATATTTTATCCGCGTTCTATTATTTACGAAATTTACCTAATATAGATAAAATCAAACCTGGCGAATCAGTAGCAATTGATCTATTTTTTGATGATGAAACAACCAAGTTTAGGTTAAAATTTATTGGTCGAGATGATGTTAAAACTAAATTTGGAATCGTTTCTACTATGATTTTTAGACCTTTAGTTCAGTCAGGTAGAGTTTTCAAAGAAGAGGAAAGTGTAACGGTTTGGATTTCTGACGATGAAAATCGAATCCCAGTTAGGATACAAGCCAGTTTAGCAGTGGGCTCAATAAAAGCCGATTTAGACGCATATAAAGGTTTAAAAAAACCATTCAAAGTAAAACAAAATGACTAATACTAGACATGAAACTATTTTAAATCAAATAGATTTAAAATTTAAAGCAATCAATCAAAAAACAGAAACACAGTTAGAGGGATTGTTTTGGTCAAAACCAATTACGTATTGGGATTATATTCAAACAGATGCTCTGTTGAGTTTACAAACACAACGAACAACTTTACCAGACGAAATGGTATTTATTATGTACCACCAAGTCAATGAATTGATTTTCAAAATGATTTTATGGGAAATGCGTCAAATTTCGTACTCTGAAAATAGTAGTGCTTCTTTTTTTTCAGAACGTTTAGAACGAATTACCCGTTATTTTGAAATGCTTACCACTTCTTTTGAAATTATGGAAAATGGAATGGAAGTGGAACAATACATGAAATTTAGAAATACGCTAACCCCTGCAAGTGGTTTTCAAAGCGCACAATACCGATTAATAGAATTTTGTGCTACAGATTTAATCAACCTTATCGATTATCGTTATAGAGATTCTATTGATAGAACTACTTCGTACGAATTTGCTTTTGATCACTTGTATTGGCAAGCGGCTGGAAAAAATTATACCACTGGAAAAAAATCATTTTTTTTAGAAGAATTTGAGCGAAAATATAAAAACGTTTTTTTGAGTCATATGCAAGAATACAATACCATTAATATTTGGCAAAAGTTCCAACAACTCCCTTTGGATGAGCAAAAAAATCAGGAATTAATTAAAGCTATGCGTCATTTTGATCATACTGTAAATATTACATGGGTCATGCAACATTTAAATGTAGCAATGAAATATATTGATCATAGTGGCATAGGAGATGGGGCAGCAACTGGCGGCAGCGATTGGAAAAAATACATGCATCCAAAATACCAACGTAGAATCTTTTTTCCTGAATTATGGTCAACAGATGAATTGACCAATTGGGGTGAATCCGAAAAACTATAGGACATCACAATGAAAAAAATCACCTGCTACTTTTCTTTATTTTTAGTTATTCTCTTGTTTTCCTGCACTCAAAAACAAGAGAATGCAGCTGATTTGCAGGAACAAAAAAGTACTAAAAAAAGCGAATTTGGGTTTGTGTATTCAGAATTCAATGTGGTTCACGACACTATTAAAAAAGGAGATACTTTTGGAAGTATCATCGAAAAGCAAAATATTGGTACAATAAAGGTATATGATATTATTGAAAAAGTAAAAGACAGCTTTAATGTCCGAATTATGCGCTTCAATAAACCCTATGTTTTACTTCGTTCAAAACACAAAAAAAATAAATTACAAGTTTTTATTTACCAGCCTGATGCAGTAAATTATTATGTGGTGGATCTACGCGACACATCGGTAGTGGCGTATAAAAAAACAAAACCCATTACAATCAAAAGAAGAACTATTGGCGGAGTTTTAAAAAGTTCTCTTTCTGAAACATTAGAGAGTGCCAAAGTAGAAGGGTCATTAGCGAGTAAAATCACAAAAATATACGCCTGGTCAATTGACTTTTTTAAATTAAAAAAAGGCGATCGATTTGCTTTGACTTTTACCGAAAGGTATATTAACGATTCCATTTACGATGGCGTAGACAGTCTTGAAGCGGCTTTTTTTGAATACAAAGGTAAAATTGTGTACGCTTTCCCATTTGCCTCAAAAACGTCAGGAAAATTTGAATACTATGATGATGAAGGGAAAACCTTGAAAAACTTCTTCTTGAAAACCCCAATCAAATTTAGTAGAATTACCTCTAGGTATAGTTCCAATAGATTGCATCCCGTTCAAGGGATTTGGAAAGCGCACAAAGGAACAGATTATGCAGCACCTACTGGAACACCTATAACAACTACTGCCGCAGGAATAGTTGAACAAACAGGATACACAACAGGAAATGGAAATTTTGTAAAAGTGAAACATAACGGTACTTTCTCGACCCAATATTTACACATGTCCAAAATTTTGGTTCGTCGAGGTCAATATGTTACGCAAGGACAAATAATAGGAAGGGTGGGAAGTACAGGTTTAGCAACAGGACCACATGTGTGTTATCGATTTTGGAAAAATGGCGTTCAAGTGGATGCACTTCGTTTAAAATTACCTACTGGCGAGTCCATGTTAGGAGCTTCTAAAACCCGCTTCTTGAAACAAATCGAACCGCTTAAAAGAGAGTTGGATAGTGTTGCCAATTTATAAATCCATTTTTGAACAAAAAAAGAATAGGATTAGGTGCCCAACTGAATTCAAACTAATTTGAGTATTTTTGCTTCGAAAATAAAAACAACTACAAACACAATGGCTTTACAAACAATCAACCCAACTCAAACTGCTGCTTGGGCAAAATTGCAACAACATTATACTGCAATAGCAAAGACAAACATGCAAGAATTATTTCAAGCAGATGCATCACGCGTTGAAAAATTCAATTTGAAATGGAATGATTTTCTTTTGGATTATTCTAAGAATAGAATCAATCAAGAAACAATGACTTTGTTGTTGGAATTGGCTAATCAAGTTGGATTAAAAGAGGCTATCGCTTCTTATTTTGGTGGAGAAATAATCAATCAAACCGAAAACAGAGCGGTCTTGCATACTGCTTTGCGTGCCAAAGAATCTGAGGTTATTAATGTAGATGGCCAAAACGTAATGCCGGAAGTGTATGCGGTTAAGAATAAAATCAAAGCCTTTACTAATAAAGTAGTATCGGGTCAGCAAAAAGGATATACAAACAAAGCTTTTACAGATATAGTTAATATTGGTATTGGAGGATCTGATCTAGGTCCAGCTATGGCAGTAGAGGCTTTACAGTTTTATAAAAATCAATTGAATATTCATTTTGTTTCCAACGTAGATGGAGATCATGTAAATGAAATTATTAAAAAAATAAATCCAGAAACCACTTTATTTGTCATTGTTTCTAAAACGTTTACTACACAAGAGACTTTAACTAACTCAGAAACTATTAAAGAATGGTTTTTGAAATCAGCTAATCAAGAAGATGTAGCCCAACATTTTGTGGCGGTTTCTACTAATTTAGACAAAGTAACTGAGTTTGGAATTAATCCAGACAATGTTTTTCCCATGTGGGACTGGGTCGGAGGTCGTTTTTCATTATGGAGCGCAGTAGGTCTTTCGATTAGTTTGGCAGTAGGATTTGAAAACTATAATGCTTTATTGGGCGGAGCCAATGAAATGGATGAGCACTTTAAGACTGCTGATTTTGATAAAAATATTCCAGTAACCTTAGCTTTATTAAGTGTTTGGTACAATAATTTCTTTGGCGCTGAAAGCGAAGCGTTGATTCCGTACACACAGTATTTACAAAAACTAGCCCCTTATTTGCAACAAGGAACCATGGAAAGTAATGGTAAAAGTGTGGGTCGTGATGGCAAACCTGTCAACTATCAAACCGGAACGATTATTTGGGGAGAACCAGGAACTAATTCGCAACACGCCTTTTTCCAATTGATTCACCAAGGCACAAAAGTTATTCCGGCTGATTTTATTGGATTTGTGAAGCCCTTATATGGAGATGATAATCATCATGACAAATTAATGTCTAACTTTTTTGCGCAAACGGAAGCCTTATTGCATGGCAAAACCCATGCCCAAGTGCAAGCCGAATTTGACAAACAAGGTTTGCCTAAGGAAAAAGCAGCGACATTGTTGCCTTTTAAAGTATTTGAAGGAAACAAACCCACTAATACTTTGTTAATTCAAAAATTAACACCCCAATCGTTAGGTTCTCTAATTGCGATGTATGAGCATAAAATATTTGTGCAAGGGATCATATGGAATATCTTTAGTTTTGACCAATGGGGAGTAGAATTAGGGAAACAGTTGGCCAATTCCATTTTGGATGAAATCAACAGTAAAACGCTTAATCATCACGATAGTTCTACATCATTTCTTTTGAACCATTTTTTAAAAAACAAGTAAATTATATTTTTTTACATTATAAACGCGATTGGATTCCTCCAATCGCTTTTTTGTTATAGAGCAGAATGCTATCTTCTTATTTCTGCTTAAGTTATAAAAAACTGAAAAATTTGTACTCATCAATTGCACTAAAATCAATAATTGTTTAAAAAAACACGAAATTGTTTATTTTTTTTAACGTTGTCTTAACGTTTAAAGATAAAATTGTTATAATTTTGCCAAAAAATAAACACTAAAATAAATTAAAACAACTTAAAATGAAAAAAATTACATTAATTATTGTTTTTTTCTTCTCCATTTTTGGGTATTCACAGGTTACTAGTTCATCTATAACTGGTACTGTTAAGAGTAATTCAGGAGAAAAGTTACCAGGAGTAACTGTACAGGCGGTTCATACACCAACTGGGACAAAATACTATGGTGAAACTAATGTTAATGGAGGATATAGTATTCCTTCAGTAAGACCAGGTGGGCCGTATACTGTTAAAGTATCCTACCCAAGTTACAAAACTTCTGAAATTACAGAAATTAACGCGCCTCTAGGAAACTCTGCGAATGTTAATTTTGTTTTAGCAGAAGAAGTAAACGCTTTGAAAGAAGTAGTAATTACTAAAAACAATGGTAGCGGTTTGTTTTCAAAAGGGAAAACTGGCGCATCACAAACGTTCAACAATCGTCAGTTGAATGCAGTTCCAGTTATTGGTTCTCGTTCAATCAATTCTATTACTAAATACAATGCGAATGCAGGAAGTAATGGATCTTTTGGAGGGCAAGATTCTCGTTTTAATAATTTTACAATTGACGGATCTGTTTTTAATAACGGATTTGGATTAGGTAATGATGCTCAAGCTGGAGGAAGAACAGGAACAACTGCGATTTCTTTAGACGCGATCGATCAGTTACAAGTAAATATTGCACCTTTTGATGTGCGTCAGTCTGGATTTACAGGATCAGGAATTAATGCTGTTACACGAAGTGGTACAAATGAAATCGAAGGATCTGTGTACAACTCATTCAGAAGCAACAGTAAAACCTATTTAGGTCAAGATGCTGGACCAGTGAAAGTTATTTCTGGGAAGTTTGACGAAAACATAGTAGGAGCAAGAATTGGAGCTCCTATTATCAAAGATAAATTATTCATATTTGCTAACTTTGAAACAGTTGAAAGAACACAACCAGCTACTACATGGACGTCTACTGGATCTCCTAACGGAGGAGCACAAGTTTCTTTGCCAACTTTTGCTCAAATGCAAGACTTGTCTGATTTCATGAAAAATACTTTCAAATATGAAACTGGACCATGGGAAAATTTTGATGCAGTAAGTAAATCTACTAAGTTTTTAGCAAGGTTAGATTGGAATATTAATGACAATCATAAGATGTCATTGCGTTATGTTCAAAATGACTCGTATTCAGATATTTTAATGTCTAATTCTAACTCTTTAGGTTTGGGGAATAGAACTTCTCGTGCAGAAGCAATGTCTTTCAAAAACAGTGGGTATTTACAAAATGACAACACTCAGTCAATTGTTTTAGAATTGAATAGTAAACTTTCTAATAGATGGAGTAATAACTTCATTGCAGGATATGACTACCAAAACGAAGACAGAGGATTACAAGGTGGAGGTCTTTTTCCAACAATTGATATTAGAAACGGATCAGCTACTGCTCCAACATTAGTTTCACTTGGGTTAGATCCTTTTACTAATGCTAATAAATTAGATTATTCTACTTTACACTTTACAAATAATGTAACTGGAAATTTAGGGAAGCACACAGTAGTTTTGGGAGCTAATTTTGAACGTTTTATTTCAAATAACTTGTTTTTCCCAGGGTCTAACGGAGTTTATATATTTAACTCTATTGCTGATTTTAAAGCGGCTGCATCTCAATCTGCTGCAAATGGAAATGCTCCATCTACACTTCTACCAGGTCGTTTTCAATTTAGATATTCTGCTTTGCCAGGAAACGTAGATCCAATGCAAGTATTAAAGTACAATAAATTTGACGCTTATGCTCAAGATGAGTACAAGCCATCCGATAAATTAAGATTAACATTTGGTATTAGAGCTACTGCTGTATCTTTTGAAAATACTGCGTTAGAGAACCCATTAGTAAACACTTTAACATTTGCTAACGGTCAAAAATTCAATACAGGGAATATGCCAGATACTCAAATTTTGTTCGAACCAAGATTTGGATTTAACTACGATCTTTATGATGATACTACTACACAATTCCGTGGTGGTACAGGAATTTTCACCGGACGTCCACCAGCTGTATTTTTATCAAATGCTGTTGGTAACAACGGAGTTTTAACTGGTTTTGTAGATGCAAGTGGTACTGCTTTAACAGCAGGAGGTTATGGATTTACCCCAAATCCGCAACAATATTTTACACCTGCAGTGGCTACATTGCCATCTACAATTGAATTAGCTTTAACAGATAGAAATTTTAAATTTCCACAAACATGGAAAACTAACTTTGCAATTGATAAGAAATTACCTTTTGGATTAGTTGGAACGATTGAAGGAATTTATAGTAAAAATATCAATGCAATTAATTACTACAATGCTAACTTAGAAAAGCCAGTAGGTACTTTTTCTGGTCCTGATAACAGACCAAGATATGCAAGAACCGATCCTGGAAACAGAATCAATGACAATGTATCAAGTGCTGTTGTTTTAGAAAACACAAATGAGGGTTATTTTTACTCTACTACTTTTAAACTTGAGTATCCATACTCTAATGGTTTTTGGGGATCTGTTGCTTATACAAGATCTAAGGCAACTGACTTAATGTCTGCAGGATCTATTGCTGCAGGATCATGGACTGGTGCAAGATCAGTAAATGGTAACAATGATTTAATGTTGTCAGACTCTAACAACAATACACCTAATCGTTTAGTTGGTATTTTTGGATACAAAATTAACTATGGTGATAAATACGGAGGTTCTACTTCATTTAATTTAGGATATATTGGTGAACAAACAGGAGCTTTTTCATTCTCTTATGGAGGTGATATGAATGGTGATGGTGCCAATTTTAATGATTTATTATACGTGCCTTTGAAAGGGGATCAAATCCGTTTTCAACCATTGACTGTTGTAAGCAACGGGGTATCAACAATTTATAGTGAAGCTGACCAACAAGCTGCATTTGAAGGGTTTATTAATCAAGATTCTTATTTGAGAACTAAAAGAGGACAATATGTAGATCGTAACGCAAGAGTTTTACCAATGTTGCACCGAGTTGATTTTTCTGTAACTCAAGATTTTTATATTAAAATTGCAGGAAAACAAAATAACTTTCAATTCAGAGCTGATATCTTGAATTTCGGAAATTTATTGAACAAAGATTGGGGTATTTCTCAAAGAGTTACTACTACAAACCCTTTGAATTTTAGAACTACTGTTTCTGATGTTCCATATTATCAATTAGCCACTCAAACAGAGGCTAATGGTACTAGAACTTTAATAAGAAATACTTTCCAAAAAAATGCAAGTGTATTTGATGTATGGACTGCACAGTTCACATTAAGATATATTTTCGGAAAATAATTTTAAAGTAATTTACAAACGGCAACTCTTTTTTAAAGGAGTTGCCGTTTTTTTTATACCGTTTTTTTACTATATTTGAAATTCAATAAAATAAATAATATGTACAATTTCATTCAAAAATTTCACTCTGGCTGGGCCTATTTAGCTATTTTACTTTTAGTAATAGCAGTAGTAAATTCCTTTATTGGGAAATCATCTCACAAAGAATTCTCAGCTAAAGATCGTAAAATTGCTTTATTTGCTTTAATAGTAACTCATATTCAATTGTTGGTTGGTTTAGTATTGTATTTTTTATCACCACTTGGGTCCGCTGTTTTTGGACAAATGAAGAATGAAGCCTACCGATTGACTTCTTTAGAACATCCTTTGATCAATATCATTGCTATAGTATTAATTACTATGGGTTGGTCTAAACATAAAAAAGCAGCTACTAATGAAGCTAAATTCCAATCTATCGCTATTTTTTACGGAATAGGTTTGGTTTTAATTCTGAGTAGAATTCCCTGGAGTCTATGGTTCTAAAAACTCAAGTCCTGAAAAGGGCTTTTTTTATCCCAATTTCTAATTAAAAATTGCAAACATGAAAAAAGGTTTGATACTGTTGTGTTTTGTTTTATCGGCTGGCTTGGCTTGGAGTCAAACCAACACTCTGAATAAACAGAAAACTATAATTGCAAAAATTGCAAAAGACACCCTTAAAAAAAGCAAAACTGTAGCAACTGACATTGTTACAATTGATAGTATTCCAGTTAAGCCACTTGAGCTAAAGGCTTTTAAAAAATCAGCTATTGCATCCTACTACGCAGATAAGTTTAATGGAAGAAGAACCACTAGTGGTAAAAAATTCAATAATAGTAGTTATACTGCAGCACACAAAAAATTGCCTTTTGGCACAAAAGTTAAGGTAACAAATGAAGCTAATGGTAGATCAGTTATTGTAGAAATTACAGACAGAGGTCCTTTTGTCCGTTCGAGAGAAATTGATTTAACAAAAAGAGCTTTTATGGATCTTGCTGACAATAAAAAAAGCGGAATGTTGCGTGTTAAAATTGAAATTATAGAAAACTAAATTACCAACTACTAAAAGGATTTTGGCTTAAATACGAATTGTAATAGCGATGATCTTGCGTTACTTCTTGTCCTAGCCAACTTGGTTTTTCAAAATATTCAGATTCCGATTGTAATTCGATTTCTGCAATTAGCAATCCTTCGTTTTCCCCACTAAATTCATCTACCTCAAATACATGTTGGCCTACTTGTATTTCATACCTAATTTTTTCAATTACTCCTTTTTCGCATAGTAATAACAGTTCTTTAGCCTCAGAAATTAAAATTTCTTTTTCCCATTCAAAACGCGATAGCCCTGTTTTATTGGATTTTCCTTTAATTGTAAGAAAACCTTTTTCGTCTTTTATGCGCACACGTACTGTGCGTTCTGGCACAGCGCTTAAATAACCCTGAGCAATATGACTTTTGCGCAAAGCATCGCTTTTAAATGCGTTGGAAACAACTAAAAATTTCCGTTCTATTTCTATCATGTTCAATGCTATTCTTGACTTCAAAGTTAGTTTTTTTTGACTAAACCTTTTTGTATAAATTTGCCTCATGTCTGAAATCACTATTCATAGAAAAATTATTCATATTGACATGGACGCTTTTTATGCTTCTGTGGAGCAAATGGATAATCCTGAATTGCGAGGAAAACCGATAGCCGTTGGTGGTTCAGAAAACAGAGGTGTTGTGGCTGCAGCAAGTTATGAGGCGAGAAAATTTGGCGTTCGTAGCGCTATTAGTGGTGTTTTGGCTAAAAAAAACTGTCCGGAACTTATTTTTGTAAAACCTCGTTTCGATAGGTACAAAGAAATTTCTAGAAAAATCCATAGCATTTTCAATGATTATACTGATTTGGTGGAACCGCTTTCGCTAGATGAAGCGTATTTAGATGTTACCCAGAATAAAAAAGGAAATCCAAGCGCCACCTTATTGGCGCAAGAAATTCGTTTGCGAATTTTAAATGAAGTTGGCTTGACCGCCTCAGCTGGAATTTCAGTTAATAAATTTGTCGCTAAAATTGCGAGTGATTACAACAAGCCGAATGGCCAAAAAACAGTCAATCCGGATGATGTCATTTTATTTTTGGAGGAATTACCTATTCGAAAATTTTACGGTGTAGGCAAAGTTACAACGGATAAAATGTACCAATTGGGAATTTTCACCGGATTAGAATTAAAGAGTAAATCATTGGATTTTTTAGAAAAACATTTTGGAAAATCTGGGGCATTTTACTATCAAGTCGTTCGTGGGATTCATACTAGCGAAGTGAAACCTGACCGAATCACAAAATCAGTTGCTGCAGAACATACTTTTGATGCCAATTTATCTTCGGAAATCTTTATGTTAGAACAACTTGAAAAAATTGCTTCAAGTCTTGAACGTCGTCTAAAAAAATACAACATTGCAGGAAAAACAGTTACTTTAAAAATCAAATACAGCGATTTTACGCAACAAACCAGGAGTAAAACGGTTCCTTATTTTATCGCGGATAAAGCATTGATTATTGAAAATGTAAAAGAGTTGTTGTATCAAGAACGAATGAAAGATTCGGTTCGTTTACTAGGGATTTCACTAAGTAATTTAAATACAGAACAAAAGAAAACGGTTGTAGTACAATTGCAGTTTGCTTTTTAATATAGCAACAACTTTCCAGCCATTATAAAAAAACCCCATTATTGATTTCATAATGAGGTTGGGTTTTTTATTGAAAAAATGGAATTAGTCCTTGCTATTTAATTTTGAAAGCAAACGTAAGAATTCGATGTACAACCAAACTAAGGTAATAATTAATCCCATAGCGCTATACCATTCCATGTATTTAGGCATTCTTCTTTTGGTTCCTTCTTCAATTTGGTCGAAGTCCAAAAATAAATTCATGGCAGCTATCACAATTACAAAAACACTGATTCCGATACTCCACATAGAATTTCCATGGTGAACAGGAGTAAAACTAGTGAATAAGGATATTAACCAAGAGATAATATAATAAGTTCCTATTGCTAAAGTAGAAGCGATAACTATAGATTTAAAACGCTCGGTCACTTGCACAATTTTAAAACGGTACAGCCCCAAGCAAACAGCAAAAGTTACCAAAGTAGCTCCTACGGCTTGCGTAACAATTCCTGGATATTTGATTTCAAAAATCGCCGAAATCCCTCCGATGAATAAACCTTCAAAAATAGCATAACCAGGAGCTAAATAGCCTGATAGTTGTGGTTTGAAAGTGGCAATTATAACTAAAATAAGCCCCATTATTGCTCCGCCTATCATTGGAACCATAGGGCTTTGTCCATTGGCAGCCATCCACCACGTAATCATTGCAGCCGCAGTTAATAGTAAGAATAGAATTAAACTTTTGTTCATTGTTCCGGCAATGGTCATCGTTTGTTCGTGACCAATTATAGTTGCTTCATGAACTTCTGTTTTACTTGAGGTAAACGCTTTATTGTTTAAGAACGGGTTTTTTGAATTTGAACTCATAATACATTAGATTTAGTTTCTCAAAAGTAAAATTTATTTTGATATGAAAATGTTTAAATATTCTTAAATTTTTTAAACTAAAAGAGTCCTTCTATTGAAGGACTCTTTCGACTATTTAAGACGTATGTTATTCTACCTCAGAAACTCGTAATGTGTTTACCATTCCTTTGTCAGTAAGAGGCATAGCAGCTAAGTTGATTAAGAAGTCGCCTTTTTCAACAAACCCTTTTTGTTTAGCAATTTCATTTACATCGGTTACAGTATCATCAGTACTTACGGATTTAGAATAGTAAAATGATTTAACTCCCCATAACAGATTCAATTGCGTTAATATTCTTTTGTTGGATGTAAAAACCAAAATGTGTGCTGAAGGTCTCCAAGATGAAATTTGGAAAGCGGTGTAACCACTATTAGTCAATGTACAAATTGCTTTTGCTTTGATCACATTAGCCATTTGAGCAGCGTGCTGACAAATTGTTTTAGTGACAAAACGATTTGTTCTTACCTGTGGTGTATTTTGAGGAACTTTAATAAGAGGAGAATCTTCAACTGCTTCAATGATTTGAGTCATTTTTTGGATTACTTGAACTGGATAATTTCCAGCTGCAGTTTCCCCAGAAAGCATTACCGCATCGGCACCATCCATAACTGAGTTGGCTACGTCATTTACTTCCGCACGTGTGGGAGTCAAACTAGTAATCATCGTTTCCATCATTTGTGTAGCAACAATTACAGGAATACGGGCTGTTTTAGCTCTTACGATTAATTCTTTTTGCACCAATGGTACCTCATGAGCGGGAAGTTCCACTCCTAAATCGCCACGCGCCACCATTAAAGCATCACAATAGGCTACAATTTTGTCCATATTTTCTAATGCTTCTGGCATTTCGATTTTGGCAATAATTGGAATTTTAAATTCAGAGTGTTCAGCAATTAATTCCTGAAGATCTTGTAAATCTCGTGGTCTTTTCACAAATGAAAGCGCAATCCAGTCCACTTGCTGACCAATAGCAAAAATAGCATCAGCAATATCTTTTTCAGTCATCGCTGGTAGTGAAATTTTGGTATTCGGAAGATTAACCCCTTTTTTAGACTTCAATTCACCACCTTGAATCACTTTGGCAACCACCTCTGTTTTTTTATCAGTAGAGACAATTTCAAAAAGTAATTTTCCATCATCTAACAAAATTCTTTCACCTGGATTGACATCGTTTGGAAAGTTTTTGTATTTCATAAAAACTCTTTCCTTAGTTCCAATAATATCTTCGGCAGTAGTAAATGTAATTAGATCACCGTCGTTAACCACTACCCCTTCTTCCATAATCCCTACACGAAGTTTAGGCCCTTGTAAGTCAGCTAAAATTGCTGTTGTGTAACCAAACTCTTCATTGATACTACGAATAGTACTTATACGCTCTTTAACATCTTCATAGTCAGCATGCGAAAAATTTATTCTAAATACATTAACTCCAGCCTCAATCATATCTTTGATGATTTCTCTTGTACTACATGCAGGTCCAAGTGTGGCTACAATTTTTGTTTTTTTGTTGGTATTAATCATTTTTATTAAAAAATTAAATTATTTTTTGATTTTATGGTTTCAGTCTCAACAACATATACTGTTGTAAGACTTTTAATTGTTTTCAATTTTTTGATGATATCTGTTATTTGTAAATTTGTATCACTTTCAATTTTTAAAAAATAATCTACTTTTTTTAATTCGGGGAGTAAAAACACTTTTGTGGCCACTTCCTGGGAATTGTTTGAAAATAAATCTTGGTTTGTGATCTCTTTTTTTCCAATAACTTCATTCTTGTTTTGAATTAGATTCCATGAAATTAAATTGTCCTCATCATCAAAGTGAAATCTTGAAAATTGAGTCTCCCCTAATTTAATTCTGATGAGAATTTCTGCTTTGCTTTTACTTAAATTTATGGGAAGGTGTTGATTTATAAAATAAGCTAATCGATAATCTTCCAATGATGTATGTATTGCAATCAGATAATAATCTACTTCGTTAAACTCGTCAAGATCTAATTTGTGTAGGGCCATTACATCGCAAATTGAGGTGTAAATATACTATTTCTAATGTAGCTTGGTGCTTGGATTCTTTGATGTTTTTATTAAATTGTTTACGAAAACGTTGTAGATTAATAAAAAACTATTTTATTTTTTGTCAATTTGTTCTTGAAATGCAAAATACGCTCTTTGAGAGGCCTTTTCCTCTGCCTTCTTTTTAGAAGTAGCGCGCGCTTTGGCAACTACTTTTTCGTCAATACTTAGTTTAACTCCAAATAGTCTTTCACCATCGATACCATTATCTTCAAAAATATCAAAATGAAATTGTCTTTTTTCTTTTTGGCACCATTCAATAACTAAACTTTTATAACTTATTACTTTTCCCTCCAATCGGGTAATATCAACATAGGGTGCTACGACTCTTTTTTGAATGAATTTCTCACAGAAATCATATCCCCTGTCCAGATAGATGGCTCCTACTAAAGACTCAAAAATATTGCCGTGGATATTCTCGCCAAAATGTTGTACCGGAACTTTACTTTCCACGAATTGAACCAAATTAAGATCTTTTCCTAATTCGTTTAAATGATCTCTACTCACTATTTTGGAACGCATTTTAGTCAAATACCCCTCGTCTCCTGTAGGTGCTTTGTCAAAAAGGTGTGCCGCAATGACAGCGCTTAACATAGCATCTCCAAGAAATTCCAATCGTTCGTAATTAAGAGGATTACCAACCTCATCGATAATATTAGACGACCGATGTGTAAATGCTTTTTTATAAAAATCGATATTCTTAGGAGCAAAACCAAGAATTTTTTCGATAGCACCAAAAAAAATCCCGTCTTCTGGAGAACGGGATTTTGAAAATATTTTTTTAATACTACGCATAGTACTCTTTTAGATGTCTAATTTTTTAACCAATACACAAGCATTGTGTCCACCAAAACCAAAGGTATTACTCATTAATACTTTTACATCTCTTTTTTGAGCCACGTTAAAAGTGAAGTTTAATCTTTGATCGATGTTTTCATCGTTCGTGAAATGGTTAATTGTTGGAGGAATTATCCCGTATTTCAATGATAGAATAGACGAAATTGTTTCAACTGCTCCAGCAGCACCTAATAAGTGACCCGTCATTGACTTCGTAGAATTTAAGTTCATTGTAAATGCGTGGTCTCCAAATACTTGTTCAATTGCTTTCGACTCCGCTAAATCTCCTAATGGAGTTGAAGTTCCATGCATGTTTACCCCGTCAACATCTGTTGGTTGTAAACCAGCATCTCTTAAACAGTTCAACATTACATTTCTAGCGCCTAACCCTTCTGGATGTGGCGCCGTAATATGATATGCGTCAGCTGACATTCCGCCACCGCCAATTTCACAATAGATTTTAGCACCACGAGCTTTTGCATGTTCGTACTCTTCTAGTATTAGCGCTCCAGCTCCTTCACCAAGTACAAATCCGTCACGGTCTTTGTCCATTGGTCTCGATGCAGTTTTCGGATCGTCATTTCTGGTAGAAAGGGCGTGCATTGCGTTAAACCCCCCCATACCTGCAATGGTTACTGCAGCTTCAGATCCACCGGTTATCATTACATCTGCATGGCCTAAACGTATATAATTAAAGGCGTCAATGATGGCATTAGTTGAAGAAGCACAAGCAGACACAGTTCCGAAGTTAGGCCCTCTTAAACCGTATTTAATTGAAATATGTCCACAAGCAATATCGCCAATCATTTTTGGGATAAAGAACGGATTAAATTTTGGAGTTCCATCACCAGCGGCAAAATTCAACACTTCTATCTGAAACGTTTCCAAACCGCCAATTCCTGATCCCCAGATAACCCCAGCACGATCTTTGTCTAATTTTTCTAAATCAAAATTAGCATCATTCATTGCCTCTGTTGAAGAAACCACCGCATATTGTGCGTATCGGTCCATTTTTCTTGCTTCTTTCCTTTCTATAAAATCTTCAACATTGAAGTTTTTTAATTCGCAAGCAAATTGTGTTTTGAATTTTGAAGCATCAAAATAAGTGATAGGCGCAGCACCACTAACGCCGTTGATGAGTCCGTCCCAAAATTCTTGAACGGTATTTCCAATAGGTGTAAGTGCTCCTAAACCTGTAACCACAACACGACGTAATTCCATAGTCAGTATATTTATAGCTTTAAACAAACAAAACCCACGATTTCTAATTTGTATTATTGTTACAAAAGAGCTGTGGGTACTGAATTATTTATGTTTTTTTTGATTGAATTCAATCACTAATATAAATTTAAGAAAAATAATAACACCCGAGTACAAAATGTATCGGGTGTTTCAGTATTATTTTTTAGCTTCCTCAATATAAGAGATTGCTTGACCTACAGTAGCGATGTTTTCTGCTTGATCGTCTGGAATTTGAATATCAAATTCTTTTTCGAATTCCATGATAAGCTCTACAGTGTCTAAGGAGTCAGCTCCTAAATCATTTGTGAAGCTAGCTTCTGTTACAACTTCGTTTTCGTCAACACCTAATTTGTCTACGATAATCGCTTTTACTCTTGATGCAATGTCTGACATAGTCTTTAATTTTAAATTTAATTTGTTGGCAAAAATAAAAAACTTTATTTTAAATCAACGATTTAGTTAATAAATGTGCCAACGAAAATATGAAATTTATTTTATAAAGGTTTACGATTGCTATTTTTTTCCATTTATTATTCCTTTTTTTGCAAATCAAACATCTTGTTACTATGAAAAAAATTGTAATTTTTGCATCTGGATCAGGGACAAATGCCGAAAATATTATTCGCTATTTTAAAGCATCCAATACCGCAATGGTAACAACAGTGTTTACTAACAAAGCCGATGCTCAGGTGATACAACGCGCTGAAAAGCACCAAGTTCCATCGCAAGTTTTTTCCAAAAACGATTTAGAAACAGGAAAAGTATTACAAGAAATAAAAATTATAAATCCCGATTTGATCGTGTTAGCTGGGTTTTTATTAAAATTTCCAGAAATGATAGTGGCTTCTTATCCTGATAAAATAATTAACATACATCCTGCTTTATTACCAAAATACGGCGGAAAAGGAATGTACGGAATGCTTGTCCATCAAGCAGTAGTGGAAAATAAAGAACCTAAAACAGGAATAACTATTCATTATGTGAATGAAAATTATGACGAAGGAAACGTTATTTTTCAAAAAGAGATAGCTGTTTTAATTAGTGATACTCCCGAAGTAGTTGCTGCTAAAATTCATGAACTAGAACAAGCTCATTTTCCAAAGGTCATTGAAGAGGTCTTAACTAACGGATAATTTCTATTATTCTCACTACTATCTCGATAAACTCATAAACTTATAACCTTCATCAACTCAACAATGTCTCATCAAGTTCATATCTATACCGATGGCGCTGCCAAAGGAAATCCGGGCCCTGGAGGTTATGGTGTGGTGATGGAATGGGTGGGAAAACCTTATAAAAAAGAATTTTACGAAGGTTTTAGACATACTACTAACAATAGAATGGAATTATTAGCAGTCATTGTGGGTTTAGAGAAACTTAAAAACCCCAATACTAAAGTTCTCGTGGTTTCCGATTCTAAATATGTGGTTGATTCAGTTGATAAAAAATGGGTTTTTGGGTGGGACAAAAAAGGTTTTGCTGGGAAAAAAAATCCTGATTTATGGAAACGTTTTTTAGTAATCTACAAAAAACACCAAGTCGATTTTAAATGGATCAAAGGACACAATAACCATCCTCAAAATGAGCGTTGTGACGCGTTAGCGGTTTTGGCTTCTTCTCAAAAACAACTTTCAGTTGACGAATACTACGAAAAAGAAGACCAGAAGTTGTTGTAATAGTACAATTAATAAAATATAAATTTCTCTTCACTTTGCTTCTTTGAACCTTTGCAACTCTAAAACTTATAAACTATCTTTGCTTCTTAATTTCGAAACTAAAATAATGAACAAATTATTGATTGTTGGAACGGTTGCTTTTGACGCTATTGAAACTCCTTTTGGTAAAACAGATAAAATTTTAGGGGGTGCTGGAACGTATATTGGTCTTTCAGCCTCTTTTTTTAATTTGCAATCGGCTATTGTGTCAGTAGTTGGTGACGATTTTCCTCAAGAATATTTGGATTTATTAACCGCTCGAAATATTGACATTTCAGGAATTGAAGTGGTAAAAGGAGGCAAAACATTCTTTTGGAGTGGTTTGTATCACAACGATTTGAATTCAAGAGATACCTTGGCTACCGAACTAAACGTTTTGGCTGATTTCCAACCCAAAGTACCTCAAAATTTTAAAGATGCTGAGGTGGTAATGTTGGGTAACTTACATCCATTGGTGCAAAGCAGTGTTTTGGATCAAATGGAAGTGAAACCAAAATTAGTAGTTTTGGACACTATGAATTTTTGGATGGATTGTGCTTTACCAGAATTATTGGAGGTAATGAAACGTATTGACGTAATTACGATTAACGACGAAGAAGCAAGACAATTGTCAGGAGAATACTCTTTGGTAAAAGCAGCATCTAAAATTCATACTATGGGGCCTAAATATGTGGTGATCAAAAAAGGAGAACACGGCGCGCTTTTATTTCACAAAAAAGAAGTGTTTTTTGCACCCGCATTGCCTTTAGAAGAAGTTTTTGACCCAACCGGGGCTGGAGATACTTTTGCAGGAGGATTCGCAGGATTTATTGCGCAAAGCGAAAATATATCTTTTGCTAACATGAAAAATGCGGTAATTTACGGATCTAATTTAGCGTCATTCTGTGTGGAGAAATTTGGAACAGAAAGAATGCTTAACTTAGATAAAAAAGAAGTAGTGTCAAGATTACAACAATTCAAATCTTTGACACAATTTGATATCGAATTATAATCACTCATGCCTCGAAATTTTCGGGGCATTTTTTTAATATAACGACACAACCAATTACAAGAACACAATGAGCGACGCTTTACAACACGAATGTGGAATAGCCTTAGTAAGGCTTTTAAAACCGCTTGAATTTTATAAAGAAAAATACGGAACCGCTTTTTACGGAATACAAAAAATGTACCTATTGATGGAAAAGCAGCACAACCGTGGACAAGACGGAGCTGGTTTTGCTAGTATTAAGTTTGATGTAGCACCAGGCCAGCGCTATATTAGTCGAGTACGATCTAACGCCTCACAACCTATTCAGGATGTTTTTGCTCAAATCAATGAACGAATTAATGAGGAGATGTCGAACCATCCAGAATATGCTGACAACGTAGCTTTGCAAAAAGAGAATATTCCGTATTTAGGAGAGTTGTTTTTGGGACATGTGCGGTATGGTACTTTTGGAAAAAACAGTATAGAAAGTGTTCACCCTTTCTTGCGTCAAAGCAATTGGATGCACCGAAATTTGATTTTGGCAGGTAATTTTAACATGACGAATGTTAAAGAATTATTTCAAAATTTAATTGAATTGGGACAGCATCCAAAAGAAATGGCTGATACAGTAACGGTTATGGAAAAAATTGGTCACTTCTTGGACAAAGAAGTAATGCAATTGTACCAAGAATGCAAAGACATGGGTTTAAATAAACGAGAAGCCTCTCCGGTAATTGCAGACCGCTTAGATATTGCCAAAATATTAAATCGTTCTTCTAAAAATTTAGACGGAGGGTATGCTATGGCAGGGCTTTTAGGCCACGGTGATGCTTTTGTTTTTAGAGATCCAGCAGGAATTAGACCCGCTTATTTTTATCAGGATGACGAAATAGTCGTAGTTGCTTCTGAGAGACCTGTAATTCAAACTGTTTTCAATGTCCCTTTTGAAAGCGTTCAGGAAATTGATCCTGGAAGTGCGTTGATTATAAAAAAAGGAGGTGGTATTTCTATGCAACAAATTATAACACCTTTAGAAAAAAAGGCATGTTCTTTTGAACGAATTTATTTCTCAAGAGGTAGCGATGCCGAGATTTACCAAGAGCGAAAAACACTAGGAAAATTAATCTTGCCATCTGTTTTAAAAGCTATTGATCAAGATACTGATAACACGGTGTTTTCTTATATTCCAAATACGGCCGAAACTTCTTTCTATGGATTAGTTGAAGAAGCACAGGATTTTTTAAACCAAAGAAAAAACGACTATATTTTAAAGAATAGAAGTTCACTAACGGAGCAAACTTTACAAGAACTTTTGAAGGTTAAAATCCGTACAGAAAAAGTAGCTATCAAAGACGCTAAACTAAGAACGTTTATTACAGAAGATAGTAGCCGTGACGATCTAGTAGCGCATGTATATGATGTGACTTATGGTGTAATCAAACCCACAGATAATTTGGTTATTATTGATGATAGTATTGTTCGTGGTACTACACTGAAAATGAGTATTATCAAAATGATGGACCGTTTAAAACCAAAACGAATTGTAATTGTATCTTCGGCACCACAAATTCGGTATCCAGATTGTTACGGAATCGACATGGCAAAACTAGAAGGGTTAGTGGCTTTTAGAGCGGCTTTGGAATTATTAAAAGAGCGTAATTTATACCATATTGTTGACGATGTGTATACCAAGTGTAAAGCGCAAGAAAACTTCAAAGATGCTGAAGTTGTCAATTATGTTACAGCTATTTACGCACCCTTTACTCCAGAAGAGATATCAGATAAAATTGCTGAAATGTTGAGTTCGCCAGAAATTAATGCCGAGGTAAAAATCATTTTTCAAACAGTAGAAGATTTGCATATAGCTTGTCCTAAAAATCTTGGGGATTGGTATTTCACCGGAGATTACCCTACACCAGGAGGAAACAGAGTAGTAAACCGTGCTTTTATGAATTTTTACGAAGGAAAAGATGCAAGAGCCTATTAGTCAAATTTGCAGTTTAACGAAGATTTAAGGAGTTCATCTAATTAAATGGAATGGAACAAAACAGGCTTATATATTTACATTACCATTTACATTAGAAGGTTGAGTTTATGGTAGATTTGGGGCAAAAGAGGAGGGAGCAATTCCTCCTCTTTTATTTTACTTAAATTAGGAAATTAAGACAAAAAAATCCGCTGAGGTTCTCAGCGGATTTTAGTTTTTTATATAAAATTTTATTTGTCTAAAACAAAACGTCTTGTTACTTCTGTCCAATTGATTACACTAAAGAAAGCTTCGATATAATCAGGTCTTCTGTTTTGGTAGTGCAAGTAATAAGCGTGTTCCCAAACATCCATTCCAAGAATTGGAGTTCCACCGCAACCCACTTCTGGCATTAAAGGATTATCTTGATTAGGCGTTCCGCAAACGTCTAATTTTCCGCCTTTATGAACACACAACCAAGCCCATCCTGAACCAAATTGAGTTGCGCCAGCTTTGGCAAATTTAGCTTTGAATTCTTCAAAACTTCCAAAAGACGCCTCAATAGCCTCTAATAATTCACCTGTTGGCAAACCGCCCCCATTTGGTGACATCACGGTCCAAAATAAATTATGGTTGTAAAACCCACCACCATTGTTACGAACAGCAGCATTGGTTTTGTCTAAATTAATCAAAATATTTTCGATTGTCTTTCCTTCTAAATCGGTACCGGCAATCGCCGCATTCAAGTTAGTAGTATATGCATTATGGTGTTTTGTATGGTGAATTTCCATAGTGCGTGCATCAATGTGCGGTTCTAACGCGTCGTAAGCGTAAGGTAATGGTGCTAATTCAAAAGCCATGGTATAATTATTTAAGTGAAAATTAATAAGTGAAATCAAAATTAGTCATTTAACTTTGAATAGAAAACGCAATTGTGTTATAATTTTATTTTTTTAGGAATCTGCCATTGCCATACAAACAATACTAATTTTCGTTCCAGGGATTTTTAGTAGAGATTTAGCACAAACTTCTAGCGTGGCGCCAGTAGTGATAACATCATCTATTAAAAGAAAATGTTGATTATGCTCGCTTTCAGTAAAAGAAACATCAAAAGCAGCATCAATTCCTTCGGTTCTTCCTAATCGATTTTTTTGGGATTGCGTTTTGGAATACACTTGCCGAAATAAAATCGTGTTATTAACCGGAATATGTAGTGATTTCGCTAATGCATTGCCAAATTCAGTAACTTGATTGTAGCCTCTCTCTCGCAACTTTCTAGGATGTAAAGGCACGGGAACAATCGCGTCTACTGTGCTTAAAACGGGAATTTTTTTCAATTCTTCCGCATACCATTCTCCCAAAATAGCACCTATAGCTTCTTGTCCGCGGTATTTTAAATTATGAATCAATTCTTGAACAATCCCTTTTTTGTGAAAATAGAACAAAGCCGAAACGTGTTCGACAGGAATTCGACCATAAAATTTCTTGAATGCTTCGTTTTCAGGATCCAAATGGTGCTGCGTTAGGGGAATTTCGTGTCGGCATTTGGTGCAAATTACATTTTCATTGTCAATCAAAATGGTTGTGCAACCTGCACACGATGGCGGAAAAAATAATTGAATGAGGCTTTTGAACATACGATTTGGGTTAGGAAACATAAAAATAAGAAAATCAATGATTCAAACTTGCACTATTTCCTTTTTTTTAAGGACACTTTTTATATTTTTGCAGTACTATGGCAAAACAAGAAGATTTATTTAAGAATGTCGTTTCGCATGCAAAAGAGTACGGATTTATTTTTCCGTCAAGCGAAATATACGATGGATTGAGTGCGGTATATGATTATGCACAAAATGGAGTAGAATTAAAGAAAAATATTCGTGAATATTGGTGGAAATCAATGGTTCAGATGAATGAGAATATCGTTGGTTTGGACGCAGCCATTTTGATGCACCCAACCACTTGGAAAGCCTCAGGTCACGTGGATGCTTTTAACGATCCATTAATTGACAATAAAGATTCGAAAAGAAGATATAGAGCCGATGTTTTGATCGAAGATTATGCTGAAAAGCTAAATCAAAAAGCCATCAAGGAAATTGAAAAAGCACGTGTGCGTTTTGGCGATGCGTTTAACCAACAAGAGTTTGTAACCACCAACGCCCGTGTGATGGAATACAAAGCTAAGGAAAGAGAAATTCTAGAAAGAATGGCTCGCTCTTTAGGTAATGAAGATTTAGCGGATGTAAAAGCCTTAATCGAAGAGTTGGAAATTGCCTGTCCTGAATCAGGTTCAAGAAATTGGACTGAAGTACGTCAATTCAATTTGATGTTTGGAACCAAACTAGGTGCTTCTGCGGATACAGCTATGGATTTGTACTTGCGTCCAGAAACAGCACAGGGAATTTTTGTTAACTTTTTGAACGTTCAAAAATCAGGGCGAATGAAAGTGCCTTTTGGAATTGCCCAAACAGGGAAAGCCTTCAGAAACGAAATAGTAGCGAGACAATTTATCTTCCGTATGCGTGAATTCGAACAAATGGAAATGCAATTTTTTGTACGTCCAGGCGAAGAAATGCAATGGTACGAACATTGGAAAACTGCTCGTTTGAACTGGCATTTGTCTTTAGGTTTAGGAAGAGAAAATTACCGTTTTCACGATCACGAAAAATTAGCGCATTATGCTAATGCCGCTGCGGATATTGAGTTTAATTTCCCTTTTGGATTCAAAGAATTAGAAGGAATTCACTCAAGAACTGATTTCGATTTGAAAGCACACGAACAATTTTCAGGTAGAAAATTACAGTATTTTGATGCCGAATTGAACCAAAATTATGTACCGTATGTGGTAGAAACTTCAGTTGGATTGGACAGAATGTTTTTGGCAGTTTTTACTACTTCATTAAAAGAAGAAACGTTAGAAGATGGTTCAACACGAACTGTGTTGCGTTTGCCATCAGTTTTAGCGCCAACAAAAGCTGCGATTTTACCATTGGTTAAAAAAGACGGATTACCAGAAATTGCACACCAAATTATTGCCGATTTGAAATGGGATTTCAATGTAACCTATGATGAAAAAGATGCGGTTGGAAGACGTTATAGAAGACAAGATGCCTTAGGAACTCCTTTTTGTATTACTGTTGATCATCAAACTATCGAAGACCAAACGGTTACCATTCGTCATAGAGATAGCATGAAACAAGATCGTGTAAACATTGCCGACTTGAAAAACATTATCGAAAATGAAGTATCGATGAAAAACTGGTTGATGAAAATGAACGACTAAAGTACGATTTCAGATAGTTGAAATACGATATAAAAAAGTCCCAAATTCAATTGAGTTTGGGACTTTTTAATTTAAAATCTATAGCCAATACTTAGGTCACCCCTAAAAAAAACATCAGGTGAATTATTAGTATTTCCAATACTTCTTCCGAAGCCAATTAATGATTCGAAAACGAATCCTGAATGATTTATCCATTTTTTACCCAAAGACAACCCTAGTGCTCCTGCAGTAAATTTTTCGGATTCATAGTTGGAATTAATTTCGCTATATAATTCATTTTTGCCAAGTGCTAATTTTGCAAAACCTTCAACAAAAAAACCTTTTGCTCCATATTCTTTACTTTCTTGAAAATAAAAACGGGCAAAAGGGGTTAAAGAAAAATTTTCATCCCATACATTTTCGTTTTGAAAATCTACCAAAATAGAAGAACCAAATGTAAAATCTTTTGAATAAATATACTCATAAGTGCCCTCAAAAATAGGCCCAGCTAAAAGCTTAATCGCTCCAATCTTAATTTCGTGTTTCCTTTCAGAAAGTATTTTTGTGTTTTTTTTAGCGATTTCCTGACCAAAAATAATTGAAGCACTCAACGTAAAAAATACAATTAAAATTTTTTTCATGTTTTAAAAATTTAGGATGATGGTATAAATTAAAAAAAATTTATTTGAACTTATAAGTATTGTTGGTTTTTACAAGAAAAATTATTCTGCAATAGGATTCCAGCCTCTCGCTTTCAATGAAATTTTAGTATTGGCACGGGTAACCAAATGGATGCCTTCGCTTTCTTGCGTCATGTGACCAATAATAGAGAAATTAGGATTGCCTTTTATTTTGTCAAAATCTTCCATCGCAATGGTGAAAAGTAATTCGTAATCTTCGCCTCCATTAATCGCAACCGTTGTGCTGTCGATATCAAATTCTTCACACACATTGATAAACTGAGGATCTAAAGGCAATTTGTCTTCGTATAAGTTACAACCTACTTTGGATTGTTTGCACAAATGTATAATCTCAGACGACAATCCATCAGAAATATCAATCATGGAGGTAGGTTTGATTTCCAAAGCGTGTAATAAAGTACGCACGTCTTTTCGGGCTTCGGGTTTTAATTGGCGTTCAATTAAATAGGTGTAGGCATCCAAATCAGGTTGTGAATTGGGGTTCACCAAAAATACTTGTTTTTCTCTTTCCAAAACTTGCAATCCCATATAGGCCGCTCCAAGATCTCCAGTTACTACCAATAAATCAGTAGACTTGGCTCCGTTTCTATAGGTCAATTCGGCTTCGTCAGCTTCGCCAATAGCCGTAATCGAAAGGATCAATCCTTTTTGCGATGAGGTTGTATCTCCACCAATAACATCCACTTTGTATTCATTAGCAGCCAAAGTGATTCCTTCAAACAATTCTTCTAAAGCTTCTAGTGGAAAACGATTAGAAACAGCAATAGAAACGGTTATTTGTGTCGCTTTAGCATTCATCGCACAGATGTCCGATACATTCGAAACCACTGCTTTGTAGCCCAAATGCTTCAAAGGCATATACGCCAAATCAAAATGCACTCCTTCCACAAGCATATCAGTTGAAACCACTACTTTTTTGTCTTTAAAATCCAATACTGCTGCATCGTCTCCAATTCCTTTTAAAGTAGAAGGCTGTGTAATACCAAAGTTTTTGGTCAAATGGTCAATCAATCCAAATTCGCCTAATTGCGAAATGCTAGTAAGTTGTTGGTTTTTATCTTCAATCATAATGGAGTAGCAAAGTTTAAAGGGGCAAAGGTACAAAGTTTTTTAGGCATAGATTCCTAAATTAAAACACAAAACCCAACAACTTTCGCTATTGAGTTTTAACTTCGTATATCGTAAATTATTAATCGTTCAGTTTTAGTACCGCCATAAAGGCTTCTTGCGGAATCTCTACGTTTCCAACTTGACGCATACGTTTCTTCCCTTTTTTCTGTTTTTCCAATAATTTACGCTTACGCGAAATATCACCTCCATAACATTTGGCGGTAACGTCTTTACGTAAAGCTTTGATTGTTTCACGCGCAATAATTTTGGCCCCAATTGCCGCTTGAATTGGAATATCAAATTGCTGTCTCGGAATTAATTCGCGTAATTTTTCGGTCATTTTTTTTCCAATATGATACGCATTGTCTTCGTGAATTAGAGCGGAAAGTGCATCCACAGTTTGAGCGTTCAAAAGCACATCTAATTTTACCAATTTAGAGGTTCGCATCCCAATAGGAGAATAATCAAAAGACGCATATCCTTTAGAAACCGTTTTCAAACGATCGTAAAAATCAAATACAATTTCGGCCAAAGGCATGTCAAAATTCAACTCCACACGTTCGGTAGTCAAATAAGTTTGGTTGGTAATCAATCCGCGTTTTTCAATACACAAACTCATTACGTTTCCAACGAAATCGGCTTTAGTAATGATAGTTGCTTTAATATACGGTTCTTCTACTCGGTCTAATTTAGACGGCTCCGGTAAGTCAGATGGATTGTTCACAATAAGGGGTGTTTCTGGATCTTTTTTGGTGTAAGCCAAATACGAAACGTTAGGCACCGTGGTAATAACCGTCATGTCAAACTCCCGTTCTAAACGCTCTTGGATAATTTCCATATGCAACATTCCTAAGAATCCACAACGGAACCCAAATCCTAAAGCTGCCGAGCTTTCAGCTACAAAAACCAAGGACGCATCGTTCAATTGTAGTTTTTCCATAGACGAACGTAAATCTTCATAATCCTCGGTATCTACAGGGTAAATTCCAGCAAAAACCATTGGCTTTACGTCTTCAAAACCCGTAATCATATTTGTGGTTGGATCTTTGGCATCCGTCAAAGTGTCTCCTACTTTTACTTCTTTGGCTTCTTTAATTCCTGAGATCAAATACCCAACATCTCCTGCCGAAACTACTTGTTTTGGAACTTGATTCAACTTTAAAGTACCAATTTCATCAGCAAAATATTCATTGCCAGTAGCCATGAATTTAATTTTTTGCCCTTTTTTGATTTCGCCATTTATCACACGAAAAATAACTTCAATTCCGCGAAAAGGATTATAATGAGAGTCAAAAATCAACGCTTGTAATGGTTCGTCTTTGTTCCCTTTTGGCGCAGGAATTTTTTCGATAATGGCAGCTAAAATATTTTCGACTCCAAAACCAGTTTTTCCCGAAGCATGAATAATATCTTCTAGTTTGCAACCTAATAAATCAATAATATCGTCGCTAACCTCTTCTGGGTTGGCACTTGGTAAATCTACTTTGTTCAACACCGGAATAATTTCCAAGTCGTTTTCCAAAGCCAAATATAAATTTGAAATCGTTTGTGCCTGAATACTTTGCGCTGCATCTACAATCAATAAAGCGCCTTCGCAAGCAGCAATACTTCTTGAAACTTCATAAGAAAAATCAACATGCCCAGGTGTGTCAATCAAGTTCAAGATGTACTCTTCACCTTTGTAAGTGTACTCCATCTGAATAGCGTGACTTTTTATGGTAATTCCACGCTCACGTTCTAAGTCCATATTGTCCAGCAATTGTGCTTTTTCTTCACGAGCCGTTACAGTTTGAGTTGCCCCAAGTAATCGGTCAGCTAGCGTACTTTTCCCGTGGTCAATGTGCGCAATAATGCAAAAATTACGTATGTGTTTCATTATTCAATTTCAATATCAAGTTCAATCCCGAAACTTCGGGACAATAGCAATTTAAGCCTGCTATTAATCTGCAAATATAAGGTAAAACTTTGGAAACTACTTCTTTCAAACCATTAAGATATTAAGAAAATTAAGGCTTACTATCTTAATGGTTTAGAAGTAAAAAATAATACTATTTAAACTTAAATGTAAAAAAAAATCTAAAATCTAATTTTTCTATCTTTGCCAAAAAACAGGACCTTGATTAAAATTGGCAACATAGAATTACCTGATTTTCCTTTACTACTCGCGCCTATGGAGGACGTGAGCGATCCGCCGTTTCGTAGACTGTGTAAAACGCACGGCGCTGATATGATGTATTCGGAATTTATTTCTTCAGAAGGGTTAATTCGCGATGCGATCAAGAGCCGTCAAAAATTGGATATTTTTGATTACGAGCGTCCTGTTGGTATCCAAATTTTTGGAGGAGATGAAGAAGCTATGGCATTGTCATCTAAAATTGTTTCGACAGTCCATCCTGATTTGATTGACATCAACTTTGGTTGTCCCGTAAAAAAAGTAGTATGCAAAGGGGCTGGTGCTGGTGTCTTGAAAGACGTGGATTTAATGATTCGGTTAACCAAAGCTGTAATTGACAGTACCAATTTACCGGTTACCGTGAAGACACGTTTGGGGTGGGACGAAAATTCAATTAATATTGATGAGGTAGCAGAGCGTTTACAAGACATTGGCGTACAAGCGTTGTCAATTCATGGGCGAACACGAGCTCAAATGTACAAAGGCCATTCCGATTGGTCTCACATTGCCCGTGTGAAAAATAATCCTAGAATTACCATGCCGATTTTTGGGAACGGCGATATTGATTCCCCTGAAAAAGCCTTGCATTATAAAAACGAATACGGTATTGATGGGATTATGATTGGCCGCGCCGCCATTGGTTATCCTTGGATTTTTAACGAAATTAAACATTACTTTAAAACGGGCGAACATTTGCCATCACCAACTCTTATAGACAGAGTGGAAGCGGCCCGTAATCACTTGACTTGGTCTATGGAATGGAAAGGAGAACGTTTGGGAATAGTAGAAATGCGCCGGCATTATACGAACTATTTCAAAGGCATTCATTCGTTTAAAGACTACAAACAAAAATTAGTCACTATTGATGAGGCAGAAGAATTGTTTAATGTAATGAAAGAAATTGAAGAGGTCTATGCGGGTTATGAGTTTGTGTAGATAATCTTATTCCAATAATTTTTTACTCACACGGCTACTCGCAATTAAGGAAGCAATAAAGCCAAGAGAAATAATCGTTCCTAGAACAATCAAAACATTTTCAAGGGTAAAAACTACTGGATAGGCAAGTGTTGGCGTAATCATAATTAACTGAAATTGCTGTTGAAGAAGTATAATTCCAATTCCTAAAAGGAGTCCTATGCAACCACCAAAGACACTCAACAAGGTTCCTTGCAGCAAGAATATTTTTCGCAAATCTTTGATTTCGACACCCAAGTTGAACAAGGTTTTTAGGTTTCCTTTTTTGTCTAAAATCATCATAATAAGCGCGCCAATTAAGTTGAAAAGCGCCACCACAATCACCAAAGTAAAAATCAAGTAGACCGCAATATTCTCGGTATTCAGCATTTTATAAAGCGATTCGTTCAGTTGCGCTCTGTTTTTTACAGTAACGGAATTATTGAAAATGGTTCGCAATTGTTCAATAATGACTTTTTCGTTGGCTCCTTTCTGAATTTTGATTTCCAATCCCGAAACTTGATTGGGTTGGTATTCCATCAATTCTTGGGCAAGACCCAAATCTGCAAAAACATATTTGGAATCCAAATCTTCATTGATGGTATAAATCCCAATGGGCAATAAATCCGACTGATTGAAGGCTTGACCCGGATTTTCAATTGCGCCTTTTCCGGGTTTTGGCACAAAAACTTGTAGCGGACGGTTAAAGTCCAACAATCCCATCGAGAATTTCTGGGCAATACCGTAACCCACCACTACTTGATTGGTATTGGGCATCAACCATTGGCCGTTAAAAAGATTTTTTTGAATTGGATTTACTTTGGTAAACAAACTGTCAACACCTTTTAAATAAGTTACTTCTTGTTTGCCGTCGAAGGTAAAAAGCACTCGTTCTTCAATAATTTTGGAATACGAAACGAGTCCGTCAGTTTGTTTGATTTGGCGCTCTTGTTCTGGACTAATAAAAATCGATTTTCCCAGAGTGGAGTGGAGTTTCAAATCGGGATCAATTGCATTAGTAAATGAAAGACTAAAGTCTTTTAAGCCACTAAAAACAGACAGTACCACAAATAGTGCGAGTGCGCCAATAATAATTCCCATACTAGCAATACGATTAATGATGTTAATAGCATTGTTTTTGCTATTGCTAACACTGTATCGTTTGGCTATGTAGAGTGGAAAATTCAAGCTAAGAGTGTCTGCGTTTTTCTAAAAGATCTCTGTTTTCAATAGGGTTGTCTCTGTTGGATAATGCTTTGTCAATCTTTTCGATATAGTCTAATGAATCGTCAATAAAGAAAACTAAATTAGGCACTTTGCGCAATTGCAATCGCACGCGTTGCGACAAATCATGCTTAATTAAAGTAGCGTTAGATTTAATTGCCACTAAAGTTTCTTTGGCTTTCTCCTGCGGAAAAATACTTAAATATACTGTGGCAACAGACAAATCGGAGGTCACGGCCACTTTGGATACAGAAATAATCAAATTGTTTATTCCATTTTTTCTCACTTCACCTTGCAGGATATCCACCAAATCTTTTTGGATAACGCCGCCTATTTTTTTCTGTCTATTTGTTTCCATGACGCAAAAATACTACTTTTAAACTTTATTCGAGCAAATTTTAAATCGAACCAAAATTTCGAGAAGCTATTCCTGCTTTACGCTATATCTTTCCTGCCGAACCCCGGCAGAAAAGGATGCCGCTGTAATCAGGGCTAGGATTTTCGTTTTCAGTTCCCGAATAAGTTATAAACCCAAATGATGCAAAGACACTCCTTTTCGATTTACGACGCCTCAGCCGGTTCGGGTAAAACCTATGCCTTGGTCAAAGAATATTTAAAAATCATCTTGACCTC
>CANHKZ010000005.1 GCA_947461425.1 Flavobacteriaceae bacterium | reverse complement strand
TCGGACTTATTAATAAACGTAAATTTTAATAATCAAAAAAAAATACCGATTAAAGAAATTAAGAAAGTGTATGTTTCAGTAAAAAAAGTTCCAACAAAATATGAAATTGCTTATATAGTTGTTGGAGGATTTTTGATTGGACTAAATTTTGGTTTCTATCCAATTGGATTCTACTTCTGGTTGGTTTGTGGTTTGTATTTACTTGGAGAATATGTGTTGCATAATTTTAAAAGTTGTACTCTTAATTTAGAATTACAAAATGATAAAATAGAGTTTAATTACATACCTTTTGAGTTAAAATATCAAGTGGTGGATAAAATAAACGAAATAAAATTTAATTTAGTAAGATAATAGGTAGTAATTTTTATTACTAAAAGTTATGATTTGAAACAAAAAAAACCCCAATGTTTTGCATTGAGGTTTTTTATTTTTATTTAAAAAATCTATTCCTGTTTAAGGTTTCGTAATTGTTTTAATTTCTCTTTCCAAACTTCTAAACTTTCTTTGTGAATAGCGATGTTTTTTCGAACCTCTAACACAATTGAATTTTCTTTTTTGGCGTTTTTAGTATTGGTAAAAAACTGGATGTTATTTTCTAATTGGAAAATTTCGTTTTGAACTTCTTCAATCTTACGAATTAAGAATATTTTCTCGCTTTCTAATTTTCTAGAATCATTACTTTCAGACAATTGATCCATACGATTGGAAAAACGCATCATATCTGAATCTTTTTTGCTTAAGCTTAATTTTTCAAAAAGAGCATCCAATATTTTGTTGAACTTTCCTTCAATGTGACGTCTAGCAAAAGGAACTTTACCAAATGCTTTCCAGTTTTGGATATGCAATTTGATTCCGTCCAAATCCGTCTTGTGATCACCTACTAATTGGAAGCCACGTAAGGTTTCTAAATAAGCCTTTTTGTTTTCAAAAGCAGCTACTTCTTCGCTATTTTCTTCACTCTTTTGCTCCTTTAATTGATCAAAATAATGATTACAAGCCTCTCTGAATTCTTTCCAAATACTATCAGAATATTTTCTTGGCACGTGGCCAATTTTTTTCCATTCCTCTTGAATTTGTTTCATAATAGGAGTGGAAGTTGCAAAATCAGTACTTTCTTGTAATCCTTTAGCTTTTGCTACTAAAGCTTGTTTCTTACTCAAGTTATCGTTTTGATCCTTTTTAATGTCTTTGTAAAACGAATTCTTAAACGAATTAAAATTACGAACAGCTGTTTTAAAATCACTCCAAGTGGCTTCATTTACATCAGCAGGAACTTTACCAGCTGCAAAAAAAGCGGCTCGTAAAGCCTCTACCTTATCTATTTGTGCCAACCATTGCGTGTGAGCATTTACCTTTTCAGTAGCCAACACTTCAATTTGAGCAATGATTTCTTGTTTTTTGGCTAAATTTTCAACCTCTGTACCTCTTAACTTTTCAAACAGTAATTCTCGTTTATCGTGCATTTGTTTGGTCAAATCACTGAATTGGTTCCAAATATCTTCGCGGTGTTCTCTTGAAACAGGTCCAATATCTTCTTTCCAAATGCGGTGTAAGTCTTGCAATTCACGAAACGCTTTATTGACATCTTCTTCTAGCACTAATTCTCCGACACGAGCTACAATTTTTTGTTTTTGCTCTAAATTGTGTTTGAAATCGATATCTCTCGCTTCACGATCTAAATGTAAATAATCGTAAAAATTTTCTACGTGAAAATGATAGTTGTTCCAGACGTGGTTGTATTTATCTTTTGGGATTGGCCCTGCATTTTTCCAACGTTCTCTTAAATCATTAAAATGTTTTAAGATATCTTTAATGTTGGATTGTGGGTTTATTAACTCTTTTAACTCTTCAACTATAGCTAAACGATTTTCTAAATTAGTTTTCAGACTCGCTTGTAGACTTTTGAAATGTTCGTTTTTTTGATTTCTAAATAAAGAATAAGTAGTATCAAATTTAGTTTTAAGAGGGAAGTGATAGTTAAATTCTTCACTTGCATCTTGATTTTCAGCGGCAAAAGCTTCTTTTTTTTCCTCAATAAAGTGGTTGTATTTATTCAAAAAAGCTTTCTTGATTTCTTCAACATGATCTTTGATAGTTGCTATTTTTTCGTTGGTTACCAAAGTGCTTATTTCTTCGACTAATTCTTCCATTGACAAAACATCATAGTCTTTCATTGAAATTTCATGTCGCTCTTTGACAGTTTCATCCTCACTTTCTTCGGCTTTAGTATCGGCTATCGCCTCTACAATCAATTGATTTTCATTAATTTCAGTAGTGTCATCAGCTGAATTAATAAGTACATCATTTGTTTCAACAGGCACATTTTCTGTAGTTGAATCTACAAAGTCGGTTCCATTTCCATCTGCATTAAGCAGGTTATCATTCTTTTCTTCTAACATTTTTTCAATGTGTAAGGTTGCTAATTTTTTGAACGCGAAAGATAGTAAACCCCATTTGAACTACAAAATAAATCCCTTATTTATCATCGTTTTACCTTAAAAAATCGGCTTTTTTTCAGATGATTTCAAAAACTTATAGTCTTTCAAAGGTTAGAGTTTTAATCGTTTTTTAACCAAAAAAGCAGTAAATAAAAAAGTGTGGTATGATAAGAAGTCTAGCTTTTATTTATTCCAAATCTCCCATGCTTTTTCTGCTTGAAAAATAAGCATATCCATTCCGTTTTTAGTTTTAGCACCTTGTTGTTTTGCTTTTTTCAAAAATTGAGTTTCGGCCGGATTGTAAATCAAGTCGTAAGCAATGTGGTTTTTAGTAAAAAATTCATACGGAATTTCTGGAAAAGCATCGGTATTAGGGCTAGTACCAACAGGAGTGGAGTTGATCACAATTTGATATTCGTCAAAAACTACATCGGTTATTTGGTTGTAACCCAAAACTGTTTCATTTGATTGTCGAGAAACAAAAGTATAATTAATACCCAATTCTTCTAAAGCAAAAGCTACGCCTTTAGATGCGCCACCTGTACCAAGAATTAAGGCTTTTTTGTGATGGGATTCTAATAGCGGTTTCAAGGATTTTTTGAAACCATAATAATCAGTATTATAGCCTTTTAGCTTTCCTTTTTTAGTAAATTTAATTGTGTTGACAGCTCCAATTTTGGTTGCTTTTTTGGATAATTTATCCAAGAATGGCATTACAGATTCTTTGTACGGAATCGTTACATTCATGCCAATTAAATGGTGGTTCTTTTTGATTACCTCTAAGAAAGATTCGATTGTTGAAATATCAAAATTCTCATAAGTATGTCCTTCTAACTTTTCTTTTTCAAATTTTTCAGTAAAATAACCTTTAGAAAATGAATAATTGATATTTCGTCCCAATAAACCGAATCTTCTTTTAATTGGTGACGTCATATTTATTTCTTGTGTTTTGCAATATAGTTTTGAACTGTTTTTTCTTCCCAAACCACTGGAAATAAATCTTCAATACAAACGTAGTTGTCCAAGTTCAAACGCAAACCGTTGCTTAAGTGAAATTTGGCTTTTGTTGTATCTTGAACCATGAAATACAATCCAGCAAGGCGGTATTCGATTTCATTTTCTTCGGGGAAATACTCAGTAGCTTGTAGTAAAGTTTGAATAGCACTATCAAATTCTCCTAAAAATTGCAAAATATCACTCCAAAAAAGCCAAGTATCTAATTGATAGTCGCCAAATTCGACTGCCTTTCGGTAACCAAATTCAGCTTCTTCAAAGAAATTCATTTCCTTGTTAATAGCGGCATAGCGTTTCCAGTACAATTGATTTTGGTTGTCAATTGCCAATGCTTTATTAACATAGAACAACGCTTTTTGAAAATTCTTTTCACGAACATAAAAATCAGTAATCGCTATCCACCCTTTGTCTAAAAGAGGGTCTTCATGAACGGTTTGGTTATAGTATTTGATTGCTAATGCGGTATTGCCTATTCGTTCATGGCATTTTCCAATTCGAAGCAAAGCATACGAAGTAGCATCGTCTAATTCAATTGTTCTTTCATAACTTTCGATCGCTTCTGGATATAGTTTCAAGCGTTCTAAAGCTTTTGCTTTTTCCATAAAAGCACCCATGAATTCATCGTCAATTAAAGTAGCATAATTGAAAGCACGAAGTGCGTCTTCATATTCTTTTAAGCCATAGTGTAGTCTACCCACCTGGTGCCAAGCAATTTCACTATACGGGTTTTTATCAATATAATGGTTCAAATAATCGATGGCTTCTTTGTTTTGGTCCAAAAATTCAAAACAATACACTGCATTGTATAAAGCTGACTGATCTTCTAAATCTTCTTCTAAGCATTTGATAAAGCTATCTTTTGCCATTTCTAAATTGTCCATGAAAAGGTATTCCATTCCAATTAAGTTATAGACATCTGCATAATCATCGGTGTATTCTAAGGCGATTTTTAAAAGCTCAACTGCTTTTTCGTGTTGATCTCTTTTGGAACAAATATTGGCTTTTTGTATGTAAATTTCTTCGTTGTTGGGCTCAATGGCATACAACTCATTCAGCATTTTTTCGGCTGCATCTAGTTGATCTTCGTAGACTAACATTTCGACTTGAACTAGCTTTAAACCGGTAGATTTAGGGTGCTGTTCTAGGGCTAATTTTAATGCTTTTTTTGCCAAAGAAGTTTTGCCCATATCGATATAATGAAGGATTATTTCTTCAAATTCTTCAGAGTCAAAAAACAAGACTTTATTAGTCTTTAACATCGACTCAAATTTGGAAAGAGATAAGTTGTAATCTTCTTCTTCGTCGCTTAATTGCATTCGTTTATGTTTAGAATTCGAACTTAATAAAAGTAGTTAAATAGTATTGTTTAGCGAGGAGAATTTAGAATTGTTGTGAACAATTTAATTAACAAAAAGCAAGGTAATATGGATTTATATTTTTTGCACTATTTCGTCCATTACTTCAAGTAAAATAGCACAACCTTCTCGTATTTCATCTTCAGAAATAGTTAGCGGTGGTGTGATTCGGATAGCACAACTTTCAAACAATAACCAAAATAAAATTAAACCTTTGTCTTGGCATTTCAAGATGACTTCATTGGTAATATTTGCATTCTTAGTCATTGCTGCTAACATCAATCCTTTTCCTCTCACTTCTTCTATCAAAGGATGAACCAATAGTGATCTGAAGAGTTTTTCTTTGGCTAAAGCATCTTCCATCAATTTAGTTCCAATAATTTCTTTCAAAGTTGCCAAACAGGCTGCCGCTATAACAGGGTGTCCACCAAAAGTAGTGATGTGTCCTAATTTCGGATTGTGACTTAATAAATCCATCATCGCTGCCGAAGCGGTAAAAGCACCAACAGGCATTCCGCCGCCCATACCTTTTCCCATCACCACAATATCAGGAACTACGTCGTAATTTTGGAAACCAAAAAGTGTTCCTGTTCGACCAAAACCAGGTTGAATTTCGTCCAAAATCATCATCGTACCCATTTCGTCACAACGTTGACGTACTTTTTTCAGAAAATCATTTTCAGGTTGGATAAATCCTGCTCCGCCTTGAATGGTTTCGAGTAAAATCCCCGCCGTTTTAGTGGTTATTTTTTCTAAATCGGCTTCATTGTTGAAAGTAATGAATTCAACATCAGGAAGTAAAGGACGGAAAACTTGTTTGCGTTCTTCAAAACCCATGACACTCAGCGAACCCATGGTGTTGCCATGATACGCATTGTGACATGAAATTAATTGGCTACGACCAGTTACCCTACGAGCTAATTTTAAGGCTCCTTCAATTGCCTCGGTACCCGAATTGACTAAATAGGTTTTGTCTAAAGGAGCGGGCAGGAGCGAAGCCATCAATTTACAATATTCTACCGCTGGACTTTGAGAATATTCTCCATAGACCATCACATGCGAATACAAATCCAATTGGTCTTTAATGGCCTGGTTCACTCTTGGATGCTGATGTCCTAAGGAACAAGCCGAAACACCGGCTACAAAGTCCAAATACCGATTATTTTTAGTATCGTAAATATACGATCCTATAGCATGCGACACTTCCATTCCAAGAGGATAAGGAGTAGTTTGTGCTTGGTATTGTATAAAATCGTTGTTCACTTTAATATGATTAATTACTATTGCTATTGCAATTGATTTTTGCAATTGTTATTTTAAAAGCTATTTCTTCTTCTTTTTATCGTAATCTAATGTTTCTTTTCGCACTTTCATAGGAACATTCTTCTTCTCTTTTTGTGCTTTGGCTTGTTTGGCTATTTTTTCATTGTCTAGATTCTCTTCTGGCGGGAAAATAGCATCTTTAGATAGAATTCTTTCGTCGCCTCGCCAAATAAATCCTTTTAATTTCCGATCGTACTCTGGCAAATCCTTTTCAGGAAATAAATCGCCATCTACTTGTTTGAAAAAGGTAATTTCATCTACCTCATTTTTATTGAACAAAATATTGATTTTACTGCTTTTATTTTTGTTAATACCTATTAATTCGTTAGCTTCATTACGCATATAATAAATCACTTCGGTGTTTTTGATGATATCCACATCATGCAATTTTCCTTCTTCAAATTTACCAAAGAGATTTTGTCCTTTGATCTGATTATAGCCTGTGCCGATGGTGTCTTTGGAGACGAGAAATGTATTGTTTAAAACCTTGAGTGAATCTAATTTTTGAGTAGTATTATTTCCAATGAGATGCATAATGTCTCCTGTAATTTGGCTCTCACCATTCCAGAGAATAGGATTTCCAATTAATTTGGTCAAGGCAATTTTAGAACTAGAATGTATCGAGTCGCATTTGCCGCTCATGTCTTTTTTAAAAAAACGCACATTATTAAACGCACGTATAATTCGATCGCCTTCTTTTCCGGTTACCATTAATTTTTTGCCGTGAATGTAAACGGAATCATTTTCGACAAAGTTGATCGCTACGGCTCTTTTGGTTACAAAAAGGGAATCCTTTTTCTTGTACATTTCGGCATAATGCCCTTTGACTATGCCTCGATTAATAGAATCGGTGATTTTTACATTGCGAGAAGCCGAAGCAAATTCCTTATTTCGGTCGTAATACAAACTATCGCCTCTTATTATTCGGTCGTCGTATTTGATATACGATTTGTTCAGAAAATGGGCTTTGTTTTTCTTGGTATCGTAAAATCCTTTTTCGGTGTAGATATAATTGGCTTTACTAGTTATAGTAGACGGCCCTAACAAATAAGAATGTCCCGAATTACTGTAATAATCCAAATGATTCGATTTGATTACATAGGTGGGATTAGTAATTGTTACTTCAGTAAGGAATTGGAATTTTTTCAGTGGAACAAAGTATTTTCCCGATTTGCTCACTAAAGTATTTTGTAAGTTGGTTATTGTTCCTTTGGAATTATAAAAAACCTCTTGTGTGTTGCGGTCAAAATTGATTGTATCTGTTACCAAAGTCGCTTCAGGCGAACTCATTACGGCATCACCGGTTGCAAAGGCTTTTTTTACATTACCACTGTATTCGGCATATTTACTATTCAAGAATAAAGTGTCACCTTGAACTAATTGTACGTTTCCAAAGGCTTTAATGTAGTTTTCTTTTTGAAAATAATAGGCTTTGTTACAGGTTAAAACTACTCCGTCATGGTTGACACGCACATTTCCGGTTAGTAAAAAAGCATCTGGAATTTCTATTTGGTTTACATCGGCAAAATCAGAATGTTCTACCATGATTTTTTTAGGAGCCTGTCCCATTACTTTTGGCACAACTGCTAAAAAAAGAGCAAAATAGAATGCAAATTGAAGTTTTTTCAAGTCTAATTATTTTGGGTATAAAATTAATCAAATTGTATGAAGCACAAGGGTATTTAAGAAATATTTATAAACCATTTATATCACTTTTAGATTCAATAAATGTGAAATCTTGTCAATGCCCTAAATTAATTTATATTTGTTGCTACATACTATTTTTATTACTATGAAATCACTTTTACTTTCAGTTACTTTTTTCGCAACTTTTTTCGCTGTAGCACAATCAGCTACAAATACTCTACAACCTATAAACAAAACAACTACAATTAAAAAAGCGGTTGTGTATCAAGTTTTTACACGATTATTTGGAAATAAAAACACCACTAACAAACCTTGGGGGACTATTGAGCAAAATGGGGCAGGGAAGTTCAATGATTTCACTGATAAAGCCTTACAAGAAATTAAAGATTTAGGAGTTACCCATATTTGGTATACAGGAGTTCCACATCATGCCGTAATCAGAGATTATACTAAATTTGGCATCTCCAATGATGATCCCGAAGTGGTAAAAGGAAGAGCGGGTTCACCTTTTGCCGTAAAAGATTATTATAATGTAAATCCTGATTTGGCTGTAAATCCAGCGAATCGCATGCAAGAATTTGAAGCATTGATTACTCGAACTCACAAAGCAGGTTTAAAGTTAATTATCGATATAGTTCCGAATCATATTGCTCGTAAATACGAAGGCAAAAACAATCCTGAAGGAGTTAGAGATTTTGGAGTAGATGATAATGTTTCGGTGGAATATGACAAGAATAACAATTTTTATTACATTCCGAATACCCGTTTCGAATTACCTGACGGGATTACGCCTTTGAACGGAGAAGTGAATCCTTTGGTTGATGGCAAGTTTGATGAATTTCCTGCGAAATGGACCGGAAATGGTTCGCGTTTATCCAAACCAGATAAAAACGATTGGTATGAAACCGTCAAAGTAAATTATGGCATTCGTCCGGACGGGACTAAAGATTTTGCGTTACTTCCACCGGGTTTTGAAACTAAATCGTGTCAAGAACATTTTGATTTTTGGAAAGACAAAGAGGTACCAAGTTCTTGGAAAAAATTTCGAGCTATTGCCGAATATTGGTTAGCCAAAGGAGTTGATGGTTTCCGTTATGATATGGCCGAAATGGTTCCTTACGAGTTTTGGAGTTATATGAATTCAGCTATTAAAGCACAAAGACCCGATGCTTTTTTATTGGCAGAAGTTTACAATCCAAAAGAATACCGAAATTACATTCGTTTAGGAAAAATGGATTATTTGTATGACAAAGTGGAATTGTATGACAAGTTGAAAGAAATTGTACAAGGGAGAAGTCAAACAGACCCTATTACCAATATCCAAAACGGATTAGCAGATATTGAACATCATATGTTGCATTTTTTGGATAATCATGATGAACAACGATTAGCCAGCCCAGAATTTGCAGCTTCTGCAGAAAGTGGAAAACCGCTATTAGTTGTTTCGGCTACGATAAGTACTTCGCCAACGATGATTTATTTTGGACAAGAAGTAGGTGAGGCTGGAAATATAAATGGTGGTTTTGGAACTCGTTCTCGAACTTCTATTTTTGATTATGTGGGCGTTCCTAACCACCAACGCTGGATGAATGGCGGTAAATTTGACGGCGGAAAATTATCTAAATCTGAAATAGAATTACGCAATTTTTATAAAAGATTATTGAACTTTAGTTTGAAAAGTTCGGCTTTGATGGGAGAATTTCAAGAAATTCACTCGGCTAACAACACTATTTCAAAAGGATATTTACCCGATACGTATTCCTTTGTTCGATGGTCTGACTCTCAAAAATTGATTGTAGTTGCTAATTTTTCTTCTTCTACAAAAAGTCAATTTGAGCTAATTATTCCTAACGATATAATTCAAAAATGGCGCTTAAAAGAGGGGAAATATACAATTATCGATCAATTGTACACCAAGAGTAAATTGTTTTTACAAGTGATTAACGGTCAAGGAAGAGTAAAAATAGAGTTGAATCCTTCGGAATCTTTTATCTATCAATTGAAGTAAAACAAATTCGCTATTTAGCAATTGCTTCTTCATAATTTTCTTCTACTTTTCTCCAGTTGATTACTTTAAAAAAAGCGTCAATGTAGTTTTTTCTTTTGTATTGGTAGTCCAAATAATAGGCATGCTCCCAAACATCAAGAGCCAAAATAGGTTTTCCTTGTACTTTGGCATTTCTCATTAAGGGATTGTCTTGATTGGCAGTGCTGGTGATTTGTAGTTTTCCAGAACGATCTACAATTAACCAAACCCATCCTGAGCCAAATAATTTTGTGGCCTCACCTTTGAATTGAGTAGTAAAATTATCAAATGATTCGAAGTCTTTAGTAATTGCTAATGCTAATGAATCCTTAGGTTTTCCAACTGATTTTGCCCCAATTATCTTGAAGTATAAAGAATGGTTGTAATAACCCCCGGCATTATTTTTTTGTTCTTCGTTGTTAGTGTCCAATTGTCCTAAAACTTCTTCAATAGTGAGGTTTTCTAGATTAGTTTCAGCTATGGCTTCATTCAACTTATTGGTGTACAATAAATAATGTTTAGAATAATGATTTTGAATAGTTAAGGCAGAAATATTCGGTGCCATTTCATCATAACCATAATTTAGCTTTTCTAATTGAAAAGAACCATCATCAGCTATTACATCGTCAGGAATTCCCATAGTGATTTTTTCTTCTGCATTAGGCAATGGAACCTCAACCACCTCAGTTAGTTTTTTCTTATTACAAGAAAATAAAATAAAAAAGAGTGCAACATAAATTACTTTTAGTAAGTGCTTTTTCATGATTTAATTATTTTTTCAATAAAGAATTAATAATTTCAATATACTTTTCTTTTGATTCGGACATTGATAAATGACTTATTTGCATCCAAGCATTAGTTTTGAAAGCATTTCGCAAATCAAAATTTTCAGATTTGTTGTAATCAGTAGATCCAAAAGTTGCTTGTTTGTAGAACGCATATAAACGCAATTGAACATCTTGTGGTAAAGATGATTTTGTCATTTTTGAAGCTGTTTCAACAGCTTGCTCAAATCGTTTATCTAGGTCGTTTTCAATCATTATACATGAGTAGCAATTATGGTTTTACCTCCAATCGCTTTTTGATTCAACACAACATTTATAGGGGTTCCTAGAGGTAAAAATAAATCTACTCTAGAGCCAAATTTAATAAAACCAGCATCTGTTCCTTGAACTACTTGCATTCCTTCTTGGGCGTAGTTTTCAATTCTACGAGCTAATGCTCCAGCTATTTGTCGGTATAGAACTTCTCCAAATGATTTATTTTCCAATACTATGGTAGTTCTTTCATTTTCTTCACTTGCTTTTGGGTGCCATGCAACTAAAAATTTTCCTGGGTGGTATTTACTAAATTTAACAATACCTCCTATAGGATATCGAGTAACATGCACATTTATTGGCGACATGAAAATAGAAACTTGTAATCGTTTGTCTTTGAAGTATTCTGGTTCAAATACTTCTTCAATAACGACTACCTTTCCATCCACTGGTGAAAGGATTTGGTCTTCGTTTAATACAAAAGTTCTTTTTGGATTTCTAAAAAATTGAAGAATTATTATTAAAAATAATAGCGTGATGATTTGGATGGTCATCTTAATCCAGTTGGTGTCAATTAAATTGTCACTTACTAATAAAACAATAGCGGTAATGAATATACCTAATAGAATAGAGGGGGTTCCTTCTTTATGAAACATAAGATAAAATTTGATAAAATAAATATACAATTGGCGCTACAAATATAACACTATCTAGACGATCTAGTATGCCTCCATGTCCAGGCATTATTTTGCCACTATCTTTAACTTGGGCAATGCGTTTGAATTTTGATTCTATTAAATCTCCAATAGTTCCAAAAACACCTACAATTAAGGCTATAATAGTCCAAATTAAAATAGAAGTGTTGCTAAAATCTGGATTTGGTTTTATGTATAGTTTTGATATTAAATATCCTGCAAATACAGCAAACACAATTCCGCCAATAAATCCTTCTATAGTTTTTTTAGGGGAAATTCGTTCGAATAATTTATGTTTCCCTATTGATTTTCCAACAAAAAAAGCAAAGGTATCATTTGTCCAAATCAAAATAAATAAACCAATAATAATTTTCGGATTATAATCATTGATTCCAAAAGAAATTTTCACAATAAAAATAAAAGGTAACAATATGTATCCAAGTAAATATAAATATTTCCAAACAGAAGACACAGTTTGTTCTTTATTATTAAATAAGAAAATAAGACATTTTGCAAAAACTACTAAACTAATGACTAAGAGTACAACATTTAATTGATCGATGTCAATGCCAAGTTGGATAGGTTTTTCCAGAAGATTGGAAAGATAATTATCTGTCTCGGTTTTGTAATAGCTTATTAAACTAATTATAAAGTAGGCGAGTACCACAAAAGAAACGGGAACTATTTTTTTTAAATTAACTAAATTACAAAACTCAAATGTGGCTATGATTAAAAAAATTCCAAATAATAAAATGAAACTTTCAGTAGAGTAGAGAATTGAGGATAACAAAAGTATAATGTAAACTAAACCTGAAATTCCTCTTTTGAGCGTTTCATTCATTTTAAAGATCTTCTAATAGCAATAAATATAGATTCTTAGCAGAACTTCCGTATTGAGTAAAATCTTCTTCTTTCGCTTTTTCGAAATATTTTATAGTAGTAATATTAGTTGGGTAATCTTTCTCGTATTTCTTTTTAATGGCACTAAGACCGTCACTTTTAGCACCAAGAATTTGGCTAGTAGTGGCAACAACAATAATATTTACGGGTAATTCGTTTGGTTTTAGTTGCTTAATCTGTTTGGAAGAAAACAATATTGATCCTTCATCCGCAATAAGATTCTCACAACTAGCTAGTAAAAATGATGGATTTGTTGGTTTTTCGAATGGTAATTTATTTTCATTTAATAGGTCGAAAAGATTTGGATCAAAACATAAAACTTCATTTTCAAACCAATCATTCTCCTCAAGAATATTTTCAAATTGTTCGTTGACCTCTTTTTTGTTTTCGCAATAAATAAATTTACCGCCATTCTTTTTAAAATGATAAATAAAAGCTTCATCTACAGCCATACTAACCTCAGGAAGAAACTGACTTTGTTCAGTATCATTATCTTCGTCAGAAGCCGGTTTATATGAACTAAAAATTTTTTTAAAAAGACTCATATTTAATTTGAACTACTTATACTATGGTTTGAAAACGTCCAAAGATAAAAAAATCTTAATTCAAAAGTGTTTTTTGAATTAAGATTTTATAAATAATTAAATTAATTGATTTAAGAAACTACGTCTTCTAAATTTTTATCATAAATTCTTTTACCAAAAATAGCTTCTAGATCATCTTTGAAAATCACCTCTTTTTCAATAAGAATATCAGCTAGTTGGTTTAATTTTTCTTTATTGTCTTCTAATATTTGAATAGCTCTTTGGTATTGCCCTTCTATTAAAGCAGAAATTTCTTCATCAATTATTTTAGCAGTTTCGTCAGAGTAAGGTTTTGAAAAACCATATTCATTTTGACCTGATGAATCGTAATAAGTAACATTTCCTATTTTATCATTTAAACCGTAAACAGTTACCATTGCTCTCGCTTGACGTGTAACTTTTTCTAAATCACTTAATGCACCTGTTGAAATTCTATTGAAAATAACTTTTTCAGCTGCTCTTCCACCCATAGTGGCACACATTTCATCTAGCATCTGGTCGGGACGAACTATTAATCGTTCCTCAGGTAAATACCAAGCAGCACCTAGACTTTGACCTCTTGGTACAATTGTTACTTTAATAAGTGGTGCAGCGTGTTCTAACATCCAGCTTACAGTTGCATGACCTGCCTCGTGTATGGCTATTGCTTTTTTCTCTTCGGGAGTTACAATTTTATTTTTCTTTTCTAATCCACCAATTATACGATCAACTGCGTCTAAGAAATCTTGTTTATCCACTGCAGTTTTATTATTTCTGGCAGCAATTAGAGCGGCTTCATTACATACATTAGCAATATCAGCTCCTGAAAATCCTGGTGTTTGTTTGGCTAAAAAGTCAACGTCTAATCCTTCTACTTTTTTCAAAGGAGCCAAATGCACTTTAAATATTTCCCCACGCTCTCGAATGTCTGGTAGGTCCACAAAAATTTGTCTATCAAATCGTCCTGCACGCATTAATGCTTTATCTAAAACATCAGCTCTATTTGTTGCAGCAAGTACAATAACATTTGAATTAGTTCCAAAACCATCCATCTCTGTTAACAATTGATTTAGAGTATTTTCACGCTCATCGTTTCCGCCTGACATATTGTTTTTTCCTCTAGCTCTACCCACCGCATCAATTTCATCAATAAATATAATTGCTGGTGATTTTTCTTTGGCTTGTTTGAACAAATCTCTAACACGGGAAGCACCAACACCTACAAACATTTCTACAAAATCAGACCCAGATAACGAGAAGAAAGGAACTTGAGCTTCTCCAGCAACAGCTTTTGCAAGCAAGGTTTTTCCTGTTCCAGGGGGCCCAACAAGTAAAGCACCTTTAGGAATTTTACCCCCAAGGTTAGTATATTTTTCAGGATTTTTTAGAAACTCTACAATTTCTTGAATTTCTTCTTTAGCTCCTTCTAGACCAGCAACGTCTTTGAATGTAGTTTTGATATCTGTTTTTTCGTCAAAAAGTTTCGCTTTTGATTTACCAATATTGAAAATTTGACCTCCGCCACCTCCGCCACCACCTGACATTCTTCTCATGATGAATATCCAAACAGCAACAATTACAAGAATTGGCAATAAACTAATTAAGATATCGCTCCAATTACTTTTTTGCAAAAAGTTAAAATCTTTTAATTTGCCTTCTCCAACAGCTTTTTCTAATTTATTTTGGAAGATTTGATCGTTACCTATTTCCAAGGTATAATGCGGTCCCGTATTTGGACGATCAAAGACATCTTTTGCTACTTTTGAATGTGTTTTGTCATTTAAAGCTCCAGCAGTCAAATATACTTCTGCTTCACTTTTATTATAAACAATCACCTTTTCAATTTGTCCTTTTTCAAGAAAATTATTGAATTTAGATGATGTTAGTTGTGCTGGTTCCTCAAAATTACTTCCACCAGTTGCAAAACTGATAAAAAGAAAAATAAGAAGAATTCCGGTATATACTAACCAAGGATTTACTTTAAATTTATTTGGATTATTAGTCGCCATTACAAGTTTTTTTCTTTAATATTTGTTTTCGATTGTGGTGATTTTAGCATCACCCCAAAGGCTTTCTATGTTATAATATTCTCGAATATGTTTTTGAAAAACATGTACTACCACATTTACGTAGTCCATCAAAACCCACTCTGCATTATCAGTTCCTTCAACATGCCAAGGCTTATCTTTTAATTCTTTTGAAACTGTTTTTTGGATAGAACTTACTATTGCATTAACTTGGGTGTTAGAAGTTCCGTTACATATGATGAAATAGTCGCAAACCGCTGTATCTATTTCTCTTAAATCTAGGATATCAACATCATTACCTTTTACTTCTTCGATTCCTTTGATGATGTTTGCAATAAGTGCATCATTGTTTATAGTCTTTTTAGCCATGAATTATTTTAATATAAGTTGGTAAAGTTACCATTTTTTGTTATTATTTTTGACCCATTAACAGAATATTAAGTTCTGTGTCACAAATAATGTGCAATGAAACTAATCAAACTCGATGCCATAGATTCAACAAATGATTTCCTTAAGGGATTATCAACCCAATCTGATATAGAAAACTTCACGGTTGTTTCTGCTGAAAATCAAACTAGAGGCAAGGGGCAAATGGGTTCGGTTTGGAATTCTGAAGCGGGTAAAAATCTAATTATGAGTGTTTTGGTTAAAGATTTTTTGACGGATATTAGTCAAATTTTTACTTTAAATATTGCCTTTTCTGTAGCGGTAATTAACACCTTAAATTCACAAAATATTCCAAATTTAAGCATTAAATGGCCGAACGACATATTGTCAGCTAACAAAAAAATCGGAGGTATTTTAATTGAAAATAGTATCAAAAGTGACGGAACCATTCTTTCTATTGTTGGGTTGGGTTTAAATGTCAACCAAATTAATTTCGAGAGTTTGCCAAAGGCATCATCGTTATTTGCAATAACTGGTTTACAATTCAATAAAGAGGAGTTACTTAATGAAATTGTAGTGAACCTGAAAAAAAGTACAGCTGAGTGTAGTGTGAATGCCGAATCGTTGCGTCAACAATTTATAAATTTATTGTACAAAAAAGATATTCCTATGCCCTTTATAAATCAAAAACAAGACAAATTTATGGCTATTATAAAAGGAATATCAGAAACGGGTCGGTTACAAATGGTATTGGAGGATGATTCGATAGCTGAATTTGATATCAAAGAAATCCAAATGTTATATTAAAAAAGGCCGTAATTAGAATTACAGCCTTTTTGGAATACTATTTTAAATCATAATTTGTGCATATTCTCAGCCAGCGTTTCAATAAACTTCTGGATTGGTCCTTTAATCATCATCGCCATCATTGGGTTAAAATCACCTTCGAAATCTAATTTAACTTCAGCGCTTGATTCGCTGACAGAATCAATAGACACAATAAGTGTAAATGGTAGTTTATCGCTTGCAGCTCCTAAAACTAATTTATTTGGAGCCACTTTTTCTTTGACAACTAATTTGATCTCAGGCATGCCTTTTAAACCAAAAATAAATGCATCGACATCAATTACTTCAAATTTAGCAATGTTTTCAGGCATTAGCTGTTCGAAATTTTTAACATCGGATAGAAATTCAAACATATTTTGAGCTGATTTTTGCACGCTAACTTTTGGACTTTCTAAATTCATTTTGATTTATTTTTATTTTATACGTTCCAGGTTGATGGATTTAACTTCCATTCGCTCAAGGTTTGTTGTTCATCTATAGTAATGTAAGATTTAGCCACGGCCAAGTTCAATAAATTATCATAATTACTTAATGTATACAAATCCACATTGACTTTTTTAAAATTTTGTTCTGCAATGTCAAAACCGTATGTGAATATAGCTGCCATTCCTTTGATGTTAGCCCCTGCTTCTTTCAAAGCCTCTACCGCTAGCAAGCTACTGTTTCCAGTGCTAATTAAATCTTCTACGACTACTACATTTTGACCCTTTTGTAAAAATCCTTCCACTTGATTTTGTCTTCCATGTTTTTTTGGCTCTGGGCGGACATACACAAAAGGAAGCCCCATACTTTCGGCAACAAGAATTCCAATTCCGATTGCTCCAGTTGCTACACCAGCAATTACATCTGGTTTACAGAATTTATTTTCAATATTTTTTACAAATTCATCACGAACATAATTTCGGATAGCTGGGAATGAGAGAATTAGACGGTTGTCGCAATAGATTGGGGAGTTCCATCCCGAAGCCCATTTAAAAGGATTTCTTGGATTCAATTTAATTGCATTTATTTGCAAAAGCAATTCGGCTGTTTTTTCGGCTGTTTCTTTATTAAAAATCATAGTACAAATGTATAAAGTTTTTGTGAACGACAAACCACTTTTTTTAACAAATCAAATCTCTAAGGAGACAGACTTTCAGTTGTTTTTATTGGAGAGTATTGATATTGAACAGCTTATCATTAAAATATTTCAAAATAAAATTCCAAAAGCGTATTTATACCATCCTGATGAAAAGCAAATTTTGAATACTTTAAAAGACAAAATTCCCGTAACTAAGGCAGGTGGAGGCTTAGTTTACAATACAAAGGGTGAAGTGCTTTTTATTTTTAGAAATGGAAAATGGGATTTACCTAAAGGTGGAACCAATAAAGGAGAGGCGATTGAGGATACTGCTATGCGTGAAGTTGAAGAAGAAACCGGTGTAGGCCAACTTACGATCGGTAATAAACTTCAGAAAACCTATCATGTTTTTAAGAGAAATGGCAGGTACAAACTTAAAATTACCCATTGGTTTGAAATGACGTCAACCTTTGATGGAGAATTATTTGGACAAGTAGAAGAAGGAATTGAGAAAGTGGCTTGGCTAAATCCAATCGAAATAACCGAGGCGTTAAAAAATTCGTATGAAAACATCAAATTATTATTTGAAAAATAAAAGTACTTTAAAATAAACATGCCTTAAAAATGAAATCATTTTTAAGGCATGTTATACAAATAAAAAGTTTAATCTAGAATGTGCTTAGGTGTTTTTTCTTTCCATTAATGCCATATAAAAACCATCAAATCCAGAATCTGAAGCTAATATTTTTCGGTCTTCAATTAACTGAAATTGTTTTCCAATTTCAGTAGTTAAAAAACGTTGCACTTGTTCTTGGTTTTCCGAAGGTAAAATAGAGCAAGTAGCATAAACTAATTTCCCACCTGGTTTCACAATTTTAGAATAGTTTTCCAATACTTCAGCTTGAACTTTTCGAATATTATCTATGAATTCAGGTTGTAATTTCCATTTAGCATCTGGATTTCTTTTTAAAACACCTAGACCGGAGCATGGCGCATCTATTAAAACACGATCTGCTTTTTCATGTAGTTTCTTGATTACTTTTGTGGAATCAATGATACGGTATTCAATATTAAAAGCGCTATTTCTTTTAGCTCTTAATTTCAATTGTTTTAATTTACTTTCGTATAAATCCATGGCAATTAATTGCCCTTTATTTTCCATTAAGGAAGCAATGTGCAAGGTTTTACCACCCGCACCCGCACAAGTGTCAACTACGCGCATTCCGGGCTTTACATCTAGAAAAGCTGCTACTAACTGAGAATTGGCATCTTGAACTTCAAAAAAACCTTGTTTGAAGGCATCAGTTAAGAATACATTAGCTCTTTCTTTTAACACTAAAGCATCGGGTTGATCTTTTAAAAATTCAGTTTCAATATTCAAATCCATCAAGATCGCCTTGAGTTTCTCTTTGGTAGTTTTTAAAGTATTAACTCTAAGTATTACTTTTGCGGGTTGATTTTGAGCCGTTATTTCTTTTGACCAAATTTTTTCACCCAATTCCTTAACACCCAATTCATCCATCCAATCAGGTATAGATTCTTTTAATGTTCGTATTTTAGATAATTCATCAAAACGACCTTTTATTTTTCGCTCGGGAGTTCCTTCTAATTGACGCCAATCTGGAATTGGATAACCTCTCAAAACAGCCCAAACTGAAAAAATTCGCCAAAGATTATCTCTATCAAATGGTTCTTTAACTTCGGCTATTTCAGAGTATAATCGTTTCCAACGGACTATTTCATAAATCGTTTCGGCAACAAATTTTCTATCGGAACTTCCCCAACGTTTGTCTTTTTTTAATGAACGAGCCACTACTTTATCGGCATATTCTCCTTCATTAAAGATTGCATTGAGCGCATCAATGGTTGTATAAACTAAATTTCGGTGTAATCTCATTGTAAAAAAAATTGAAGTGCAAAGGTACTACTTATTGATTGGAAAGCTAATCTTAATATTTGAAATAGAAAGACACTGCAGCAATACAGTGTCTTTCTATTTCAAAATGCATAAACGATTATTTAATCCTTGTTAATCCTATGTTTTCTGGTGCGTGAAGTACTAATGGGAATTTTTCAATTTTCACTGAACTACTATCTAATCCAAAAGCTCTCTCTTCAGATAAGCTTAATTTTTTGATAAAGAAATAGGTATTCATTACTAATTTTTCATGCCACAATAAGTCGCTATCATTGGATAAGAATTTTTCAGATAAAACAAATTTAAAATCTCCAAGAATATTATTTTTATTTAATGATTCGTAACGACTTGTAATATCTACTTCACCATTCTTTACCATATCTTTCAATACTTCACGGAACATCAAATTAATTTTAGTAGGCTCTCTAAATCCTAAATTAAAATCTACTCGATACAAATCATCTTTAAGAATTTCAGTTACTTTATATTCTGTTTTGTATGGTTCTGATAAAATATTTACATGTACAAACCAGTATATATCAGCTCTTTTTGGTCTCTTTTGAAGAATTGAATACATTACTTTTTCTTCAATTTCATCTACTCTTCCTGCATTGGTCATATAGACCAAATGCGTTGCGTATTTTGGAATTGTTAAATCAGCACTCAATTCTACTAGCACTTTTTTATAATCTTCAATCTTTACAATTTTGGTGTAAGCCTTATTGATTTTTTTTGCTAAATACCAAATAGTCATTATCGAAATCAATACAATTGCTATGCAAAGTGTAACATAACCGCCTTCAGAAAATTTTGTAATATTAGCTGCTAAAAAACTGAATTCGATTACTAAATAAATAGTAATTAGTGGCACATATAAGAACCATTTTACACGTTTCATTATTAAATAAAAATTCAATAATAAGGTTGTCATAATCATACATAAAATGATAGCCAGGCCGTAAGCATGTTCCATATTACTAGATTCTTCAAAGTGCAAAACTATTCCTACACACCCAAAAAACAACAACCAGTTTATTGACGGAATGTACAATTGTCCTTTCAGTTCTGTAGGATATTTAATTTTAGCCTTAGGCCAAAAATTCAAACGCATTGCTTCATTAATTAATGTAAATGAACCACTTATTAAAGCTTGGGAAGCAATTACAGCAGCTAGTGTGGCAATAACTATTCCAATGGGTTGAAACCAATCTGCCATAATCAAATAGAAAGGGTTTCCGTTCTTACCACCTAAGCTAGCTAAAGTTTCTCCCTCGTGATGAATTAAGTAGGCGCCTTGGCCAAAATAATTTAGTATCAATGCTATTTTTACAAAAATCCAACTAATTCTAATATTTTTTCTTCCGCAGTGGCCCATGTCTGAATATAAAGCCTCAGCACCCGTTGTACAAAGAAATACAAAACCTAGAACAAAGAATCCGTCAGGGTGAATTGAAAGTAATTTGTATGCATAATAAGGGTTTATAGCTTGAAGTACCTCAGTGTGATTGAATATTTGAATTCCTCCTAAAACAGCCAACATGGTGAACCATATTAACATCATTGGTGCAAAAAACTTTCCTACTAGCTTAGTCCCAAATTGTTGAATTGTAAAAAGAATCAATAAAATCCCTATTACTATTGGAATTGTATTGATTTCAGGATAATAGGTTCTTACCCCCTCAACAGCAGAAGATACCGAAATAGGAGGAGTAATAATTCCGTCAGCTAATAATGCACTTCCTCCAATTATAGCAGGAACAATTAACCAACGAATTTTTGTTTTTTTGACCAAAGCGTACAAAGCAAAAATCCCACCTTCGCCATGATTATCAGCACTTAAAGTGATCAAAACATATTTGATTGTTGTTTGCAGAGTTAGTGTCCAAAAAACACATGAAATTCCACCTAATACGATCTCAGCATTTATAATATGGTTACCTAAAATGGCTTTCATTACATACAAAGGGGAAGTTCCAATGTCACCATATATTATTCCTAAAGAAACTAATAATCCGCCAAGAGTTAACTTACTGTGCAAATCTTTGTGCGCTACGCTCATACTATTTGATTAAAAAGTGGGCAAATTTACTCTTTTTAAATAGATTAGAATAAAAAATAATAAAAAATCACGGATGATTTTACTTCTATTTATTGATTCAAATGATTTATTCAATTTATTATCAATTTTCTTTTAACTTTCGTAATTATGATAATCTTTAGATGCTCTCTTTTTTTACTGTCCATTTTGATTTAGGAAATGTATTTATATCACTTATCAAATTTTTAGATTTAGATGTGCCGTATTGATTACATTTGAATTTAGTTGTATTATACTTATTTTTTTACCTATAATTTAATTGATTATTTAAAATAAGTAATAAAAAATCAGTTAAAATTACTAATTTAGCAATACTAATTTTTGAATTATGAAAAGCTTCAATAATTTTAATAATATTCAGGTGGCGAGTTTACCCTCTCATTTGAAGCAATTTATTGTTGATCAAAATTACGAGAAGTACACTCCAATCGATCATGCTGTTTGGCGTTATGTGATGCGTCAAAACTATAGTTATTTAAAAAATGTCGCTTACTATCCTTATATCAAAGGACTTGAAATTGCCGGATTAAGTATCGAGTCCATTCCTGATTTGCAAAAGATGAATGATAATTTAGGCAAGATAGGATGGGGTGCTGTTACTGTTGATGGATTTATTCCACCAGCTGCCTTTATGGAATTTCAAGCCTATCATGTATTAGTTATTGCTGCTGATATTAGACAAATTAATCATATTGAATATACTCCTGCACCCGATATTATTCATGAAAGTGCTGGTCATGCCCCAATCATCGCTGATGCAGAGTACAGTTCTTATTTAAGTTATTTTGGTTCAATTGGTTCTAAGGCTATGTTTTCCAAAAAAGATTTTGAACTGTATGAGGCAATTAGAGAGTTGTCGATTTTAAAGGAAGCTCTTGATTCTACTCCTGAAGAAATTGAGCAAGTGGAGAAAAAACTTCAGACTATTTCACAAAATATGGGCGAACCCTCAGAAATGGCATTGTTAAGTCGTTTGCATTGGTGGACGGTTGAATATGGTTTAATAGGGACTCTAGACGATCCTAAAATTTATGGAGCAGGTTTATTATCCTCTATTGGTGAAAGTGCTACCTGCATGAACAAAGACGTTCCTAAAATAGTTTATGATTCAAATGCAGTTAATTATTCATACGATATAACAAAAACGCAGCCTCAATTATTTGTAACTCCTAATTTTCAAAATTTGATGGATGTTTTGGAGGATTTTGCTAACGGTATGGCATTCAGAACAGGTGGTTTGTCGGGAATTTCAAAAGCTATTGAGTGTCAAAATACTTGTACAGCGGTCTATAGTTCAGGGATTCAAGTTACAGGAGTATTTAGTTTATATCATTCAGATCAAAACAATAATTTATCTTACATTAAAACAGACGGACCTACTTCCTTAGCATATAATGATCTTGAATTACCCAATCAAGGGAGTGATTATCATGCAACTGGGTTTTCATCTCCTGTTGGTAAATTGAATTCTTTGGAAGTTCCTTTAGAAGACGCCACTGCGGAGGATCTTGAAAAGCTAAATATTGTAATTGGGAGATGTACCAAATTAATTTTTGAAAGCGGTGTTCAAGTTAGTGGAACAGTAATTAATATTCTTAAGAATAATGATAAAATTATTCTAATCAGTTTTGAAAATTGTACAGTACTTAATAAAGACTTGAAGGTATTGTTTTTGCCAGAATGGGGACTATTTGATATGGCAGTAGGGCATCAAATTGTATCTGTATTTAATGGAGTTGCAGATAAATCAAAATACCATATTCAAGAAACTGAAATCAGTCAAAAAAGCGAAAGCGTTGTGTTTTCTGATTTAGAGTTAAGATTACACGCTATTTATGCATCGATTCGAAAGATTAGAGAACTGCAGGAAGGATTTGCTAAATTACCTGAACTAGCTCAGGAAATTAAGGAAGTTTATCCTCACGATTGGTTGGGCTTGTTAGAAATATATGAAATAGCTAGAACGGTTAATTTCGATGATTTATTGACTACTAGTTTACGAAATCATTTGAACACAAAAATTGATAAAAACCCCAACTTTAATAAGTTAATTTCTGATGGTTTAATGGTAATTGAAACCTTAGAATAAGAAAACAGAAATTACTTTTCTAAATTTTTAAAAAAGCAATTTCTAAAGCAGCGACAACTTCCGATTTTTTTAAAAGGGAACTAATTAATTCGTGAATTTGAAGTTGTTTTGCATCAATAGTAATAGTTGAATTATTTAGGATGGCTTTTATTTGAGGCCATTCTTTTTTGTTTTCAATTTCAACTGGATTCGGGATGTTTGGCATATTTCCTAATAATCCTAATTCATTACCTGTCAAAATTTTTGAATTCTGAATTGATAACGGCAATGTATCAACACCAATTCCGTTAGTGGTAATTGGTTTAGGAATTTTAAACAAATTGTCTTCGGTTACTCTACAATACCAATCACCACCAAGACGCGCTACTAAATCCATTTTATTTTGATCAATTTTACCGTTATCACCAAGTACAGATTCAGAAATGTGAATTAATTTTATTTCTGCTAAAATTAGATTTCCTGCTCCATTCTGGTCTCCAAGAGGGATTATTTGTGTCACAACACATTCAAATTGCACCGGTGCTTCGGCCACTCGTGGCGGACCAACAATTTCGGAAGGCATCATGGTAAATCCAGATTTTTCAAATTCATTTATACCTTTGGCATACTCAGAACTCGCTAAACTCATCTGCTGTACCATAGAATAATTGACAATATTGATCACGCACTCCTTGACCTCCATTACGTTTTCAAGGGTATGCTTTATCGTGTTATCACGAACTCTTCTAGCAGGCGAAAAAATACAAATAGGCGGGTTTGTACTAAACATATTGAAAAAGCTAAATGGACTAAGATTGACATTGCCTTCTAAATCAATTGTAGAGGCAAAGCAAATAGGTCTTGGAGCTATTGCGTATTGTAAATAATTTTGAAGCTCTACAATTGAAAGGTCTTCACATTTTAGCGTAATCATATCTTTAATTTGTTTAGTAGTACCAATTAGTTATACTTTTTTAATGCTAAAATAGAAAAATCAGAATCCAATTTTTTAATTGTATTATTCAATACACCAAGACCTGTAATCTCCATATCTACAGTGTCTCCGTCTTGTAGCCATTGCGGTTTAAAACTAGGATCATTTAACAATCCTGTTCCATTAAGTTCTAAAAAGCAACCTGTACCAACTGTTCCGGATCCAATTACATCACCAGGATAAATAGCTACACCATAGGCACATCGCTCTATTATTTCAGCAAAAGTCCAGTCCATATCAGCCATATTGCCACGCGATACTTCTACACCGTTGACTTTGCAGCTCATTGTTAAATTGTAATTGTTTCCAACATGATTTGGTTTAGGTTGAACTTTATAAGGTTCTAATTCATCAGGAGTTACTAACCATGGTCCGATAACTGTACTGAAATCTTTTCCTTTTGCAGGACCTAAATTCAAAATCATTTCTTCCATTTGAAGTGTTCTAGCACTCATATCATTCATAATCATATAACCTGCAATATAAGAATCTGCTTCTTTTGCAGAGATATTTATACCTTTTTTTCCAATTACAACGGCTACTTCTAACTCAAAATCTAATTTTTCAAAGTGATCAGGCATACATTCAATTTCGCCTGGCCCTTGAATAGCATTGTGGTTTGTAAAATAGAATATTGGATATTGATCAAACTCCGGAATCATCTCTAATTTACGATTCTTTCTTGCCGAAGCTACATGTTGTCTAAAAGCATATCCGTCTCTACAAGAGGTTGGCTTTGGAACAGGCGCTAAGAGATTAAAATTGGTTATTGGTGCTACTGTATTAGCATTTTCAAGAATAGATGTCTCAACAAATTTGGCTTTATCCATCATCAATTGGCCTCCTTCAAGAAAAGTTCCCATATTGTTTGGAATCGATTCATCAATAGCATTTAAATTATAGATAGCATTATCGACTATAATTCCTAAATGTATTTTTTTGTCTTGAGAGTAGCTTACTAATTTCATATTGAAATGGGTATTGTTTTGTTAAGTGTAAAAATAAATCAAAGCGACGTAAAATTAAGAATATTTTAATTAAATTTGGATTTCTTTTTGAGAATATATCATATCATCAGTAAATCATTAAAAAAATTGATATGTCGTAATTAAATTGAATTTTTATATTACTAAATCTGGTTTTAGTAATTGAAATTAGATTCTTTTTTATTTTTATTAATCAAGGTGACTTTTAAAATTTTGAACTATGCCAATATACCATTCTTTGGGAAAAATTCCTTCAAAAAGACATACCGTTTTTCGCAAACCTGACGGGCAACTTTATGCAGAAGAGCTTGTATCTACAGAAGGCTTTTCGAGTTTGTATTCGTTAGTGTATCATTGTCATCCGCCTACAATGGTTAAAGCTATGGGAACTCCTTATTCTGTAGAACCTAAGATAGCTCGTGAGAAACATTTGAAGCATACTAGTTTAAAAGGATTTAAAATTCAGCCTGTAGATGACTATTTAGAAAGTAGAAAAGTGGTATTGGTAAATAATGATTTACATATTTCACTTGCAGCTCCAAAAAAATCGATGACAGACTATTTTTACAAGAACAGTCAGGCTGATGAGGTTTTATTTATTCATGAAGGTTCGGGGGTTTTAAAAACAGGTTTTGGAAAACTTACTTTTTCATACGGTGATTATTTAGTGATTCCAAGAGGAACTATCTATCAAATTGAATTTGACGATGAGAAAAATCGACTTTTTATTATCGAAAGTTTTAGTTCAATTAAAACTCCAAAACGGTATCGAAACACATTTGGTCAATTACAAGAACACGCTCCTTATTGTGAGCGAGATATAAGAAGACCAAAAGATTTAGAAACGATAGATCAGATTGGAGATTTTAAAGTGCTAATAAAAAAACAAGGAATAATGTATCCTTATACTTATGGTACACATCCTTTTGATTTTGTTGGTTGGGACGGTTTTCACTACCCATGGGCCTTATCAATTCATGATTTCGAACCTATTACAGGTCGATTACATCAGCCACCTCCCGTACATCAAACTTTTGAAGCACATAATTTTGTTATTTGCTCCTTTGTTCCAAGGAAGTATGATTATCACCCCAATTCAATTCCAGCACCATACAACCACAGCAATGTGGATAGCGACGAAGTATTGTATTATGTTGCTGGCGATTTCATGAGTCGTAAAAGTGTAGAAAAAGGTCAGATCACTTTGCATCCTGCCGGAATTCCTCATGGTCCTCATCCTGGAACTGTCGAGAAGTCGATTGGAAAAGAAAGTACAGAAGAACTCGCTGTTATGATAGATCCATTCAAGCCATTAATGATTACTGAACATGCACTGGCAATAGAAGATGAAAACTATTTTGCTAGTTGGCAATCTTAAACTATTCACAATTATATATTTATACTACACATGAATACTGAAACTTTTGCAGAAAAAATAGCTAAAGCACCGAATTTTCTTCCTATAAATGGGACTGATTTTATTGAAATATATGTTGGAAATGCAAAACAAGCCGCACATTTTTATAAGACAGCTTTTGGATTTCAATCCTTAGCTTACGCGGGTCCCGAAACCGGAGTTAGAGATCGAGCTTCGTATGTTTTACAACAAGGAAAAATCCGTTTAGTTTTAACAACAGCTCTAAACTCTGAAAGCCTCATTGGGGAGCATGTTAAGAAACATGGAGATGGAGTTAAAGTACTCGCTTTATGGGTTGACGACGCTTATTTAGCTTATGAAGAAACTACAAAAAGAGGCGGAAAGACCTATTTGGAACCTACCACTTTGAAAGATGAAAATGGAGAAATCCGCATGTCTGGAATTTATACATATGGAGAGACAGTACATCTTTTTATTGAAAGAAAAAATTACAAAGGCTTATTTATGCCAGGTTACCAAGAATGGAAATCAGAGTATAATCCAAAAGACGCGGGTCTATTGTATATTGATCACTGCGTTGGAAACGTAGGTTGGAATCGTATGAATGAAACTGTTAAGTGGTACGAAGAGGTAATGGGATTTGTCAATATCTTAACTTTTGACGACAAGCAAATTAATACAGAATACTCGGCATTAATGAGTAAAGTAATGAGTAATGGTAACGGTTATTCAAAATTTCCGATCAATGAGCCTGCTTTGGGAAAAAAGAAATCTCAAATAGAGGAATATTTAGATTTTTATGAAGGCGAAGGTGTTCAGCATATTGCAGTGGCTACTAATGATATTATAACTACCGTAACGCAACTGAAAGCTAATGGAGTCGAATTTTTGAGCGCTCCACCAAATGCGTATTATGAAATGTTATCCAAAAGAGTAGGATCAATAGATGAAGAAGTATCAGTTTTAAAAAGTCTTGGAATTTTAGTTGACTGTGATGAGGAAGGTTATTTGTTGCAAATTTTCACAAAACCTGTAGAAGATAGACCTACATTATTTTTTGAAATAATTCAACGAAAAGGGGCACAGTCATTTGGCGCAGGAAATTTTAAAGCATTATTTGAGTCTCTAGAACGAGAACAAGAACTAAGAGGAAATTTGTAATTAAATTTTAAATAGTAATATTTCATTTAAAAACAGTAGTTTTAACTAGCTACTGTTTTTTTATTTTAATTCGATTGTATGAAACATTTTTTGATTTATTTTTTAGTATTTGTTGTGTTTTTTTCTTGTTCAACTCTAGGGTTAAGTCATAAAGAAAGTGAAACAAATTCGCTTTCAGGAATAGACACCATAGATACTTTGCTAACGGATAAAATTAGTATTAGAGCTATAACACTAGCCAATAATAAGGTTTGGTATACAGCTGATCAATCAAGATTTGGTTGTGTAGATTTAGTATCGCTAGAAAAAAAAGAAATCGAAATCGGTTCCGATAAAAAAACTGAGTTTAGAAGTATTGCCCAAACAAAGAATTTTATTTTTGTTTTAAGCGTAGCAAATCCAGCATTACTGTTTCGAATTTCTAAAGAAGATTTAAGTTACGAATTAGTATATCAGGAACGGCATGAGAAAGTCTTTTATGACAGTATGCAATTTTGGAATGACAAAGAAGGAATTGCTATTGGCGATCCAATTGGATCCAGTTTTTCAATGATAGTTACCAAAGATAGTGGAAAAACTTGGCAAAAGATAGCAGTGGGTTTATTACCAAAATTAGAGGAAGGAGAAGCTTTTTTTGCGGCAAGTAACACTACTATTACTGCTAAAAAAGCAAAAACTTGGGTTGTATCTGGAGGAAAACAATCAAGGGTATTTTTTTCTAATACTAAAGGAAAAAAATGGGAAGTATTTACCACGCCTATAGTTCAAGGTAAATCCATGACAGGAATATTCACTGCCGATTTTTATGATCATAAAATTGGCTTTATATCTGGAGGAAATTATGAAAATTTAGAGCAAAATTATGATAATAAAGCACTCACATTGGACGGAGGTAAAACCTGGAATTTAGTTGCTCAAAATTTAGGATTTGGATATGCATCTTGTGTGCAGTTTATTCCAAAAAGTAAAGGAAACGGATTGTTATCTGTTGGCGCATCAGGAATTTTTTACTCCGGAGATCGCGGGAATACTTGGAAACAATTTAGTTTAGATAAATCCTTGTATACCATTAGGATGGTAAATGATTCTATAGCAATTGCTGCTGGTAAAAACAAAATTATCGTAATTCATTTTAAGAAAAACCAAATATGAAACTAGTTTGCTATTTATTTTAAGAATTTATTCTTTTCGTTGTTGTCCTTTGTTTCGGTATTGAATTAATAATCTTCTATTAAAATCTTCTTCTGATTTTTTAAGACGTATTATTTTAGCGGGTGGTATAACTCCCTTTAAATTAGCAACAAATTTTTTTCTTAGCAAAAACAATTCTTCTTCGTTATTTTCGATTTGATTTAATAAAAGACTTGCTTCTTTTTCTGTAATATTATCTTTAGTATCATTGTATTTTTTGATTAATGTTTTAGATTTAAGATGTTTTAATTCAAACTCTTTATCTTCAAAAGCATTATAGATAGGCCAAAATTTTTCAGCTTCACTTGAACTTAAAGCTAATTCAGTGGTAAGGAATCCAATTTTCATGGATTTAATTTGCTCTCTTTTTTCTTTCATTCTGTCGGATTGAGCATGAGAATTGAAAGAAATCAAGAAAAAAAGAAACGCTGTAAATAATGATAGTTTCATAATGGTATTTTTAAATGTTATTCGGTTACAAGAATTTCTAAAGAAGTACTTGTCGCTAAAATATTTTCTAATGTTTCGTCTTGAACAATTAATTTTGACTGAAGTGTATCTAAGTCTTCTCCATCCAATTCATTGATGAGTTCATAAGTATCAATTTCTGAATGGTATACAAAATGATCTTCAAAAGTCGCTGAATCTATGTCTGCAGTGCTAGACTTAAATGAATTGAAAACAGGTATTAAAAGCAGCATTATGACTGCGGCAGCGGCTGCAAATAGCAAATACTTTTTATCTGATTTCAAAGAGATTATTTTACTTTTCTCTTGAGGCAATTTTGAAAGAACCTTGTCAGAAAAATCAATAAAATAATTCTCTGGAACGGAAAATCCAGAAGTGATTTTTGATTTCGTATTTAATTTGTTTTTGTTCATAATAGTTATTAGACTTTGTAATGTTGTAAAGGTTTAATTGTAACGCATATAAGCTTCTATTTTTTTTGATGCGTGATGGTACGAAGCTTTTAATGCTCCCACTGATGTATCTAAAATACTTGCGATTTCTTCATATTTTAATTCTTCAAAATATTTCATTTTGAAAACCAATTTTTGTTTTGTAGGTAGAAGTGCAATTGCTTTGTGTAATTTAATTTGGATTTCATCCCCATCAAAATAGACATCTGCACTTAGATTATCAATTATTTTAGAATTTAATTCCTCGACCGAAATTTTATTTCGTTGTGCTTTTTGTTTGAGAAACGTTAGCGCTTCATTAGTAGCTATTCGATACATCCAAGAAAATAGTTTACTATCTCCTTTGAAGTTATTTAAATATTGATATATTTTTAAAAAAGTGTTTTGCAACACATCATCTGCATCGTCATGATTTAATACAATGTTTCGGATATGAAAATATAAAGGCTTTTGATAGGAATTCAAGAGTTTTTGAAACGCTTCGTTTTGCGTTTTGGGATTCAACAGTAGTTTTATAAAATCCTTTTCTTCTTCCAAAACTTTGGTTTAACTAATTAGTGTTTGATTTAATTAAAAGGTTTAAAAGTAATATTATATTGTAGTAGCATTAATTTCAGATTCTATGGGGCTTGCATCTTCAGTTTTTACCTCTACTTTTGGACTATTTTTTTTTGACTGAACAGGAAAGTAGATTTCTGTTTTCCATTTGGAAGGGTACTTACTTTCAAATTTACTATTACTAAAAACTTCTAAATGAGAAAAATTGGAATCTTTGGTAATTACTTTTTGGTTGATGTATGCATCAGATTTTTCCAAAGCCTCTTTAGTATGTGAATAGTCACCATAAAGAGTAGTTTTAAAAGCTTTAAAAGGTTTTAACTTATCGGCTAAAATATCACTTCCATCGCTAGTCATTATGGCTTGTTTGATTGGAATACATAGAGAGATTTTAGCTAGCCCGCTTTTTGTATCGTAGGTATGGTAGATAATAAATGGTTTTCCGTTTCGCTCAATTTGATTTTGATCGCAAAAGGCAATTAACTTAGGAAAAACAATTTTAGAATTTTTTATAACTAAATTTATCTTACTGGTAAATGTTTGTTTCAAATAGGGGGTTCCCGTCTTTTGAACTAAACCTTTTATATTGATCTTGTAGGTATTGATTTCAAAGTCTAGATTTTTATCTAAATTGAGTAAGCTTTTTTCAAATAGATTTCCAATAATTTTACCTGCACCTCCATTTAATGCATTGTAAATCTTGTATGAAAAATTCATTTCACCTTCCGATTTCAAAGTGACTTTTGTTCCACCTACAGTATCTTTGAAAACCCAAGTGATTTTAAATTCAGAATCTTCAACATTCATTTTTTGATCAATTTGGATGTTTTCTTGGAATGAATTGGTTTGAACCCAACCACTGTTCTCAGTTCCAACCCATGAATATTGAGCGTTTTGACTAATTGATTTATTTGAAAAGTGAGATTGAATTTGTTTTTCTCCCTCAATAAAAACCATGAAATCTTCCCAGTTTTGAAAGTTGTTTACATAACTAAACGCACTTAATCTTGAGGTATTAATTACTCTGCTTTTTTCTACTTTAAATGTTCCTTTTTGTGTGGCAATAAATACCGAGAAAGAAATAAAACTTAGGATAATTAAAAGGAATATGTATTTTAAGATTTTCATTTTGGGATTACTAATGGGTTACTTACGTAAAGTTAGCATTTTAAATCTAATTATAATTAGGAATACTATAAAACTAGCGTTTAAAGAAAATCTTGATTATAAATAGTAAAACGATAAAAAGGACAAATCCTAAAAGTATTTTATAATTCCCTTTGTAAAACAACTGATGTAATTTTGCATCTTTTTTGTAAGCAAAAAACATTGCTATTATAAACGCAATAAAGAAAAGGATTCCAAAGATTAATTGTCCGGTACTAAACATAGTTTAAAATTTTAAAGCAAATTTAGTCAATTGTTCAAGAATAGTTATTAATTTTCGAAATCATTTAAAGATTAAAATCATGCAAAAACAAATTAATTCAGTCAAAGAATTTCATACGGCATTTAGAATAGGTCATAGTGAATTTCCAATTGCCGATTTAGGTGAAACCAAAAAGCAGCTCCGTTATAATTTAATGAAAGAAGAGAATGAGGAATATCTTGAAGCAGTTTTAAATAATGATTTAGTAGAAATCGCCGATGCCTTAGGAGATATGATGTACATTCTTTGTGGAACCATTATTGAACACGGTTTACAACATAAAATAGAAGCTGTTTTTGATGAAATTCAGCGCTCCAATATGAGTAAGTTAGGAGAGGACGGAAATCCTATCTACAGAGAAGATGGTAAAGTGATGAAAGGACCTAACTATTTCAAACCTGACTTTTCCAAAATTATAAAACAATAATCTAAATTTTAAAAAAAAAGCGATTTTCATTTGAAAATCGCTTTTAAAAATTATACTTTAAAAGTCCAGCCAAAAAAATCTTCACTTACTTTGTGTTGAATATTAGTTAGCTCTTCTTTAAGTTGTAATGACCAAGGACTTTCATTCTTTGGCAGTTCATAATAGGTATTTTTGTATGAAAATCCGCTAATTGGACTAATAACAGCGGCAGTACCAGCTCCAAATATTTCTAAAAGAGATCCGTTTTTGGCTGCATCCACAAGTTCGTCCACTAAAACAGATCTAATTTCTACATCCATTCCTATTCTTTTGGCTAAATCCAATAATGATTTTCTAGTTACACCATCTAAAATTCTTTCACTTACGGGTGCGGTTATTAAAGTATTATTGATTCGGAAAAATACATTCATCGTTCCAGCTTCTTCTAACTTAGTATGCGTTGCATCATCAGTCCAAATAATTTGTTGAAATCCTTCTTTGTTAGCTAAATTAGTAGGGTAAAATTGACCTGCATAATTTCCTGCCGCTTTAGCAAAACCAATACCACCGTTAGCTGCTCTACTAAAATGTTCTGCTACAATAACTTTAACCTCTCCTGCATAATAGGATTTTACTGGAGACATTATAATCATAAATTTATAATTGTTTGACGGATTAGCAATTACACCCGTTCCAGTACCAATCATGAAAGGTCTAATGTACATAGAGTGATTTTTTCCTTTTTGAAGCCATTCTCTATCAATCCGTAATAGTTCAATTAATCCATTCATGAATATTTCCTCAGGAACTTCTGGCATAGCCATTCTTTCTGCTGATTTATTAAATCGTTTGAAGTTTTCTTCTGGACGAAATAACCAAATATCATTGTTTTCATTTTTGTATCCTTTCATGCCTTCAAAAATAGCTTGTCCATAATGAAAAACTTTTAGGGAAGGATCTACAAGGAAAGGAGCATAGGGTTTAATTATTGGAGTTTGCCATTTACCATTTATAAAGTCACATTCAAATAAGTGATCGGTAAAAATTGCACCGAAACTTAAATTTTCAAAATCAACATCTTTAATTTTTGTGGTAGTAGCTTTTATTATTTCCATTTTAGGCTTGATTAGTTTTGTATATTTTAAGTAAAAAAATTATTGCAAAATTAAAAAAAAATCATAACGAAACTTATGAAATAAACAAAAATTGTGTCAAATCACTGAGATTTATACATTTTTAAATTTAATCCTATATTTTCAGTTGATTTGTTAATTATACACTAACAAAATTCCGATTTCTAATGTGTAGACCATAAGTTTTTAACTTAAATTCGTGAAATAAAGGATTTAATTTAAAATTTTATTTTTTGGAGAGAGAAATTATTACAACAAAAGACGGCTCAACTACCATACATATTAAAGATTGGGACGAATGTTATCATTCTAAACATGGTGCTATTCAAGAAGCTCAACATGTTTTTATTCAAAATGGCCTTTCGTTATTCCCCAAACAAGCTGTTTCCATTCTTGAAATTGGATTTGGTACGGGTTTAAATGCATTTATCACGTATTTGGAATCACCAAAATTAAATCAATCGATTCATTATGTTGGAGTAGAAGCTTATCCAGTTGATACCTCTGAAGTAGTAGCAATGAATTATGTTGAAGAATTAAATGCTGTTATAGAAAAGGCTGTTTTTAAAAAAATGCATGAAAGTGAATGGGATAAAAAAGTGGTATTGAATCCTGAATTCGAATTTATTAAAAGGAAACAGTTTTTCGATGAAATAGCTGATTTTGAACAATTTGATTTGATTTATTTTGATGCTTTTGGATATAGAGTTCAACCAGAATTATGGAGTACGGCAATTTTCAAAAAAATGTATGATGCGCTAAAACCTCGAGGTAAGTTAGTAACTTATGCAGCCCGTGGGGTAGTAAAAAGGAGTATGATAGAAGTAGGATTTACGGTAGAAAAAATACCGGGACCTCCCGGAAAAAGAGAAATGTTTAGAGCTACTAAGGGAGGAATAAATATTTAATTTTGTCTAAAATATTTTTTACTTAAAAATTCGTTAAATTATAACAGTATCATTTTATATTCATGTAATTTTATACTACTAAAAATTAAAAGTTTAATTCAAAATTGAATTTATTATGACAAAAATAATGCTAGATTACACCAAATCAATTCTAGAAAGAGTCAGTTTTGATCCCACACTTTTTTACAAAGAACTACAAAAAGCTATTAAAACGTTACTTCCGCACGAAATAAAACAATTAAAAGTATGGTTGATTAAGTTCACTCATCGAAAACCAGAATTAAAGCCTTGTTTAGTAGTTATCAATTCATAAAAAATAGATTTAATTGGGATTATCTTTTTTGAGAGGAACTGATTATTTCAACATTTTGAAATACTATTGCGCCCTTTATTACTCCAGCAATTGTACTACGTAAAGCATCTATAATATGAATTTTTAGTTCGCTTTTTGGATAAATTAAACTCACTTCGCGAGCAGGTTTAGGCTCCTTAAAATGACGAAGTTTATTTTTGTGAGCTTCATTTAAATCCAAAGTATGTAAATAAGGAAGCAATGTAGTTCCAAGTCCTTCATTTGCTAGTTTAATCAAAGTTTCAAAACTCCCACTTTCTATTTGAAAATGATTAATTTCATTACGAATATTATTCTTGCATAAATTTAGGATACCATCTCTAAAGCAGTGTCCATCTTGTAACAAAAGAATTTCATCTAAGTTTAAATCGGCAACCTCTATTTCATCTTTTTCGAAATGATGGTGTTGTTCAGGGATATAAGCTACGAAAGGTTCATAATATAAAACAATTTCTTTGATTTTTTCTTCATGTAAAGGAGTTGCAGCTATAGCAGCATCTAAATGTCCATTATTCAATTTTATTATAATTTCCTCAGTATTTAATTCCTCAATTATTAATTTAACTTTTGGATATTTTTTAATGAAATTATTTAAAAACATGGGTAATAATGTAGGCATGATTGTTGGAATTATACCCAATCTAAATTCTCCCCCAATAAATCCTTTTTGTTGTTCTACAATATCTCGAATTCTCTCTGCTTCATTAACTATATTTTTTGCTTGCGTTACAATTTTTAAACCAATATCTGTTAATTGAATTGGTTTCTTGCTACGATCAAATATTTGAATACTAAGTTCATCTTCAATTTTTTGTATTTGCATACTCAATGTAGGCTGAGTTACAAAACATTTATCCGCAGCTAGTGTGAAATTTTTATATTCAGCAACTGCTAAAACGTACTTTAATTGGGTAATTGTCATTATAATAGTAATTAATTATGCAAATATAAAAACAATAAGTATAATTGATTAAAGTGTTTCTAAATAATTAAATGAGGTCAACGTAAAAAAAAGATTATGACGTTTAAATTATTTTTTAAATCGCTCATATTATATCGGATCAAATAGTTTACATTGTGTTGTAAATAACAGATAGATAAATCGGCATACCTATTGTTATGTTGACTGGAAAAGTTACCGCTAAAGCCATAGGGAGATATAGTCCTGGATTGGCTTTTGGGACAGTAATTTTCATTGTAGCTGGAACCGCAATGTAGGATGCGCTTGCAGCTAATATTGCAAACATGAAGCGATTTGTAATTTCATCAGTTACTAACGAACTTAGCACAGCAAAAATACACCCATTTAGTAAAGGAATAACTATAGCAAACACAAATGGAAACCATCCACAATTAAAGAATGATTTTAATTTTTTACCGCTAGAAATCCCCATGTCTAGTAAAAAAATAGCTAAAAATCCTTTAAATAAATCATTCGTAAATGGCTTAATTCCTTCAGCTTGTTTTGCGTCAGCAAGGAAACCAATAATTAGACTTCCTAAAATTAAAAGTACACTACCGTTTGTGAGGGAATGTTTCAAAATTGATTTTTGATTGATTTTTTTCTTTTCGGTGTTTCCATAATTTGAAATTAGAAGTAAACCAATAATTATAGCAGGTGATTCCATTAGAGCCATTATAGCTACCATATGTCCGTGCAGCTCAAGTTGGTGCGCTTCAAGATAGGAGACAGCAGTTACAAAAGTCACCGCACTAACTGAACCATATGCTGCTGCGATTGCTCCTGCATCAAAAATATTTAATTTTTGTTTCAAAATGAAAAAGGTATAACAGGGAATTAGTGCAGATATACCAATTCCAAAAAGCATTGAACTAATTATCTCAATTGTAAATGTTTCGTGAGAAAGTTCTTGACCTCCTTTAAATCCTATTGCAAATAATAAATAAAGTGAAATAAATTTTGATGAATTTTCTGGGATTTCTAAATCACTTTTTAAGTATACAGCAATTATTCCCAATACAAAGAACAGTAATGCGGGATTCGTAAGGTTTTCAAGTAATAAGTTAGTATTCATTGTATTATTTAGTTTTTATCGAATTTTTGCAAATTTCAATCTCATTCCATTTTTAATTTCATTGAATTTTCCATTGGAATAGACTTCTTGACCATTTATTATCGTTGTAATTATTTTACTCTTAAAGCTTTGATTTTCAAAAGGAGACCACTTACATTGGTATAAAATATTCTCTTTAGTAACCTTCCAAGATTGATTTAAATTTACCAGAACTAAATCTGCATAATAACCCTCTCTAATATAGCCCCGTTCTTTTATTTTGTATATTTCAGCAACATTATGAGCAGTTTTTTGAACAATCATTTCTAATGACATTTTATTTTGGTGGTAGAATTCTAGCAGGGCTGGAAGAGCATGTTGCACCAAAGGGCCTCCGGACAAAGCTTGAAAGTAGTTACCACTTTTTTCTTCAATTGTGTGTGGAGAATGATCTGTTGCAATTATATCCAATTTTCCATTTTGCAAAGCACTAAATAAACCTTCCTGATTAGCCTTAGATTTAATTGATGGATTCCATTTAATTTTCGCACCTAAATTGTCGTAATCTTTATCTGAAAACCATAAATGATGCACGCAGGCTTCAGCAGTTATTCGTTTTTTATTTAATGGTGTCGAATTTTCAAATAATTCAGCTTCTGAACTTGTCGAAATGTGGAATAAATGCAACCTATTACCGTATTTTTTTGCGATATCAATTAAGTTTTTAGTTGTTGAATAGCAGGCTTCTTCACTTCGTATTATGGAATGATATCTAAAAGGAATATCATTTTCAAAACGATTGTGATAGCGTTGTGTGTTTTTTTTAATTATAGCGTCATTCTCACTGTGCAATGCGATTAGCGTATTTGAATTGGCAAAAATTTTCTCGATATAATCTGGATAATTTGCTATTATTCCATCGTCCTTTGAAAAATATAATCCATCATCTGTAACTCCACAGACATTTTCAGTATCAGTTTTGAGTGTTTCTTCCCAATTATCTTTGGTTAATCCCATAAAAAACGAATAATTTGCCAATGATGATTTAGAAGCTAACGCATATTTTTCTTCAAGTAGTTCTGTAGTGAGTGTATTTGGGACCGTATTTGGCATGTCCATAAATGAAGTTATTCCCCCTGCTACAGCTGCTCTTGATTCTGATAATATAGTTGCTTTATGTGTTAAACCGGGTTCTCTAAAATGCACTTGATCGTCAATAAAACCTGGAAGTAAGTGAAGACCTTCGGCATTGATTTCTTTAGTTTTGAGATTTTCGTTTACAGCAATTAAACTTTCAATCTTCTCTATTCTATCTTTGTTAATTAAAATGTCCTTAGTGATAATTTTACCCTCATTAACAATTTGAGCATTTCTAATAACTAATCTCATATTTCTGCAACAGCTCTGATTAAACGATCATTAATTGATTTTCCTAGATTGATATTGGGTAATTTTTCTATCAGAAGGACATCTAGTTCAAGTGAATCTAATTCATGTAAATAAGCATATAAGTTTTTTGAGGCTTCTTTAAAATCTCCTGTATCAGATAAGACATATTGCTTTAAAGGTCTAGAAGTTGCCACTTTTTTTTGAAAAAGAAGTACTCCAATTTTTTCAGTTCCAAAAGATTGAATAGCATGACTAATATCTTCTACAAGAAACGATTTTGTTTTAGGGGCATAATGTTTTGAAAACATTCCAGGTGCATTTGGGGCATTATTATCTTTTGTAATTATTTTCAGCGTACCAGTAATTTTTTTGATTTCCTCTATCGCGATTGAACCGTGTCTGTATAGAACGGCTTCATTATTTTCAAAACCAATTATTGTAGATTCAATACCATATACACAATTTCCCCCTTCTAGAATTAAATCAATTTTATTTTCAAAATATTGGAATACATGATTGGAATTAGTAGGACTTATCGAACCAAAAGGATTTGCACTAGGTGCTGCAAGAGGATACTCTAAATTATAAAGTAAATTTAAAACAACCGAATGATTTGGCACCCTAACCGCAACAGTATCTTTGCCTGAACTTATTGTATTTGAGATAGATTTTTGTTTTTTTAAAACAAGTGTCAGTGGTCCTGGCCAGAAATGTTGTGCAAGTTTTTCTGCTATTGGAGGAATGTCAGTTGCAACTTCTTTTAGATGTTCGATTGATTTAATATGTACTATTAATGGATTGTTATTTGGCCTTCCCTTTATTTTATAAATTAAGTTTATTGCATTTTCGTTATATATGTTTGCCGCTAGGCCATATACTGTTTCAGTGGGTATAGCGATAACTTTCCCATCATCTAGGGCATTTATAGCTTTTTGAATTTCATTGGTAATTTCTGTCATAAACATTAAGGATTACAATAATCACAATACATTGGATCCTCTGATTGCATATCATTTGGATACATTTTATCTAATGCGTAGTTGCATTTTTTACAAGTATAAATAATGCTTAGTAATGATCGCGTTGGTGAATTACATTGACCACAAGGTAGACCTCTGTTAAAGGTCGTTATATCAAATCCAGGCGTTTCACATTTTGGGCACTTAGTTTTAATTTTTTCAACTAATTTATATGCAGCTTTTTCAATAATTCTCATTCGTGTAGGGTTAAAATTTGCCCTCATATCTGTTTCTACATATACTTTTCCGAAGGTGTTTTTTATTTTATTGAACATTGCTATTAATTCCACCTTATTCCTGATTCCCTTATGTACTATAGTAAAATTTGTTTCTTTTTCTTTTAGAATTAATCCATGAGATGGAAATTTTATTTGTGATGCAAAATCAAGTAGTTCTTCGACATTATTTATGTATTTCCCATTGAAATTTGTTTCTGTACTTAATTCTTTTGCTACTATTTCTAAATTGTTTTTAAGATCAATTAATATTAGAAATTCCTCGTCTCCCGGAACAAAAAAGCATGAAGGATGCGCTCCAAAAGATCCTTCGCTTGCTATGCCGAGGTCCATTTTGTGTACTTGCAATGCCATGATACACTTTTTTCTAAGTGTAGTCAAAGCATCTTCGTCTCTATTTATTTCTCCACTAAAAGTACCGAGTGTGTCTGTGTCGAAAATCGTATTTGGTACTATTTTTACATTAAATTCTTGTTCAAAAATAGGTGCAATAACTTTCTCTTTATCATGTTTTGATGCAACAAGTAGGTGACGACCTTCAAACATTATTTAAACTAATTTAATTTCAAATTGACATTTTAATTCTACTTCTTTTCCTTTTAAATCGGCATCAGACATTATTTGATTTATTTTTAGTTTCATTTCATTCAATTCTTCAATTCTTTTTTTTGAGTAAGAGTCATCGGAATTAAAGCGGATACTATTACTGAAATCTTCTAAATTGTGAAAATTGATTTTGCTATTAATTAGAGAATTCAAGATAATTTTTGCTTGTTCAGGACTAAACGTGCCTTTAATCAATTTAAATTCTGGATTTTCTGTCATTTGTCTAAAGTTTAATATTTAATGATTTTAATATATATGTTGAAAAAAACAATGCGCAACCTAGAAAAATTGTTGACCAAAGAGAATAATTAGATGCTACATTTAATATTATTCCAAATAGTAAAAGGATGATTATCAATTGAAGTTTTACCTGGGACTTATTATAAAAAGAAGTTTTTATTTTTTTTAATTTCATAAAAAATTGGATTTTTTATAATCATTTATATTACTGCAAATTTTATAATATATAACCATATATTTTTATTTATATTTGTAATCGTTTATATAAAAATAGTTTATGAATTATACCTTACATCAATTAAAAGTTTTTTTAAAAGTTGCTAAAACAAAGAGTATAACTAAGGCTGCTGTAGAGTTATATCTTTCGCAGCCAGCTGTTTCCATTCAATTAAAAAATTTTCAAGATCAATTTGAAATTCCTCTAACCGAAGTTATAGGAAGACAATTATACATCACTGATTTTGGAAAAGAAATAGCATTTGCTGCGGAGCAGATTCTTAATGAGGTGGATAAAATTAATTTTAAGACATCAGCATACAAAGGAATATTATCAGGTGTTCTAAAATTATCGGTAGTTTCAACTGGTAAATACGTTATGCCTTATTATTTAAGTGAATTCATGAATTCCAGTCCTGGGATTGAATTAGAAATGGATGTGACAAATAGGTCAAAAGTAATTACAAGTTTAAGAAATAATGAAATTGATTTTGCACTAGTTTCTAGTATTCCTGAAGGAATCAATATAAATTCAGAGCCTTTATTGTTAAATAAATTATATCTGGTGGCAAATAAAAATTTAGAACTTGATCAAAATTTATCTATTAAAAAATCGTTGATTAATATTCCACATATTTATAGAGAAGAAGGATCGGCTACAAGAAATTACATGGAAGATTATTTAAAAAAGAAAGGCTATTTGGTAAAAAGTAAAATACAATTAACTTCTAACGAGGCTATAAAACAAGCTGTTATAGCTGGATTAGGAGTTTCAATTATGCCTCTGATAGGATTGAAAAACGAATTGGAAAATGGAGATGTTAAGATTATTACAGCTGAAGGACTTCCAATGATTTCTAATTGGAATCTGATATGGCTAAATGAAAAGAAAATGAGCCCTGTTGCATCCGCCTATTTAGACTATATTAAAATTAAAAAGACAGTAATAAATGAAAAACAATTTTCATGGATCAACAATTATTAGTCGTCTAAATTTTCATTAAACGCTGAAGGTAGCAGCGTAGGTATGAATTTAATTAAAATGGGTAGTAATACACTTCCACCGGGTAATAAAAAAATAGTAAGTGATGGAATTGTTTTACAAATATCTAAGAGCTGTTTTTTTACTTTTTTCTTCTCTTTGTCATCCAAATCTCTTCTCGTAGAGTATGCCAATAAAATCATTAACTCTTTACTTTGAACAATTTCTTTGATTAGTCGAGTTTTATTTCTACCAATTAAGGTAACAACGCTTTGCGTAGTTTGATCGTAAAAATGTTTTACAGGATTTGAATAATTAAAGTAGGGAATTTCTTTTTTATATTTTGCAATGAAGCTATTTGTATCCCTGATACTTTGTTTTACAAATTCATCTGGAACATCTAATTTTTCAGCAAGTTGATATAAAAAATAGCTTTCGTTATTTTCTAAAACACCATCATTCCATAGCGCCATAGCGGCCATGTCAATCAAATATTTTTTTTCTAATTCATTGGTGAAATATTCGAGTTGCAATGTTTCTAAACTTAAATTAGTGTTGTTTGAAAATTTGCTGTATCGAATGGATGCTTCAAAAAGTTTGATTAACAAATCGTCATATTGAGACTTATTATTTTTAATTTTCAAAGCTAGGGTAACGATATTGACAATAGTTTCTTCTATTTTTTTGAGGTATTTTTCTGGAATTGTTCCGTGAATTAAATATTGGCGAAAAGCCAAAACATCAATGAATAAAAGCGCATTAGTAACCAAATGCGAAAAGTTTTTACTTATGATGTTTTCATTCGTTTGAACTCGTTCATCAATAAATTTCTCAAGCGTAAGTGAGGGACTGTTCTTCGGGAGTAATTTTTTAAATAAATTGAATTCTTCAGGATACATTTCTTTATAAAACGATACCGTCTCTAGAATAAATTCATCCCAATTGAGTTCTTTTTTTGTGAGAATATAAACCCCTAAAAGACTATTGAACAGGGCCGCTTTAGATACTTCTTCTTTGAACCATCCTTTGATAGAAATTTCTGATTGGGTATCAAGCGAAACAAGGTGTCCATATATAAACCCAGTTTTTCTCAAATTATCATAAAAGAAGCTATTTTCAGTAATTAATTTCATTTCTGAAACTTTCTGTTCACTAAAAAATTTATCTATCCAACCTGGTATTGAAGGGTTTATCATCAACTTAATTTAAAATACAAAGCTAGGTTTTTTTCTTATTCCAAAGATGAAATTAAAATTAAAAAACCGTTTTGTAAAATGATACAAAACGGTTTTAAATAAGATTTAAAATTGTAATTATTTTATAATAGCAGAGCAAGCCAATCTTGCGCCAGCATTTCCTGTAGGTTGTGTTACAAAATCATCAACCCCTTGATGTACTATCAATCCTTTGCCAATAATATTTTTGGTTTGATCTTCGCAACCGATACACCATTCATCAGTAGTTAAAGTGATGGTACCGTTTCCATTTTGATCGGCAGTAAAGTTTCCAATATCACCTTTATGATATTCTCCTTCTCCCCATTTTCCATGTTTTTTGAAAGTTGGGTTCCAATGTCCGCCTGCTGAACTTCCATCGGCCGCTGAACAATCTGATTTTTCATGAATATGAATAGCATGAATACCGGGTTGTAAACCTGTCATTTTTGCTTCGAAGATAACTGTACCATTTTTCTCCACAAAAGTCGCTGTTCCTGAGACGCTGCTTTTACTTTTCGGCTCAAAACTTAAAAGTAATTTTTTAGAATCATTAGAGGTGGAAGTTTTACATCCAATAATTACAGCTATAACTACAACAAGAGTAATGATTATTTTTTTCATGTTTATTTATTTGTTTTAATAAAGTTACAATAAATAGTTGAGTAGCATTATTAAAATCTGCTTAAAATAAAAAACCGCTCTAAATAAATTAGAAGCGGTTTTTAAAAACAAATTAAATTCAACTAAAAACTATCTTTGCCCTAAAAACAATAGGTATTTTCCGAAACCAGTTTTGTGGTAATTATTTCTCTAAGAGCTATTACATTTGGCATGTTGGTATATTTGGTAAAACGACGTAATCCCATTAACATCATACGTTGCTCATCACCTTCAGCAAAAGACACGATACCTTCTTTACCCTTTTGTGTCACAATATCAACCGCCTGATATAAATACAATCTTGCCATAGCTATTTGTTCTTGAACATTCTTTTCGCCTTGTTTTTTAGCTAATTTTTCAGTTCTTAAAACAGTACTTTCAGCCATATATATTTCAATTAACATATCAGCAGCTGCCATTAATAATTGTTGGTGTGCTTCTAAATCAGTACCGAATTTTTGAATAGCACCACCCGCAACCATTAAAAATGCTTTTTTCAGTTTGCCAATCATCTCTTTTTCTTCTGAAAACAAATCAGAATAATCTGGAGTATCAAATGAAGGAATTCCCATTAATTCCTCCTGTACTTTCATGGCAGGGCCTAACAAGTCAACTTGCCCTTTCATGGCTTTTTTGATTAACATTCCTACTGCCAGCATTCGGTTAATTTCATTTGTTCCTTCATATATACGGGCAATACGAGCGTCTCTCCAAGCTGATTCCATTGGAGTATCTTCAGAGAAACCCATTCCACCATAAATTTGAATTCCTTCGTCTGCACAATTTTGCACATCTTCTGAAACAGCTACTTTAAGAATAGAACATTCAATAGCAAATTCCTCAACACCTTTTAATTCAGCTTCTTGATGAGAACTACCTTCTGCTTCACGAAGTTTGATTCGTGTTTCAATATCTTGTGCTGCACGATAAGTTGCACTTTCTCCTGCATAGGTAGAGGTTGCCATTTCAGCTAATTTGGCACGAATAGCACCAAAACTTGCAATAGGAGTATTGAATTGAACTCTTTCATTAGCATAGCTAATAGCATTCGAAGTTACTCGTCTTTGAGCGTCCAAACAAGCCGCAGCCAGTTTAATACGTCCAACATTTAAGGCATTCATAGCTATTTTAAATCCGTTGCCTCTTTCGGATAACATATTTTCAACAGGAACTTTTGTTTCGTTGAAGAAAACCTGACGTGTCGAGGAAGCACGGATTCCTAATTTGTGTTCTTCTTCTCCAAAAGAGATTCCGTTTTCCTGGCTATTTTCAAGTATAAATCCAGTAATATTTTTATCCTCTCCAATTCGAGCAAAAACGATGAAAACAGAACAAAATCCAGCATTAGAAATCCACATTTTTTGACCCGTAATTTTGTAATGTGTCCCATCTTCAGACAAAACCGCTTTTGTTTTACCAGAATTGGCATC
>CANHKZ010000004.1 GCA_947461425.1 Flavobacteriaceae bacterium | reverse complement strand
CTACAAATAATTGTGGAATCATAAATTTTCCTTTTTTAATTTTACATTGGTTTTTCCGCCTGTCGACAGAATAGTTGTGTTGTTGTAGTTGTTGTATTCCAATGAAAAACCAAACTTTTTTAGTTGTTGTATTAAAATAAAAAGAGGCACTTTCGCACCTCTTTTTTATATTGATTATTTTCTAATACCCAATACTTTGATAATCTCACGATATCTCACGATATCTTTTTTCTTCAAGTAATCTAGTAAAGATCTTCTTTTACCTACTAGTAGTACTAGTGAACGCTCTGTGTTATAATCGTGACGATTTTTTTTCAAGTGCTCTGTTAAATGGCTAATTCTGTGTGTGAACAAAGCAATTTGACCTTCTGCAGAACCAGTGTTTTCAGCTTTTCCTCCGTGTTTAGCGAAGATTTCTTCTTTAATTTCTTTAGTTAAATACATTCCAATATTATTTAAATGATTATTATGTATGTTACACAGCTATTGAGTAACGGCTGCAAAAGTACTTATTATTTTTTGAAAAAAATATTTATTTTTTAAAAACTTAAAACAGTTTTGCTACTTCACTATTTACAAATTCTAAAAAGCGTTCGTCTTCAATAGTAAAGGGATCTAAAACATGACTGTCAATATCAATTTGACCAATGTTGATTCCGTTCACGAATAGCGGAACTACGATTTCTGATTTCACGGTAAAACTACACGCAATATAATTGTCTTGAGCCGCAACATCTGGCACTACAAAGTTAGCATTTGATTCGGCTACTTGACCACATATCCCTTTTCCAAATGGTATTACGGTGTGGTCTGTCGGAGCACCAACATAAGGTCCTAAATGCAATGTTCTATTTTCATGATTGGCAAAATAAAAACCAACCCAATTGTAATGCGCCACATTTTCGTTAAGTATTTGACAAATAGCTTGTAATTTTTCGTCTCTAGAAAGTGACGTGTCTGTTGTTATTGATGTAACTCTCGGTTGTAATTCTTGAAATGTCATGGATTTATTTTTACACAAAAGTATTAATTTATTATAAACGCACTATTCTATTTTACAATATACATTCTTCCCAATAGTAACTTTAACACGATTTTAAATCGAATGGTAGGATTGTTTTGTAAATTTGCAGTATGAAATGCAAAAAATGTATCGGTTTAATGTTAGCAATTTTGATATTGGTTTCCAATATCGGATGGTCATTAACTATGCATTATTGTGGCGAAAAACTAGCATCCATTTCTGTTCAAACGCTTTCAAGCTCGAATCAATCAGTTAAAAGTTGTTGTGCTAAAAAAGTACTTAAAAAAGACAATTGTTGTAAAAACAAGAAAGTTGAAATCGAAAAAAAATCAGATCATGCAACACTTAAAGCATTTTCTTTTGAACCCTTTGTAGCTTATCTAGTGGCTGAAAATAAAGCAGCAACAGTAATTTCACAAACTACAATTTTAAATAAACCCATTGCATCTTATTATTGCAATGCAAATGCGCCTCCACTATTTAAGTTGTATCGTCAATACATTTTTTACGCCTGATTTTAATGTTGATTAAGTAAAGTTCTACGGAGCTTATATTACTTTTTTTGCAACATTAAATTATATTTACATGAAAAAAACAATCTTAATTTTTGGATTGCTTTTACTAATGATTCCTGTTTTTGGACAACAAAAATTGGATGAGGTAAAAGTGGTCACAAAACGTAAAGGACTTCAAAAATCGTTTACTATTACTGGGAACACCACTTTAGTTACTAGTAAGGAATTGCTTAAAGCCGCCTGTTGTAATTTGGCCGAAAGCTTCGAAACAAACCCTTCTATTGACGTCAATTTTTCGGATGCATTAACCGGAACTAAACAAATCAAAATGTTAGGGTTAACTAGCCCGTATTTGATGATTACTGAAGAAAATATTCCTTCTATTCGTGGTGCCTCTCAGGCCTATGGCTTATCATTTACGCCTGGTACTTGGGTGGAAAGTATTCAAATCACCAAAGGGGCAGGTAGTGTGGTCAACGGTTACGAAAGTATTTCGGGGCAAATTAACACCGAATTAATTAAACCGATAAATGACATTCCGTTTTTTTTGAATGCCTATGGTTCAACCGATTCTCGATTTGAGTTGAACACCCATTTGAATACTTCGTTATCTGATAAATGGAGTAGTAGTTTGTTCTTACATGGCAATACTCGAATCTCAAAAATGGATCAAAATAAAGATGGATTTTTGGACAATCCTTTGACTAAGCAGGTTAATATGTTAAATCGCTACCAATATTATGATGCCGAAAGGGGATTGGTCAGTTTTATTAATTTCAGGTATATGAATGACAAAAAACAAACTGGTCAATTGCATTTCAACCCTAATACAGACAAAGGAACTACTAATTCTTGGGGATCTGAAATCGATACAGAACGTTTGGATTTTGCCACCAAAGTAGGCTATGTATTTAAAGATATGCCTTATCAAAGTATCGGTTTTCAAAATGCGTTTACCTCACACAATCAACAGTCCTATTTTGGTTTAAGCCAATACAACATCAAACAAAATAGTTTTTATTCCAACTTAATTTTCAATTCGATTATTAATAATACGATGAATAAATTTGCAACAGGTTTGAATTTCACATTGGATAATTACCAAGAGTTGGTTACTACTCAAAATTGGAATAGAACAGACAATTCAGTAGGTGCCTTTTTTGAATACACCTACGACAATGATGAAAATTTTAGCTTAATTTTGGGTGGAAGATTAGACAATCATAACCGATTGGGGACTTTTGTAACCCCGCGTTTGCACTTGAGATACAATCCTTGGGAAAAAGCGGTTTTGAGATTTTCTGCGGGTAGAGGAAAACGAACAGCTAATATTTTTGCAGAAAATCAATCGCTTTTTGCGAGTTCAAGAATTTTTTCTATTTTGGATACCAATGGGAAAACCTATGGATTGAATCCTGAAATTGCATGGAATTATGGAGCTAGTTTCACGCAGTCATTTCTTCTTTTTGGCAAAAAAGCAGATGCAACTTTGGATGTATACCGAACGGATTTTCAAAATCAGGTGGTAGTAGATATAATGCAAAGCCCACAACAAGCCTTATTTTATAATTTGAAAGGCAATTCTTTTGCAAATAGTATGCAATTGGAATTTAATTACGAATTTAGCAACAGTTTTAAAATGCGCTCAGCGTATAAAGTATATGATGTTCAGACAGATTATCTGTCGGGAACTTATCAAAAACCGCTACAAGCTAAGAACCGATTTTTTGCCAATTTGGAATATGAAACATTAGCTTTTTTAAATTCAAAGCAATGGAGATTTGATTTTACTTATAATTGGATTGGAAAACAACAATTACCAAATACTAAAACCAATCCAATTACAGATCAATTACCTGAGTTTTCACTCGCTTATTCATTAATGAATACTCAAATAACACGAGTATTTTCCTCAGTATTTGAAGTCTATATTGGTGGAGAAAATATTGGTAATTATACTCAATCTAGAGCTATTATTGGAAATGAAAATCCTTTTGGAACAAGTTTTGATTCTTCGATAGTTTATGCGCCTATTTTCGGTCAAATGTATTATGCGGGTTTGCGATTTAAAATAAAATAAAGATCAATATCAATGTCAAAAATCAAATTCAATATCAAAAAATTAAATATAGAAATTATGAAAAAAATAATTGCAATAGTACTTTTAGTATTTGTTGGACTTTCAGTTCAAGCACAAGTGAAAAAAAATAAAAATGCAAAATACGTTACCGAAGTAAATGGAAATTGTGAACAATGCCAGAAACGCATTCAGAAAGCAGCTTTCAATGTTGACGGAGTGAAATCAGCTGTGTGGAATATTGAGTCGCATCAATTAACAGTACTACTGAATGAGGAAAAATGCAGTCTTTTGGAAGTAAAAAAAGCAATTGCTAAAGTTGGTCACGATACTTATGAAGTTAGAGCGAATGATGAGGTTTACAAAAATTTACATCATTGTTGTCTTTATGATAGGGACGATATTAAAAAAAGCAATTAGTTAATTAAAGTTTAAAAACTGCGTTTAAATTGTAGTTGCGCTAAAATATACCTATTTTCACAGCCAATACTAATTTTAGTTTTTTATGAATAATTTTGATTGGTCGCAGTTACTGAATCCGGAATTTTATATCACCTTATCAATTGGCGGAGTCCAAGTTGGGTTGTATATTGTTCTTTTTATCATTTTCGCAGAAACCGGACTTTTTGCTGGTTTTTTTCTGCCAGGGGATAGTTTACTTTTTCTCTCAGGTATATATAGCGGAGATTTGATCAGTAATGTTGTAGTAATCGATAATGATTTCATCAATGTAACTCTTTTAGCGCTATTAATTGCTTTTGCTGGAATTGTTGGAAACACAGTAGGATATTGGTTTGGTTCTAAAAGCGGCTACTATTTATTTAAAAAAGAAGATAGTTTTTGGTTTAAGAAAAAGTACTTGTTACAGTCCAAAGATTTTTTTGAAAAATATGGTGGCAAAGCGATTATTTATGCTCGCTTCTTGCCTATTTTTAGAACTTTTGCACCAATTGTAGCTGGAATAGTATCAATGGACAAAAAGAAGTTTATGTTTTATAACATTTTGAGTTCTTTTTTATGGTCATTTACTCTAGTTTTTTCAGGACATTATTTATACGGTATTTTTTTAAATTTTGGAATAGATTTGAAAGAGCATATTGAAATGATTATTATTGGGATAATTCTGATTTCAACCTTTCCGGTTTTCTTGAAATTATTAAGAAAACGACCACAAGACAAGTAATCTAAAAAACAAAAAATCCGAAGTTTTAACTTCGGATTTTTTGTATATAAAATAAACATTTACTTTACGGATTTGATATAGGAATAATTTTCATTTCCGAGATTAATTGACCGTCAATGTTAACGCCTTCTATAAGTGCCTGAATTTCTTTTTGATTACCTACAATTGGGAATTGAATTTCAAATTTATTTTCTTCACGTATATTTAGATTAGACTCCCAAAATAGACATCCAAATAGATTAAATTCATTTTGATCTCTGTGTTTTATATTGTTGAAATTGAAGTCATTTGATAATCCATTGACAACAAAAAAAGGGCTATATTTACTGTATATACCTTTTTTTAGAGTTCGTTCTTTTTTAAAAAATATTTTAATTGTTTCATAACTGTCACTAGATTTTTCAGACAATCCTGTTTTATCAATATATATTTCATCAATATCTTGCATGTTTAGATTAAACAACTCGTTAAAATCTGAAATAAAATAATTATCAACATATATACTAGTACGTCCAGGGCGATGACTTTGAATGTATACTGTATTATCCCGTGGATTAACACCAGTAAGATAACCTTGAGTTTTCAAGAAGTCAAGAAAACTATTGTGTAGTTTATCACTTATTTTGTAAGCGGTAGCCATAAGACTCATTTCACGACTATGTTTAAAAATTTCTTTTTTATTTTTTTTGATTATTACCTCATTTAAATTTATAATACTCTCTTCATTATTGGTTTTGCTAAAATAAAAACTATTGGTTTCGCTTTTTTCAATCGGACAATCGTTCTGTATTGACTGTAAAGGATAATTTAATACCATTTCATTGTCTGAAATTTGACCTTGAATTTTAGTTGGTATAATTGAATTCTTTTTGTCAACAAGTTGAAATAGATAAAGAGTGGAATCTTTCGCAATTACATTTTCAAATTTAAACTCGTTGTTTTGATCTACATCTGTTTCATCTAAAACGTTATCTTTTAATGAAACGAGGGAAATTTTATATTTAGAACCTGGTTTTATTGATTTATCTATTTGACCATTTAACGTTATTCCTTTTTTTAACGGATAAGTTGGTTGAGGAGGATTTGATATAATGTTTTTCCAAATGTACTTACTATGCGATTGGCTCAACATCAGCATTTCCATTTCTCTTTTTCTATTGGAATTATTTGGATCAAAGTAGCTGTAATTATCAATAACTGGATTTTTTAAGTAGGCATTTAAGTAGAAGGTACCTAAAATAGAATTGGTATTTTTTATGCATTGATTTTTTTCAGGAAGAATACTTATGCTCAAATTTGCATTATTAAAATTCGTTTCTGCTTTAATTTTAATGGTATCCTTGGTTATGAATTTTGTATTTATATTAGTAGTGTTAAAATTTTTAGGGTAATTAAAAATTAATCTTTCGGATATTTCATTTAAATTCTCATCTATTAATCGAATACTATTTACTCCTGTAGATAGATACTTCTTATCGAAAATAAATTCAGTTTCAGTATCTTGATTATTAAAATTTATTTCATTTTGAATGCAATTTCCATCTTGTTGAACAAGTAAAGTAAACTTTTTATTCTGATAAATATCAAGTCCTTTTTTATTTGTTTTTATTGCAACAGCAACTCTATCATTATTTAAATTATTATTATATGATATAAGTATACCGCTATCCTGAATTTGAGGCAAAGACTCAATTAGTTTTAATTCTTTACTAACTATTTTTAATGTATATTTTTCGTTTTTATTAGGAAGAAAGTAAAATAATCCATTCCCCATTTTATTGGTAGAAAAACTAGAAACAATGGTCGATTTAGAATCTAATAAATGGATGTTATTAAGTTCAATTCCTTTATTGTTACAATCTTCAATTTTGACTGCAACTGATGTAAAGATGTTATCAATAATTTTACCACATTCTGGAAAAAACTTTACTTGCGCCGTCTTCCAATTTATTTCATTTGATTTGAGGTAAAAAGGGTTGTCTCTGTCTATGATTTCTATGGTTTGTACAAATAAATCATTTTCTATAAAATTATTCATCCAGTTTGTAAAAAACTGAAAATTGTATTTTCCTGATTTGAATTTATCGTTAAGATGAATTCCTCCTGAAAAAATTCCATTTTTACATAAAATGAGTTGCTTGTCAATAATTTTCTTCTGATTGTCGTATATTATTAATTGAACGTTGAAAGCGTTTTCTTCTAAAGCTTTCTTGTTTTTATTGAACACATAACCTTTAAATGTAATGTCTTCATTATTTATAAATAGTTGTTTGTTAAACTGGACGTGAATTATTTGCCTGTCTAAATAAAAATAATTTTGTAAATATTTACCAACAATCTCGTTTTTAGACGTTAATGAATAGGTGGATTGTGAATGTAGATTTTGAAAAAATCCTACGCAAAAGGAGGCGATAATGGTAATGTAGATTTTCATAAATATTGAATTAATATTAGTTATATTAGTTCTATCAATGTTTATGCCATCAAGGATGAACACAATCCTTTTATATCAAATTTTTTAGATTGGATATGCGGTAATTTTCTTAAAAAATGAATTACCAATCTTTTTGTAACATAAAATAAATTTATAATAAAAATCCGAAGTTAAAACTTCGGATTTTTTTTAATTAAAAATTTACTTCGTACTTCTTATATCGTACTTCGTAAACAGAATTACATCATTCCTGGCATACCTCCGCCCATTGGACTTGGTGCTGTTTCTTCTTTAATGTCGATCAAAGCACATTCTGTAGTCAAGATCATTCCAGCAACTGAAGCAGCATTTTCTAAAGCTACACGAGTTACTTTCTTAGGATCAATAATTCCTGCTTTAAGCATATCAACATATTCGTCTGTTTTAGCGTTGTAGCCAAAATCACCTTTACCCTCAGCAACTTTTGCTACTACTACAGAACCTTCTAATCCTGCATTTTCAACAATCGTTCTTAAAGGAGATTCTACAGCACGAGATACAATTTGGATTCCAGTTGCTTCGTCAGCATTGTCTGCTTTGATTGAACTTAAAGCTGCTTTTGCTCTCAACAAGGCAACACCTCCACCAGCAACAATTCCTTCTTCAACAGCTGCGCGAGTGGCATGAAGTGCATCATCTACACGATCTTTTTTCTCTTTCATTTCTACTTCAGAAGCCGCTCCAACATATAATACTGCCACACCTCCAGCTAATTTAGCCAGACGTTCTTGCAATTTTTCTTTATCATAATCAGATGTAGTTGTCTCCATTTGACCTTTGATTTGGTTCACACGGTTTTTAATCAAATCCGCTTCTCCAGCACCACTTACTATTGTAGTATTGTCTTTGTCAATGGTCACTCTTTTAGCAGTTCCCAACATTTCGATTGTAGTATTTTCCAGTGTGTATCCTCTTTCTTCAGAGATTACGGTTCCACCTGTCAAGATAGCTATATCTTCTAACATGGCTTTTCTTCTGTCACCAAAACCAGGTGCTTTAACAGCAGCAATTTTCAAGGCACCACGTAATTTATTTACTACCAAAGTTGATAACGCTTCACCGTCAACATCTTCTGCGATAATTAATAATGGTTTTCCAGATTGCGCTACTGGCTCTAATACAGGCAATAATTCTTTTAATGAAGATACTTTTTTATCGTATAATAAAATGTACGGACTTTCTAATTCCGCCTCCATTTTTTCAGGATTAGTTACAAAGTATGGAGAAAGATAACCTCTGTCAAATTGCATTCCTTCTACTACATCTACAAACGTATCTGTTCCTTTAGCTTCTTCAACAGTAATTACCCCTTCTTTTCCAACCTTTGCGAAAGCATTAGCTATTAATTCACCAATAACTTCGTCATTATTTGCAGAAATAGAAGCAATTTGTTTGATTTTTTCAGAATCACTTCCAACCACTTTAGCTTGTTTGGTCAAGTCGGCAACAATAGCCTCCACCGCTTTGTCAATTCCTCTTTTTAAATCCATTGGATTGGCTCCTGCAGCAACGTTCTTCAAGCCTTCTTTCACGATAGCTTGAGCTAACACAGTTGCAGTAGTAGTTCCATCTCCTGCTAAATCATTCGTTTTTGAAGCCACTTCTTTAACCATTTGAGCTCCCATATTTTCTAATGGATCTTGCAATTCGATTTCCTTTGCAACGGTTACGCCATCTTTAGTTACGTTTGGTCCACCAAAAGCTTTTCCAATAATAACATTACGACCTTTTGGTCCTAAAGTTACTTTTACCGCATTAGCTAATGCATCTACACCACGTTTTAATCCGTCACGTGCTTCAATATCAAATTTTATATCTTTTGCCATTTTAATGTTTATTTGTTTGAATTATTAATCTTAATACTTAATTCTTTAATCTTAATACTAATTAAATGATTGCCAAAATATCGTCTTCGCGCATGATTAAATAATCTTTGCCTTCTAATTTTAATTCGGTACCAGCATATTTTCCGTAAAGAACAGTGTCACCTACTTTTACAGTCATTGTGTGTTCTTTTGTTCCATTACCTACGGCTACAACAGTTCCTTTTTGTGGTTTTTCTTTAGCGGTATCTGGAATAAAAATTCCTGAAGCAGTTTTTGTTTCTGCAGCAACTGGTTCTATAAGAACGCGGTCTGAAAGTGGTTTAATGTTTAATCCCATGATATTATATTTTTAAATTATTTTTAATGAATTACTTTTTTTAATTCAGAAATTGTGCCATCTTAAATTGACTGACATTTTTTCCTAAAAAAAATGCCAGCTTTGACAGGCTGGCATTTTTGTATATTGAATACTTCTTATTTAGTAGCAGGTGCTTCAGGAGCAGTAGGCGTTGTAGTAGCAGGCACTTCTGTTTTTTCAATGATTTTAGAATCGTTATCACTTAACGAGCCAGTAAAACTTAAGCTAGAAAGTAAAATAAGTCCAATTAAAATAGCCGCTAACGTCCAAGTACTTTTGTCTAAAAAGTCTGTAGTTTTTTGCACACCACCTAACATTTGAGACCCTCCAATAGAAGTTGATAAGCCACCTCCTTTAGGGTTTTGAACCATGATTACTACTACCAATAGAAAGCAAACTATTGTGATTAAAACTAAAAAAATTGAAAATGTACTCATTGTTAATTATTGTTATTATGTTGTAAAATCTTTATATCCGAAATACGGTCTGCAAAGAAAGTAATTTTTTCTGGATATTTCAAAATTAATATTTCATACGCTTGAATTGCTTTTTGATATTTTTTTTGTTCTAAATAAACTTTTGCTAGCGTTTCAGTCATCAATATGGAATTATCTTCTGTATTTTTATCCAAGCTTGAAATGATAGCGCCCTCTTTTTTTACAGATGGAATCTTTGGGTTGGATGCTATAAATTGATCAATTAATTTATTTTTTTGCTTTTGTTTTTCGTTTAATGAACTTGTAGTTATATTTTCATTTTTCTCCCTTACAATCGGTTGAATTCGGGACAATTGAAGCCACTCTTGGAACGAATGTTTTTCATCAATTGAAAAATCTAACGGTTTACCAATTTCTAGTTTTTTCTCTACTTCTTGAGTTGGCATTATTTCATTAATAGATTCAAGAATTGAAACTTCAGGTGTGTGGTTGCTTTTTGGTATTTCATCAACTATAACCTCACTATCGATTACATCAATAGCAAGAAGTTCCTGTACTTTTTTATCATAATATCCTTTCTGAATAGCCGTAAAGGTATTTGAAGTGATAAAATCAAAAAGAACTGATCGATCTGTAGTGTAAGCGGCGGTTGTTTTTAATGAATAATTATACTTAAAGCTTTTTTGATTGAACAAACCTTTCAATCGAAGAGCTCGAGCACTTTGGAAATAGGGAAAGTCCTCCAAAACATTGCTTAAGGATTCCGTTTGCTTTTCATTGATAGCATCGGGTTTGTTTATTAATGAAGTATAATCTGTAACGTTCATAAATGTTGTTTGTTTATTTGATAATTTGAAACCTATTTTAAATTAACAAATTGCCAAATTATCATTTTTAATTTACCATTTGGCTAATGATTCATTAAAGATATCTTGTGTTATTCTTTCAAAAATTTCATCTAAAGCCTTATTCAATGTATTTCCGTTTAATTGTGCATTGGCTGGATAATCATAAAAAAATTCAAATGTTTTTTCAAAATCATCCTTTTCGGTTTTTTTATTCGTAAAACGAACATTAACTCTGATTTTCAAGCGATTTTGGGATGCTTGTTGATCAGCAGTCGCCGTCATAGGACTAATTCTATAATCTACTATTTCGCCTTCATAGGTTAAATCAGCGCCATTTTTGACCAAATTCAGATTCGTTTGATTCTGAATTAAATCTTGTAATGTTAATGTAAACGTTCTATCAATTCCGGGTTCAATAATTTCTGCATTGTTCTGAAAAAAATTGACCTGAAAAGTTTTAGCATCAATTTTTCCAGTTCCTGTAAAATTATATACAGAACAACTTGAAAGCGTTAGTGCTATTAAAACTATATATAGGTAAAAGGTATTTTTCATTTTTTCAATTAAAAATCAAAGGTATTCAAAAACGATCAAAATTAATTACAGATCAAATTGTTTTATTTTTCGGTACAAAGTACGTTCAGATATTCCAAGTTCATCAGCAGCTGCTTTCCGTTTGCCTTTATTTTTTTCTAAAGAACGCTTAATCATTTCGATTTCTTTTTGTTCCAATTTCAGTATTTCTTCTTCAGCTTCAATCGTCTCTGCAAAAAGATAATTGTCTTCAGGTTCATCATACTCTTCTACTTCATTGTTTTGATTCGAAATTAAAGCTGTTCTTGGGGTTTCTTCAAAATCTATTTCATTATCATTTTCTTGAGAACCGTAAATTTTTTTGATTAGATTTTGATTTGTTTCTTGTACTTTGGAACTCCCATTTTTCATCAATTCTAAAGTCAATTTTTTCAAATCATGAAGATCACTTTTCATGTCGAAAAGGACTTTGTATAAAATTTCTCTTTCGGTATTAAAATCACTATCGCTTTTTTTATCACTAACAACTGATGGTAAATTAGTTCCTTCAGTAGGTAAGTACGACTGTAAAGTAATTGCAGTTATGTCGCGACTAGTTTCTAAAACTGAAAGCTGTTCAGCCACATTTCGCAATTGGCGAATGTTACCGCTCCATCTAAATTTTTGTAACAATTGAATTGCATTTTCATCTAATTTTAGTGGAGGCATTTTGTATTTATGAGCAAAATCAGCAGCAAATTTTCTAAACAACAAATGAATATCTTCTTTACGTTCGCGAAGAGGAGGTAATCCAATATCAACCGTACTTAAACGGTAATACAGATCTTCTCTGAACTTCCCTTTTTCAATAGCATGAAACAAATTTACATTAGTAGCAGCAACAATACGTACGTTAGTTTTTTGAACTTGTGAAGAACCTACTTTTATAAATTCGCCATTTTCCAAAACACGTAGCAGTCGCACCTGAGTTGTTAAGGGTAATTCGCCCACTTCGTCTAAGAAAATAGTTCCGCCATTGGCTACTTCAAAATACCCTTCACGAGTACTAGTTGCTCCTGTAAATGCTCCTTTTTCGTGACCAAAAAGCTCACTATCAATGGTACCTTCAGGAATTGCACCACAGTTTACGGCAATATATTTTCCGTGTTTTCTATGAGATAACGAATGGATAATTTTTGGAATACTTTCTTTTCCAACTCCACTTTCTCCAATAACTAATACCGAAATATCGGTAGGAGCAACCTGAATAGCTTTTTCTATGGCACGATTTAATTTTGGGTCATTCCCAATAATTTCAAATCGTTGTTTTATTGATTGAACTGTTTCCATTTTATTCAACTGATAATTGATAATTAACAATGAACAATTAATTTTCTGGTATTGAAATTATCAATGATCCATTGTCAATTATTCATTCTTTTTAATTCATTTCACTCCAACCAACGGCTTCTCCTTTTAAGGTTCCGCTAGTACATGAAGTTATTTTTACATTTACAAAATCACCTATTTTATAATTTTCTTTGGGGAATACTACTGTAATACTTTGTGAATTTCTACCCGAAAATTCTTCTTTTGATTTTTTAGACACTTTCTCTACTAAAACTTCTACGGTTTGCCCGATAAATTCTTCGGATCGGAACCAAGCGTGTTTTTGTTGTAAGTCAACAATTTCTTGTAAGCGTCTCGCTTTAGTTAACTCAGGAACATCGTCTTCCATTTTACGTCCAGCCAAGGTGCCAGGACGTTCTGAATAAGAATACATATACCCAAAATTATATTTTACATAGTCCATTAAACTCATAGTGTCTTGATGGTCTTCTTCGGTTTCAGTTGGGAAACCGGCAATTATATCTTGCGAAATCGAACATTCTGGAATGATAGTTCTGATTTTATTAATCAACGTCATGTATTCTTCTCTGGTATGCAAACGGTTCATTTCCTTTAAGATACGATTACTTCCTGATTGAACGGGTAAGTGAATATGCTTGCAAATATTGGGGTGTTTTGCAATTACATGAAGTACTTCTTCATGCATGTCTTGTGGGTTAGAGGTCGAAAATCGGATCCGCATTTTAGGAAAAGTAACGGCAACTTTTTCTAATAATTGTGCAAACCCAATAGAGGTTGCTTTTTGCATTTCGCTGGCATTTTCAAAATCTTTTTTCAATCCGCCACCGTACCATAAATAACTATCCACATTTTGCCCCAACAGCGTAATTTCTTTAAATCCGTTGTCACATAAATCCTGAATTTCTTTCATGATACTTTGTGGTTCACGGCTGCGCTCACGACCACGGGTAAAAGGCACTACACAAAAGGTACACATATTATCACAACCACGAGTAATGGAAACTAATGCCGTTATACCGTTGCTCATTAAACGAACGGGAGCAATATCGCCGTAGGTCTCTTCCTTGGATAGCATAACATTGATGGCATCTCGACCTTCTTCAACTTCAGCTAGCAAGTTGGGTAAATCTTTGTAAGCATCGGGACCAACTACTAAATCTACTATTTTTTCTTCCTCCAAAAATCGGCTTTTTAAACGTTCTGCCATACAGCCTAAAACACCCACTTTCATCTTAGGATTGATTCGTTTTACAGCATTGTATTTTTCTAAACGTTTCCGAATAGTTTGTTCTGCTTTATCACGAATAGAACAGGTATTGACTAAAACCAAGTCGGCTTCTTCCAATATTTGTGTGGTATTAAAACCATTTTCAGATAAAATAGAAGCTACTATTTCGCTGTCTGAAAAATTCATAGCACAACCATAACTCTCTATAAAGAGTTTTTTAGTGTTTTCTTTTTTATGTTTTAAAACAAGACTTTCACCTTGTTTACTTTCTTCAATTACTTTTTCCATTACTAATTTTCAATAGTGCAAATATACGTCAATTTAAAGAAATATGACAAGATGGCAGTTTATCTTTTAACACTATTTTATGTTGTATTCAAATTAGTAGTTCATATCAATAGTTTAAAAATAGGGCATTTAAAAAGCGTTGGCTTTAGTGTAATAGTTTTTTATAACTCAGAATTTAGATTTGGTGAAAAGTAATTTTTGCGCATAAAATTTATAATTAAAATTTAAAAATCTTAAAATTTAAAAAAATCCCATACTTTTGCGGACACAAACAAACGGGATATGGCAAAGAATTTAGTTATAGTGGAATCACCTGCAAAGGCTAAAACAATTGAAAAATTTTTAGGAAGCGACTTTCAAGTTGAATCAAGTTATGGACATATTGCCGACTTGCCTTCTAAAGAAATTGGAGTAGATGTTGAAAATGGTTTCAAACCTAAATATGAAGTTTCTGCCGATAAAAAAGCATTGGTTAGCAAACTAAGAACCTTGTCAAAAAACGCTGATATGGTTTGGTTAGCTTCCGATGAGGATCGTGAGGGAGAAGCTATTTCTTGGCATTTATCCGAAGAATTAAAATTAGATAAAAATAAAACAAAGCGCATTGTTTTTCACGAAATTACTAAATCGGCTATTCTTAAAGCGATTGATAATCCTCGAGAAATTGATTATAATTTAGTCAATGCGCAACAAGCGCGCCGCGTTTTAGATCGTTTAGTGGGTTATGAATTATCACCTGTTTTGTGGAGAAAAGTAAAAGGCGGACTTTCAGCGGGTCGTGTGCAATCGGTATCGGTTCGTTTGATAGTGGAACGTGAACGTGAGATTCAAAACTTCAAGGCTGTTGCAACCTATTCTGTTTCTGCTGAATTCATTAATGAAGCAGGTAAAACGGTAAAAGCGAAATTGCCTAAAAATTTCAATACTAAAAAAGAGGCCGAAGATTTTTTAAACCAAAATATAGGTTCCACTTATAAAGTTTTGGATTTAGAAACAAAGCCAACAAAAAAATCACCAACGGGACCCTTCACGACCTCTACTTTACAACAAGAAGCGGCTCGTAAATTGTATTTGCCTGTTGGAATTACCATGCAATTAGCACAACGACTATATGAAGCGGGTTTAATTACGTACATGAGAACAGATAGTGTGAACTTGTCTAAGGAAGCCATGGACGCAGCTCAAGCTGAAATTACCAAATCGTACGGAAAAGAGTTTTCTAGACCACGTAATTTTACCAATAAAAGTAAAGGTGCTCAAGAAGCCCACGAAGCGATTCGCCCCACGGATATGTCTCGTCATACAGTAAATATTGACAGAGATCAAGCACGTTTGTATGATTTGATTTGGAAGCGAACATTAGCTTCTCAAATGAGTGATGCCGTGTTAGAACGCACCAATGTTAAAATTGAAGCAAATAATCATTCCGAAGTGTTTACAGCTTCGGGAGAAGTATTGCTTTTTGAAGGATTTTTAAAAGTATATTTGGAAGGAAATGACGAGGATGATGAAGAGCAAGAAGGAATGTTACCTGCGCTTAAAGTCAATGAAAAATTAGACAACAATTTCATCACAGCTACAGAGCGATATTCCAGAGCTGCTGCAAGATACACTGAAGCTTCGTTGGTTAAAAAATTAGAAGAACTGGGAATTGGTCGTCCTTCGACTTATGCACCAACAATTTCTACTATTATCAACAGAAATTATGTTGAAAAAGGAAACTTAGAAGGGCAAGAAAGAAAATATACACAACTGACTTTGCAATCGAGCAAAGTAGTGGAGAAAGTATTAAAAGAAAATACAGGTTCTGATAAAGGAAAGCTTGTTCCAACTGACATTGGAACTATTGTTACTGATTTCTTAGTGAAAAATTTTGGCGCTATTTTGGATTATAATTTTACGGCTAAAGTAGAGCAAGATTTTGATGAAATCGCCGAAGGAAATATCGAATGGGCTAAGATGATGCAGGAATTCTATGATAAATTTCACCCAAACGTAAAAGATGTTGAAGCGAATGCTGATAGAGAAAGTGGCGAACGAATTTTGGGTACAGATCCAGCTTCAGGAAAACCGGTTTCAGTTCGTTTAGGTAAATTTGGTCCTATGGCTCAAATTGGAGATGCGGAAGACGAAGAGAAAAAATTTGCTAGTCTAAAAATTGATCAAAATATTGGTAATATTACTTTGGAAGATGCTTTGAACCTGTTTTTGTTACCCAAAAATTTAGGTTTGTATAAAGGCGAAGAAGTCGAAGTTAGTAATGGACGTTATGGACCCTATGTTCGTCACGGAGCCGCATTCATTTCGTTGCCAAAAGGCGAAGATCCTTTAGATGTTTCTTTAGAAAGAGCACAAGAATTAATTGAAGAAAAAGCGCAAGCTGATGCACCAATTGCTACATATAAGGGATTTGGTGTGCAAAAAGGGGTGGGTCGTTTTGGCGCTTTTATTAAATGGGATGGTGTTTTTATTAACGTAAGTAAGAAATACGATTTTGATAATTTATCTCAAGCTGATATTGAAGAATTAATTGAAGACAAACTGCAGAAAAATATTGATAAAGTAATTCATAATTGGTCAGCAGAAGGAATTGTTGTTGAAAAAGCTCGTTGGGGACGTTCAGTTATTACCAAAGGCAAAATCAAAATTGAATTGAGTAAAGATGTTGATGCAAGTAAATTAACATTGGAAGAAGTTCAAGAAATGATTGCTAAAAAAGCCCCTGCAAAGAAAGTAGCAGCTAAGAAAGCTCCAGCCAAAAAGGCTTCGGCTGCAAAAAAACCGACTGTCAAAAAGAAATAAAAAATGGAATTTGATTTTCTATCATCTTTAAACACTGAAATCCTTGATTATATTGAAGGATTGTCTTCCCAGCAATTGGGGAGTAAGGTTGTTTTACATACTTCGGAAGCGTTTCCAGAAGTTAGTGAAGTGACAATAGGTATCATTGGGGTTTTAGAAAACAGAGGCAATAAAAATGGTAATCCTGAAATTGATTTGTTAGCTATTCGTAAAGAATTATATTCATTATACCCTGGCAACTGGGATGCCTCCATTGCTGATTTTGGCGATATATTGGCTGGAAATACTATCGAAGACACCTATTTTGCATTAAAAAAGGTAGTTTCTAATTTAATAAAAAACAAAGTAATTCCAATTATAATTGGAGGTTCACAGGACTTAACCTATGCGTTGTATAGAGCTTACGATGACTTAGAGCAAATGGTCAATTTAGTCGCTATTGATAGTAAATTTGATCTTGGAAAAGAAAGTGATGTTATTTCAGCCTCTTCCTATTTAACTAAGATTGTTATTGAAGAACCTAATAACTTATTTAACTATTGCAATATAGGATACCAAACGTATTTCAATTCGCAAGAAGAAATTGATTTGATTGAAAAATTATTTTTTGACGCCTATCGTTTAGGTGAAGTTTCTACCACAATTGCTATTGCTGAGCCTGTTTTTCGTGATGCAGATTTGGTGAGTTTGGATATGAATTCGGTAAAATCTTCTGATTCTGGAAATTTTGCACAATATGTACCCAACGGTTTTAATGGTAAAGAAATTTGTGCTTTGTCAAGATATGCTGGGATTAGTGATAAGGTGACTTCATTTGGGGTATTTAATCATAATGATACTGCGCAAGAATCAATATTACTAGCACAAATTATATGGTATTTTATCGAAGGATTTCATTATCGATCTAATGAATATCCTTTTGGAAGTAGAGAGAATTATTTGAAATATATTGTTCCTACAGAAGAGGAAGAATTAGTATTCTACAAGAGTGATAAAACCGATCGCTGGTGGATTGAAATTCCATTTACTTTAAATGGCCACAATAAATTAAAACGTAATACGTTATTACCCTGTTCTTATGAAGAATATCTTATGGCATGCGATCAAGAATTGCCAGAAAGATGGTGGAAAGCACAAAGAAAAAATACTATTTAAAGAAAAGTTTCCCCAATAAAAACCTTTCTAAATAAAAAAATTGCATTTTAGGAAAATAATAAATAGGTTTACACATTCAAAATTAAAGAAAATATAACGCAAAATTATATGAAGAATTTCATTGCATTTACAGTAATTCTAACCCTCTTAATCAGTTGCGGAAAATCTGGCGATAAAGGAGAATTAGTTGGAACAAAAGGAGCCAAGTGGAATCCTGAAAAACCTTACGGAATGTCATTAGTTCAAGGAGGTTCCTTTATTATGGGAAAATCAGATCAGGATATAGCAGGTGTTGAAGATGCGCCCACTAAAACAGTAACTGTTCCTTCTTTTTATATGGATGAAACAGAGGTAACTAATAATGAATATAGACAGTTTGTAGAGTGGGTTAAAGATTCGACAATGCGAATGCGTTTAGCAATTCTAGCCGATTTGAATGGTCAAAAAGCAGGAGCAAATGGAAAAGGTAAAAATTCTGGTAGTATTGCAGACTTTGCTTTTAATGATAGTGATCCTACAAAAATGAATGCCTATGACAAATATATGTATGACAATTATTACAGTCTCGGGTCTGGTGATAATGAATATGCAGGAAGAAAAATCAACAAAAAAGTAAAATTAATTACGGATACAAAAAAATATCCTGATGAATATTATGCTGAGGTGATGGATTCTATGTATTTGCCTTTGGAAGCCTCTTACAATGGAGTTCGAACCATTGACGTTGATAAATTGAAATTTCGCTACACTTGGATGGATATACAAGCTGCAGCAAAATCTAAAGGAGGGAAAAGACAAGACTTTATAAGAACGGAACAGGTAAAAGTGTATCCAGATACAACAGTTTGGATTAAAGATTACAATTATTCTTACAACGAGCCGATGCACAATGAATATTTTTGGCACAAAGCTTATGGGGAATATCCAGTTGTTGGTGTAAAACAAACTCAAGCGCTTGCTTTTTGCGAGTGGAGAACTTCATACAAAAATGGATATGTTAAGTCTAAGAAAAAAGGTAGAGATACAGTAAATAAATTCAGATTACCTTCTGAAGCAGAATGGGAATATGCTGCCAGAGGTGGTTTGCAATCCGCTACTTATCCATGGGGTGGGCCCTACGCTAAAAACGAAAGAGGTTGTTTCCTAGCTAACTTTAAGCCAAGTAGAGGAGATTATGCTGCTGACAATGCTTTGTATACTGTTGAAGCAAAATCTTTTGATCCTAATGGGTACAATTTATACAATATGGCGGGTAACGTATCAGAATGGACTGCTTCAGCCTATGATGCTGGTGCTTATGAATATGTTTCTAGTATGAGCCCAACCGTTGACGACAATCAAAATAAAAGAAAGGTAGTTCGCGGAGGATCATGGAAAGATGTAGCTTATATGCTTCAAGTATCTACAAGAGATTACGAGTATGCTGATTCAGCCCGAAGTTATATAGGTTTTAGAACAGTTCAAAATTATATGGGAACTCAAAAAATATCTACTAAAAAAGTAAAAAAATAAATCATTTAACGAATACATAATTATGGCATTAATTAATAAGAAAGTAATGAATTTCGCTTACGGTATGGGAGCGGCTGTAGTAATTGTAGGAGCATTGTTCAAAATTCAACACTGGACAGGTGCTAGTGAATTATTGGTTATCGGACTTTTAACTGAGGCTTTTATTTTTGCATTATCAGCATTTGATACAGTAGAAGATGAATTAGACTGGACGTTAGTTTACCCAGAATTAGCTGGTAGTGAAGGGAAACAAAAAGCTAAAAAGAAAGAAGATACGTCAGATGCGGATGGAATGCTTTCTAAAAAATTAGATACCATGTTAAAAGAAGCTAAAATTGACGCTGAGTTGATGGCAAGTTTAGGAAATAGCATTAAAAACTTTGAATCAGCGGCAAAAGGTATTGTTCCGACAGTTGACTCTTTGTTATCTACTAAAAAGTATAGTGAAGAATTGACTAAAGCTGCGGCTCAAATGGAGTCCTTGAATAGCTTATATAAATTGCAATTAGAGAGTGCATCAGTTAATGAAAAAGCGAATAAAGATATTGCTGAAAATGCAGCGATGTTGAAACAACAAATGCAATCGATGACAGCAAATATTGCTTCATTGAACACAGTATATGGTGGAATGCTTTCTGCAATGGGTAACAAAGGATAATAATTAGGTTTATACCAAATCACGCTACTAACTAATTATTAAAAAAAATGGCAGGAGGAAAATTAAGTCCTAGACAGAAGATGGTGAACCTGATGTATCTGGTTTTCATTGCAATGTTAGCTTTAAATATGTCCAAAGAAGTATTATCTGCCTTTGGCTCTTTGAATGAAAAATTTGATGCTGCAAATGTAAGTGCTGAATCTATGAATGCAAGTATGTTACAGGCTTTAGAGAAAAAAGCAGGTGAAGATTCTCACTTCATTCAGGCGGCGGCTGATGCAAAAAAAGTGGCTGAAATTTCAAAAGAATTTTACGCCTATATTGGCACATTAAAATCTGAGGCTATTGAAGGCGTTGAAATAGATGAAGCTACGGGTAAGTTACCCTACGAATTTATGGATACAGGTGCTGCTATTGACGAAGGTTGGTTTGAAGGTGATGGCTATTCTAAAAAAGGAAAAGAAATTGTAGCTAATTTTTCTAAATATGTTGCCGATATGAAAGGCGCAGTTGGAAATAATAGCAAACTTAAAGGAGTTTTAGCTGAGATTAACGCTAAGTTTACAACGGCTGATGTCAAAGATGGTGAAGGAGTTACTAAAATGTATTTAGATTACCATTTCAAAGGATTTCCAGCCATTGCATCGTTGACAAAATTGACTTCATTTCAAAATGATGTTAAAAAAGCAGAAGCTGATATTTATAGTATTTTGTTAGGGAAAGCCGCTGTTGAAGCCTCTTCCATGAAAAATTTTACTGCACTTGTATTGTTGGATAAAAATGCATACTACCAAGGTGAAAAAGTAACGGGTAAAGTAGTGTTAGGAAAATACGATGCCAATACTAAACCTACTTCATTCCAGGGTCCTGGTAAATTAGAAAATGGTCAAGCCATAATTTCATTGACAGCTGGTGGTGTTGGAGAACAAAAAATAAATGGTAAGTTTACTTTCGTTCAAGATGGTGAAACTATTCCACTAGCTTTTGAAGGTAAATATGTGGTTGTACCACGTCCTAATTCAGCTACGATTTCAGCAGATAAAATGAATGTAGTTTATAGAGGGGTTGCAAACCCAATATCTATTTCATTTGCAGGCGTAGCTTCTGATAAAGTAACGGCAAGCGCAACTGGATTACGTTCTGCTGGATCTGGTAAATATATTATGAATCCTGGTGCGGGTAATGAAGTAGTAATTAATGTAACAGGAACTTTGCCTGATGGTTCTAAAGTTTCAGATAAAAAATCTTTTAGAATTAAAGGAATTCCGGGTCCTGTAGGGACAATTAGAGGTGAAATGGGTGTGGTGAAAGGTCCTAAATCAAGTTTAGAGATTTCTACTGTTGGGGCTAAATTAGTTGACTTTGATTTTGAAGTAGGCTTAGATGTAGTCGGATTTAACTTTAAAGTGACAGGTCAACCTACAGTAGTGGTTCCAGGAAATAAATTGAACGCACAATGTAAATCGGTTTTGGCTAAAGCGGGAAGAGGAGATCAAGTAACTATTTCTGAGATTAAGACAAAATTAGTGGGTGCTGGAAGTTATATGTTGCCAAGAACGGCACCAGTAATTTATGAAATACAATAATAAGTAGAAATAACAAACTACTCAATATATTTAAATCATGATAAACGTTAGAAGTTTTTTAATAGCTATTTTTTCATTCAGTTGTAGTGTAGCTTCTTTTGGACAATCGAATTTGCTAAACGCAAAATCACCAAGCCAAATTGGTATCAAATCAGCGGGTCAATTGAAGTCCGATAATAACAAACCCTTAACATATGGGTATGTTAATGATAGAGATATTTTGATGCAAAGAACAACCTGGGAAATAATTGATTTAGGCGAAAAAATTAATTTTCCATTGTATTTTCCAATTGATACGGCTAATGTAGGTCCAGAAAGACGTTCCTTATATGATGTATTGATTAAAGGAATTAAAAAAGGTAAAATCACTGAAGTATATACTGATAGTTATTTCAACACTAAAAAATCATTTAAAGATATCAAAGCTTCTTTGTCACGAATCGATACTACTGATGCTGGTAGAGAGCAATTGAATGCAGGTGCTAAAATTTCACCTGAATATATTATACAAAGAGATTTGACTTCACAAGATGTTACTCAATATAAAATAAAAGGTGTCTGGTATTTTGACAAACGTCAAAGTGAGTTGAAGTACCGTTTGCTAGGAATTTGTCCTGTAACACCCGATGTATATACTATGGATAGTGAAGATCCAGATTATATTGAATTGTTTTGGGTGTTCTTCCCAGATGCTAGAGAGACTTTGTTCAGAGCTTCTGCTTTCAACGAAAAAAATTCTTCCATGCCAATTAGCTTTGATCAAATTTTAAATTCACGTCGTTTCAATAGCTTGATTTATAAAGAAGAAAATGTTTATGGAGATAGAGATATTAAAGATTATATGAATAACAATGCACAAAATCAATTGTTAGAATCCGATCGAGTGAAAGATAAAATTCGCAGTTTTGAACAAGATATGTGGAATTATTAATTTTTTGATATATAAAAACAGAAAAAACTCTTACTTTTAAGTAAGAGTTTTTTCTTTTAAAACCCTTTCTTTGTTCTATTAAAATTTATGGCATGATTGATTATTTAATTGTTGGTTGTGGATTGGCAGGCATTTCATTTGCTGAGGAAGCCCTACGAAATAATAAAACTATTTTGGTAATTGATAACGATTCGCAAAGCTCATCTAAAGTTGCGGGAGGTTTATACAATCCAGTTATTTTAAAGCGTTTTAGCGAAGTATGGGAAGCACAATCGCAATTGGTTACCATGAATTTTTTTTACAACCAATTAAAGTCTAAAATCGAACAACAATTTGATTTTAAAAAGCCAATCCTGAGAAAGTTCTTTTCTATGGAAGAACAAAACAATTGGTTTGCCGCTTCAGACAAACCCGCATTGGCTCCATTTCTATCGAATCAATTACATTTTAAAGAATACAAAGGGATTTCCGCTCCATTTGGTTATGGAGAAGTACTGCATACGGGATATGTTGATACATCTCTGTTATTATCAACTTACAGAAACTATTTAATTCAGAATAATTGGTTTCGACAAGATTCATTCGAGTACGATACTATTTTTTTTAAAGAAACTGGAATTCAATACAAAGACATTCAAGCCAAACATATCATTTTTGCAGAAGGTTTTGGATTGCATGCTAATCCATTTTTTAATCAATTGCCATTAGACGGTACCAAAGGGGAGTTATTTATCATTAAAGCACCCAACTTAGATTTGGACGTAATTATAAACACCAGCGTCTTTATTTTACCCTTAGGCAATCATCTGTTTAAAGTGGGAGCAACTTACAATTGGAAAGAAAAAACAGACTTACCTACTGAAGAGGGAAAATCCGAGTTAATGGAAAGAATACAAGAAATTATTAGTTGCGATTTTGAAATTATTTCTCACTTTGCTGGCGTACGCCCAACAGTTCGTGATCGAAGACCCTTGATAGGAACTCATACTACATATAATAGAATTCATATATTGAATGGGCTTGGAACTCGCGGAGTGATGCTTGGTCCAGCGATGGCAAAAGCCTTGTACGATTCAATCGAAAATAAAACCCCATTATCAAAGGAAATCGATATTCAACGATTTGCCAATAAAAAAAATAATAGAGTTACTCTTTAGAAGCGTTTGGATCATAAGATACAAACATATTGATGTAGATATTCCTAGCCCAACGTACTACAAATGGAAAAGCTATTACCACCATACTAACAATGACAATAAAACTTTGAACCAGGTCTAATCCCAAAAACAACTTTGAAATAATAAATGCAGCAACAGCAACAGCAACATTCAAACCATAACTCACATACATAGCGCCATAAAAAAAGGAAGGTTCAATTTGATATCTTAAACCGCAATGGCTGCAATTTTCATTCATTTTAAGCACTTTGCTAAGATGTAGTGGATTTTTATCCACATACATACTTTCATTTTGACATTTAGGACAACTTCCTGTTAAAATACTATTTAGTTTGGATCCTTTTTTTAACATTTGCAAAAATTTTTAACAAAGGTACATTTTTTAAAAAGTACCTTTGCACTTTTAGTCATAAACTATGCTCAACATACACAATTTGTCCGTTTCATTCGGAGGCTCTTTTTTATTTGAAGAAGTTACTTTTCGCCTTGGTGCCGGAGACCGAGTAGGTCTTGTAGGTAAAAATGGTGCCGGAAAATCGACCATGCTAAAAATCTTAGCCCGTGATTTTGCTCCAGATTCAGGAAGTATAGCTCAAGAGAAAGAAATTCGAATGGGATTTCTTCGACAAGACATCGATTTTGAACAAGGAAGAACGGTTTTGGAAGAAGCGTATGAAGCCTTTACCGAAATTAAAATTGTCGAAAAAAAGCTAGAAGAAATCAATCATCAATTGGTTACCCGAACCGATTATGAAAGTGAAGAATACTCACAAATCATTGAAAATTTATCTGATTATACGCACCGATTTGAATTACTAGGGGGCTACAATTATGTTGGCGATACTGAAAAAATACTTTTGGGATTAGGATTTAGAAGAGAGGTTTTTAATAACCAAACCGAAACTTTCTCAGGAGGTTGGAGAATGCGTATTGAGTTGGCTAAATTATTATTACAATCCAATGATATTTTGTTGCTGGATGAGCCAACGAATCACTTGGATATTGAGAGTATTATTTGGTTAGAAGGATTTTTACGTAATTTTCCGGGTGTAGTGGTAATAGTTTCCCATGATAAAATGTTTTTGGATAATGTGACCAATAGAACTATCGAAATTTCACTAGGAAAAGCGTACGATTTCAACAAACCCTATTCGCAATATTTGGAATTGCGTCATGAAATTCGCGAAAAGCAATTGGCTACCCAAAAAAATCAGGCTAAAAAAATTGAAGAAACAGAGAAACTAATTGAAAAATTCCGTGCTAAAGCTTCTAAAGCATCCATGGCGCAATCGTTAATCAAAAAATTAGACAAAGTAGAACGAATTGAAGTGGACGAAGACGATAATTCAGTCATGAATATTTCTTTTCCTGTATCAAAAGAACCGGGTAGAGTAGTAGTAGAGGCTGAAAACGTAACTAAAAGTTACGGAGATAATACGATTTTGAAAGATATTAATTTATTGGTAGAACGCGGAAGTAAAATTGCTTTTGTGGGTCAAAATGGACAAGGAAAATCGACCTTTATCAAAGCGATTGTCAACGAATTTGAATACCAAGGAACTATAAAATTAGGCCATAATGTGCAATTGGGTTATTTTGCCCAAAATCAAGCGGAGTATTTGGATGGCGAAATTACGCTATTACAAACCATGGAAGATGCTGCTATGGACACGAATCGCTCTAAAGTGCGTGATATGCTGGGTTCTTTCTTATTTCGAGGTGATGATGTAGAAAAGAAGGTAAAAGTGCTTTCTGGAGGCGAAAGAAACCGTTTAGCCTTGTGTAAATTGTTGTTGCAACCGATTAATGTATTGTTGATGGATGAACCAACCAATCACTTGGACATTAAATCTAAAAATGTGTTGAAAGCTGCGTTGCAAAAATTTGGAGGAACGCTTTTGTTAGTTTCTCATGACAGGGATTTCTTGCAAGGAATGTCTAACATTGTTTACGAATTCAAAGACCAAAAAATAAAAGAATATTTGGGTGACATCAATTATTTCTTAGAGCAACGCAATATGGAAAATATGCGCGAAGTAGAGAAAAAAGACATTGCTAAAAAAGAAGCACCTAAAGAAAACAAAAAAGTATCCTACGAAGACCAGAAAAAAGGCAAGGCGCTAAATAATAAATTGAGCAAGATTGAAAGTCAAATCCAACAATTGGAAAAAGACATTCAACACGACGATAAAATGTTAGCATCTAATTACGACAAACACATTGAAGATGCTTCTTTTTTTACCGCTTATAACAGAAAGAAAGCAGACTTAGATCAATTGCTTTTAGATTGGGAAATCGTTCAGGAAGAGATTGATAATTAGAATATTTTTTTCTTAGATTATATGAATAAATTAATCTTGAAAAGGATGACGCTCTTTCCAAAGTGTCTCTGGCTCTAAATGGCGAAAAAAGAAATCAAGACGGCTGTTGATGAATTTGTTGTCGTGACGCATCATGCCATACATTTTTAAAGGTGTTGCGCCAACAGAACTTTTAATTTCTAAGGCAGTTCGGGAAAAAATTATTGTTTCAAATTGCTCTTTGATCGCATAGCCAATCATATCGTACAACATATTCAAATACAACATTTTTTCTCTTTGAATACTGTCGTCATATCCTAAAAAGTAGGTATCTAAATCACTTCCATTTTTGATTATGGTGTTGAAACCAATTAATTTATCATTTTCAAAATAGCCATAAAATAAAAAATTTTCTTTTAATTGTTCCTTGAAAACAGTAAAATGGTTTTTAGGTAAAAAGAAAGTATTGAACGGAGCACTTTGGGCTACATGGTAATACAAATCATAAATCACATCTTCTTGAGCAATAATTTCTTCTAAAGACAATTGTTTTTTTATAATTCCAGTTGCTTTTTTTCTGGAACGCTTGTATTGGTCTCGGTATTTTTTGGACAAGTTAGCCACATAATCTTCCTCTGTTTTCCAATTCTTTCGTAGCGGGAAAACCATGTTTGGTTGTGTAGAAAAACGTAAATAGGGTATGAATTCGGGAATTTTAAACAGACTTAAATCGTTTTCTAGAAAATCTTTCAAAGTGCATAAATGTACTTTTTTACCTTTATTTTTAAATAGTTCTTTGAGTGCTACAATGGCTTTATTTAAGGTTTTTAAAACCTCTGTTTGATTCGTTTTTTTAGAAATTATGATAGCATTTTGCCCAGTTAAAGTATTGTTACCAATTAATAAAATATGAGAGCTGAATTTTTTAAAGATTATATTTCGTACCAAAGACTTAACACCTCTATCACGATTTCCAAAAGACTTTAAATAATTCAAATCCAGAAACTGAGTTAGGGCAATTCCCACCAAATCTTCGTTTTCAAAAATTCCGATATAATTACAAATCATATTAGTTGGCGAAGAATGGTCTAAAACAGCCAAATATTCTCTCGACAAAAAAAGTGTAGCGTGTGCTAATTGATTCCAATTTTCAGGAAGCTGGGTAACAGATGAATAAATTTGATACGAATAATTGCTTTTCAAAAGGAAGAGGATATTTTGTCAAAAATACTAATTAAGTGCCAATATGTAAAGTTTTAAATATTTCTTTTTGAACATAATCGGAAATAGTGACATTTGAACGATAATTATTTTCTCCCCTGAAATTTGAACCTACTTTTAATCTATAAGAATAGTAAATGTAATTTAAAACAATTTTTATATCATGGGAAATTTTTTATACACCTTAGCATTAATGCTTGTATTATTATGGGTTATCGGTTTTGTAGGATATGGGATTGGCGGATTGATTCATGCACTTTTAGTCATAGCAGTAATCGCCTTTTTATTTCGAATTATTCAAGGGAATAAGTATAATAACTAACAATTAAATATCAAAATTATGGAATCAGACAAAGTAGTAGTAGGAATTTTAGCAGGAGTAGCAATTGGGGCTTTGGTAGGAGTATTATATGCACCAGACAAAGGTTCTAAAACCAGAAAACGAGTAATTAACAAAGCCAATGCATAAAAGACGACCTTCGCTCAAAAATTGAGGATCTTGTTGACGATGTATCGGAGCAATATGATTCATTATTAGGCGAAGCTCATAATGCCAATTCTAGCCTTTAATTGCAAAACTTAAAGGAGCAAAATTTTGTCCACTACAAATGGATTCCTATTGATTTAGATTTTCACATTTGAATTGGATATAAAAAAACCTCAAGAGTGATCTTGAGGTTTTATTGTTTTTAATAGGAGATAATACCATTCAATAAGTTTAAATTAACTATTTAGTTTATTGATATAATTGCTGTACAAATCTTTAATTTGGTAACCTTTTTCAAATCGGTCTTTACTTAATTTATCGTATTCAACAAGTCCCCATAAAATGAATTCCTTTAAAAAATAGCGGTCTTCCATTGGGAAATCAGCTTGGTATTTATCAATTAAATCATTCAAAGGAAGAATAGCATCTAAAGTTTGTTTGTATACCTCATCAGAGGCATCATCCAATAATTCGAAACCTGTTTCTGCAAAAAACCATTCTAATAGTTGTGCATATGGACTTGACTCAGCATCGCGTTCTAATTTTTCTATTTTTGGAAAATAGGCAGGAAAGAAAGTATGAATTGCATCGCCGATTAAATGTTGTGCAACGGCGGCAGCTCCTTCCTGTTCTCCTTCGTATACTAATTCTACTTTTCCAGTAATGGCTGGAATAATTCCCATGAAATCGGATAAACGTATTGTTGTAGATTCAGTTCCCGATTGTAACGCTCTGCGCTCCGCGGTACTTAACAAAACCTCAAAGGCAGTAATACTTAACCGGGCACTAACCCCACTTTTACTGTCAATATATTCACTTTCTCTCGCTTCAAAACTAATTTGTTCTAACAAATCTTTCGCTAAAGAAGGCACATGAATTGATTCTGATTGTTGGTGAAGTAACTTTGCTTCTTGTTGCGTAATCTTTCGCGCAATGGCGATAGTTTCTGGATAATGTGTTAGAATTTGAGAACCAATTCGGTCTTTTAATGGTGTTACAATACTTCCACGATTAGTGTAGTCTTCAGGATTTGCAGTAAAAATAAATTGTAAGTCTAAAGCTAATCGCAATTTAAATCCGCGAATTTGAATATCACCTTCCTGTAAAATATTGAACAAGGCCACCTGAATGCGTGCTTGTAAATCAGGTAATTCATTGATTACAAAAATACAACGATTGGCTCTAGGAATCATGCCAAAATGAATCACACGATCATCCGCATAAGACAGTTTTAAAGTGGCCGCTTTGATTGGGTCAATATCACCAATTAGGTCAGCTACAGTAACGTCAGGAGTGGCTAGTTTTTCAAAAAATCGTTCGGAACGGTGCAACCATTCTATTGGAGTTGCATCTCCTTTTTCGGCAATTAAATCTTTAGCAAAACGAGAAATAGGATGAAACGGATGGTCGTTAATTTCAGAACCCGCAACTACTGGAATGTATTCGTCTAATAATTCAATCATTTTGCGAGCCATGCGTGTTTTGGCTTGACCACGAAGTCCTAACAAATTGATGTTATGTCGGGATAAAATAGCGCGTTCTAATTCTGGAATAACCGTATTTTCAAATCCGTGAACTCCCTCAAAAGCTGGTTCACCTGATTTAATTTTGTTGCGAAGGTTGTCTCGTAATTCGTTCTTTATACTTTTTGAGAAGTAGTTGGATTGTTTTAATTCACCTAAAGTGTGTATATTTTGTATTGTCATAATAGAGTTTGATTATCTTATTTGATTTTCTTTTTTCGGTTGGTTTCGTAATCTTCAAAAATCATTTCGCCTAATCCTTTTAAGCCGGTATAAAACGCTTTTCCTTGGTTGGCTTCAGTAAACTGATTCACAAATTGTTGAAGATACGGATCATTCGCAATCATAAAGGTAGCAATAGGAATGTGTAATTTTCTTGCCTGAGCTGCTTGATTATAACACTGCTCTGTAATGTAAGGATCAAGTCCATTGCTATTCATGTAATAATCACCGTTTTTCTCTTTCACGCAACTTGGTTTCCCATCCGTGATCATGAAAATTTGTTTGTTCGTATTTCGTTTTCTCCGGAGTATGTCCATGGCTAATTGTAAGCCGGCAACTGTATTGGTATGGTAAGGTCCTACTTGTAAATAAGGTAAATCTTTGATTTTGATGTGCCAAGCATCATTCCCAAAAACTAAAATATCAATCGTGTCTTTTGGATAGCGCGTAGTAATCAATTCGGCTAAAGCCATAGCTACTTTTTTGGCAGGCGTTATTCGGTCTTCGCCATACAAAATCATACTATGGCTAATGTCAATCATCAAAACGGTACTCATTTGTGCTTTGAATTTGGATTCTTCAACAATCAAATCGTTCTCGGTAAGTTTGAATTCATCTAGTCCATTATTAATTTGTGCATTACGCAAACTTTCGGTTATCGAAATATTATCCAATCCGTCACCAAAGTGGTATTCTCTGAATTCTCCGGTTTGTTCGTCGCCTTTTCCTGAGGACTTGGTATTGTGATTTCCGGTTTTGGATTGTTTTAAGTTGCCAAAAATTTGATCCAAGGCTTGCTGCCGAATCGCTCTTTCTGTTTTAGCAGTAATTTTAGTACTCGAACTACCATCGCCTTCCACTTCTTCTTTGATGTAGCCTTTTTTCTTTAAATCCTCGACAAAATCATCAATCGTATAGTTCGCATCGGTTAATTTATACTCTACATCCAATTGGCGCAACCAATTTATTGCTTCGTCAAAATCTCCAGAGGTATGGGTAATTAATTCTTTAAAAATTTTAAACAGCTTTTCAAACGGAGTCTCGAATGGAGCTTCGTAGGGCTTGAAGAAAAAACCTTTAGTAGTATTCTTTTTCATAGTCGTTAAAATTAAAGTTTATTCCACAGAATAAAATATAACGACTATTAATTTTTAGTTAAAAGCTAGATTTTTATATTGGGATTTTGGAGGAATCCCATGTTAGGAATTATAGAATAGGTTTATTAGTGAATTAAAGGCATAAAAAAACCTCAAGATTTCTCTTAAGGTTTTTGGTTTAACTCGTAGCCTTTTCAGACAAAACAATCGAATCGATAGTTGATGAAATGGAGAATATTATAGACTTATTTGAGTCCATAAAAAAACCTCAAGAGAAATCTTGAGGTCATTGGTTTAAATAGTAGCCTGATTGAGTAATGAATACAGGTTCTCAGGCTTATGAAAACTATTTATTCTGTTTTAACCTTTATTTATTTAGTAATTTTAAAGGTTTATGAGCTAATTTTCTCCTGGAATTGTTATAGATTATTTTGTGTAAAACTCTTTTTACGATTGCTTTTTGTATTTCAAAATATATTCACTAGGCGATATCTTATAATGTGATTTGAACCATTTAGAAAAGTATTGTGGATTAGAATGACCAGTAGCATAAGCAATCTCTGAAATATTTAAATCGGAATTTGTTAAAAGTTTAGTTGCCTTTTTTAATCGTACCGAATCAATAAACTCTTTTCCAGTAGTACCTGTAATTGCTTTTATTTTTCTAAAAAAGGTTGAACGACTCATGGCAAATACATCTACAATATTATTGATATTCAAACTTTCCTCTTCTATATTTTCATTTACATATTTTAATAGCTTTTCTATGAATTCTTTATCTTTACTATTTGTTGTAATATCTTCAATATTTTCATATTCATTATTTATAAATAGCTTTTTAAGCTTGTTTCTGGAATCAATAAGATTTTTAACGGTAAAACTTAATAGTTTAATATTAAAAGGTTTAGGGATAAAATGATTTGCGCCAGATTGTAATCCTATAAATTGGCTATCAATATCCCCTTTCGCAGTAAGTAATATAATAGGAATATGAGAAGTGTTTATATCATTTTTTAAAATTGTACATAATTCAAATCCATCCATTATTGGCATTACAATATCGCTAATAATTATATCAGGAGAAATTGTATTAGCCATTTTTACCCCTTCTTCCCCATTTCCGGCTGTATATACCTTATAAAATTCAGAAAAGTAATCAGCCATATTTTCTAATAATTCAACATTATCATCTACGTATAAAATAATTGGTCTATCGTCTTCCTCATTTATTTTATCTTCAAATTCAATATTATCTGCACCAATTTCTTTTTTATCAAATGGAGTTGAATCTATTGTTGAGAATAAATTATCGTCCCATATTGCACGATCTATTTTTTCTTCTGTAGTAAATAGATCTTCCTTTAATGGCAAAGTCAATGTAAAAATTGAACCCTTATTTAATTCGCTTTTCACTAAAATTGTCCCTTTATGTAATTCAACAAGTGATTTTGTTAAGGACAAACCGATGCCATAACCATTTACATATCGATCAATATTACCTCCATGATGGTAGAAACGATTGAAAATTTGGCTTATGTGTTTTGAATCGATGCCTATCCCATTATCAATGAAATTAAGGATTATAAAATTCTTGTTTATTGAGGTTTTGATATGGATTTGAATAGTTCCTCCTTCATTAGAATATTTGATTCCGTTTGAAATTAAATTGAATATTATTTTTTCGAGTGCATTTCTATCAAACCACATTAATAATTCCGTTTCATCACTTACTATTGAAATTTTAATTCCTTTCTGTTTTGCCAATCCTTTGAATGCAATTTTGATGTTTCGAATGAATTGAATGATATCGCTTTGCTGAACCTTTAATTGGTAATTGCCCGTTTCCATTTTGCGAATTGATAATAATTCGTTAGTTAATTCTAGTATACGATTTACATTTCTATCTATAGTTAGTGTTTCTTTTTGTTGTTTAGGGGTTAAATTGAAATTTGAAACAAGTTTTTCAATAGAACATAAAATTAAAGTTAGAGGTGTTCTAATTTCGTGCGATATGTTGATGAAGAATTCCAATTTAGAGGTATTGATTTTCTCCATTTGATCATTATACTGTTTCTCTAAAATTTCTTTATTTTTTCTATCTACCTGTTTTTTTGTTATAGTAGAAATTAAGAAAACCAATAAACTTAATAAAATCAAATAAATTAATACTGCTGGAAACGTAAGCCAAAATGAGGGTTTAATTTTGATGTTTAAAGTTGTATAATCTGTTTTCCATGTTCCATCTTCATTAGATGATTTCACTTTAAATTTATAGTCTCCATTTGGTAAATTCAAATATTCAGCTGTATGATTATTAGGAGTTGCTGAAATCCACTCTTTGTCTTTGCCTTCTAGAATATATTTGTATTTAATATTTTTAGGATTAGTGAAGTTGGGAGAAATATAATTTATTTTTATATTATTATCAAAATGGGATAGAATTAGTTGATTATCCTTATTATTAGTTCTGTTTTTATTTATATTTATACCATTACTGAATACATCTTTAATGTATACCGCTTCAGATGTTTTTACATAATTAATATGATTCGTAGAAAATTGTGAAACCCCATTAATCCCGCCAAAGTAAAAAACATTATTAGCATCAGAGTAGGAGGAGTGTTCTGAAAATTCATAATCTTGAACCCCATCATTAATATCATAACTGGTTATGTCAAATGATTTTTTGTTAAATTTAATTAAACCTTTATGAGTACCTATCCATAAATTACCATTAATATCTGCTTCAATAGATTGTATTAAATTGCTAGGGAATCCATTTTTATCTGTATAATTCTTTATTTCAGAAACAGCACCATTTTTAGTTAATTGCAGATGTATTAATCCATTTCTTGTACCTATCCAATAATTGTCTTTGATATCAATAAAAATATCACATATATAATTACTTATTTCTGAATTATCCATGTAGCTATTAATGCTAAAGACTTTTTTAATACTAAAATCGTTATTTAATTCAACTTTAACAAGACCATTGGTTTGGCTACCAATCCATAAATAGTTATGTTTTGAATCATATTTAACAACTCGAATGGTAGTAATGGTATTAGAAGGAAAAAGTACTCCATTTTTATAACTGTTTTGATCAGCTATTTGAAAAGTAGGAGATAATTTAAAACTTAGTAAACCATTATCTGTACCAATCCAGTACTGATTTTTAACTTTTGCTATAGAGAATACCACCGTTTTTGTTTTTATATTGAGGATTAATTTTTTAATAGCAAAATTTGCCTCATCATAAGTAACTAGATACAATCCATCTGAACTACCCACCATCATATGATTCTTATCTATTTTAGATAATGCAAAAATTGACTTTCCTGAGAGTAAAGTAGTTTGTAAATTTTGATTATTGGAACCATAGATAAAGAGTCCTTCAAATAATGTTCCCGTCCATAATCTGTTGTAATAATCTTTAGTAATTGATCTGGTGTTATTAATAATTGAATTATTTGATTCGTCTTTTATATGATAATTTTTGAATTTTAATCCCGAGTCGTTTTGAAAATACACCCCATTACCTAGGGTTCCTATCCACAAAGTGTTATCTCTAGATAGGTATATACTTCTAATTTTTTGACTTTCTAAATCAATTTTATTGATAGTAATAAATTTTTTTTGGACTAATTCTTTTTTTGGAATTGTGATAGCTCCATCGCTACGGGAAGCTACAATAAGATTATTGAGATTATCGTGAATGATTTCAGTAATTCTAGAAAAAACTTTATTAGTATTGTTATTTGGATAAATTTTAATAGAACTAAATTTTCCTTTAACCTCTTTTAGGAGGTACAAACCATCGTTTTCTGTACCTACCCATAAATTTGAAAAATGATCTTCAAAAAAAGCGGTAATTTCTACCTTATTTGGATTAGCAATACTAATTGTATCAATTATTACTAATTGATTATTAATTATTTTTCCAACGATAATTGTGTTTTTTGTAGACAACCAAAAACTATCGTTTTTATCTTTTTTATATATTTTGGCAGATTCAAGATTAATGGTAGAATTTATTTTGTATTTATTTATTTTCGAACAAATTGCTTGGGCTATTTTATCGGTAAAAAGTTCATTTCCAGGATTAAACTTATATAATCCTTTTTGGCAACTGAATAAAATTTGCCCATCAATAACTTTGATAGATTTAATGTTATAACTAAAAACACTGTTTTTTTTAGCGTATATATTAAGATTGTAAAAGGTTTCTGTTAGTGGATTGAAAACAGAAATACCTACTTCTGTTGCAATCCATAAATTTCCGGCCGCATCTTGAACAATAGAATTTATGGTGTTTTCGGAAAGGGTATTTTTACTATTTCCAGAAAAATAAGTTTTTATATTTAGACCATCATATCGGTTGAGGCCATAGTGAGTTCCAAACCACATATAACCATCACGATCTTGAAAGATAGTGGTTACCCCATTATATGACAATCCTTGTCTGTTGTTTAAATTTTTAAATTTTACATCTAAATGTTGTGAAGCAATTACTTGGAAATTAAAAAACAGTATAAATATGGTGGCAAAAAATTTACTCATTTGAGCTGTTTTTTTTAGGATTGTTTTAATAAAATTGGCACTATTTTAGAGAAGTAAAATTAATGAAAATTATTTCTAGAATGAATTAACAAAGTTAAAGTATAAAACCCTTTAATTTATTTTCTCTAAATTACAACCATTAATTTGCTAATATATTGAAAAGAAAAGGAATACATTGGTTGAGGTTAATTTATCATATTAAATAGCTTAGTTTATTGTCGTTTTTATTTCTTTGCTCAAAGTAGTGAAGTCTTTTCCTTCTAATTTAAGAATACTTGAGCTGTGTTTTTTTAAATTGATTTTTAACTTTCCATAAAGCACTTCATCTTTTCTTTTAGTTTTGGTATCAATTACTCTTGTTTTTCCAATACCCTCAATTACAAATTGTCTATCACTATTATCCCAATTGAATAAAGAAAGAAATACTCCGTCTTCATTTTCTGCTAATAATACATTATACGAATCATTTCTATCTTTAGCATGATTCCAAAAATCTATTGGAATGAATCGTCTGGCTGTTTTAAAACTAAAAGCGTTATTAATAAGTTCTTTACGTTCTTTTCGTAGTGTAAGTAAATTGTCGCTGTTTATTTTCATATTGCTGTACAATGCAATATAATCACTCCACATTTTTGCCTCGTCATAGGTTGTGTTTCCACCAAATTTATATTGACCCCAAGCACGTTCTGGCTCTTCATCCTCCTTATTTCTCAAGACTAAATAATCGGCATCGTTGATGGTAACAACTCCATTTAGATAAAAATTCCCGGCATTTTGCAATACACTACTTTTGAAAAAATCGTAAGTAGGATTAATGTCTTGACCGGTTCTAAGACCGTCTACAATTCCAAGAGTAGGACCAAAAATAGACGAACATGCCAAAAAGAAACCGTCGTCAATTCCCTCTCGTATAGCTTTTAATCCAGCTCTTGTTCTTTCTACACTAGTCATATTATTATTGTAAGCTACTACCTTTGTAACAACATTTGATAAATCTTCAGCTTTTTTACCATGTTCTTCAATTATACTTTGTAAAAGCCCGTAACGAATAAAATCGATTTTAAAATAGCTAAAACCCCAGTCGGTTCTAATAGTTTTCATAACGTTTTTCATGTATTCACAAACTTCTGGGTTGGAGTAATCATAATAAATATATTGCATGAAAGTATCTCCTTTGTCAATAGATTGACAAATTGTTTGTCCATTTTGATCTTTCAAAAACCAATCTGGATGGTTTCGATATAATTCCGAGTTTTTATCGGCTCTAAATCCGTCTAAATGGATTCCGGCTTTAAATCCTTTTGATTTTGCATATTTTGCAATTGCTTTCATTCCGCCTTGCAAGTTTTTTCTAACACTCAAATAGTCCCCTCTAGCGGTCCACCAACCACCATCAATTTGAATTATATTTGCTTTTTTATTGTCTTTAACTAATTGATCTATATTTTTAAATACGTCTTTGGTATCAAACACTCTTCCATAATAATCCCAAGTAGACCAGCCTTTTAAATTCAAAGGTTCTTTAGTATCTATATGTTGTTCTTTTGCAATTTCTTTTCCATAGTCAAACATTAGATCTTGCCAAGAATAATTAGTGTCGAGTAGTAATTTTTCAAATTTGATTGTTTCTCCAGGTTGAATAGGTTTTCCTTCTCCATTTGCGGTAATAACAATTCCTTCTTTATGATCATACTGAATGTATGGCAGGAAAGTATTCCAGCTCAGGATCCCTGCAAATGCATAACTATTATTGTTTAGTTCAATTAATTGAAAGGTATCGCTTTTACTTTTAGGGTCTTTAGCTACTGTTTGATGAATAGGGGTTCGGCCCATACAGGTTCCCCCATACATTACACGATTACTTTCTTTTATATTTTTGGGAAGACTTACAATTACTTTTATTGAATCTAAATGGGCTATTTTAGTTCCATTATTTATAATTGAAATTTGTACATATTGTTTTGAAACACCTTCACTTATGATGTCAACTTTAGACTCAATATTTTTATTTGAAGAAAACAAAGTAACATCAACTTTATTGTCACTTGATTTTGTACATCCTTGAATGATGATTAGACAACTAATTAATAAGTAATATTTAATTCTAAATAAATTCTGCATAATGTATTTTTTTCAAAAATCGTGAGTAATATTGAAACGCACTCATTCATAATGTTTCAAATAAGTATTGTTTTTGTGTCATTTATGTATAAATCGTTTTATTAGTTACATTATTTACCTTAAATAACATTATACAGTGGTCTATCTATATAAAGTGTATGGCTCTGTTGAAACAAAATAGTGGAATAAATGAAACGTTTTGAATGATAGTAAGTTGGTTTAATTATGTTTATTTGTTTTTTATTTTAAATATGTAATATGAAAAATTATACCTTAATTCTCCTGCTTTGTGGTTTGATGATTACCTCTTCTCTGTATAGTCAAAAATTCTTGTATGAAAAAAAACCTTTGATTTTGAAGGCTAACTCGCTGGAGGATGGTTTAGGACAATTTGATACTGACGATCTCCCTAATGTTACTCCTAAAAATACTTCTACTCTAAAATTAGAGGCTACTCCAATCACAAAAAAAATGTGGAACATTGCGCTCCACGATGTAGAACTCAATTTAATTACGAACGATTACGGCACTTACTTTGCTGCCGGACGTCGTTATACTGACCGTGTTTATGTTCGCGATATTTCGTTTGCAGGAATCTTGGGACTCAATGCCATTTACCCACAGGAAATGATGAAATCTCTGAGAGTAACCAGAGAGGTGGTAGCTAAGATGGGATATAAAGTTTCGACCAAAGAAGTGATAAAAGAAATCGATGCTCCTTGGGAAGCAATTACAGATGATAAATTGCAAATAATGACTAAATTCAAAAGCAATAGTATCACCCGTCGTACTGATGATGTGGTTTGGATCTGGGCGGTAGATGATTTGTTTAAAAGGCATCCTGAAGTAGCTGATTGGAATTGGTTTTACACCAATGGGAAAAGTAATTTTGACACCCTTTATGGTCCTTGGTTTGACAAAACAGATGGTTTGTATAAGTGTCAACCCACTTTTCAGGACATTCAATCTGAAGCATACCCGCAGGGGTATTCTCAAGCTGATTGTGTTTTGTTGAAAAGCACCTCTACCAATTGCTTGTACTATAAAGCAATGCTATCGCTCGCTAATGCGGCTAATAAATGTAATTTACCACAAGAATCAAAAGTCTGGAATGCTAAAGCCGAGGCGTTAAAAAAAGCGATTTTAAAGGAATTACGATTACCAGATGGAACTTTTACTTACTTTAAAGATAGAAATGGAAAAGTAATGCCAAATCAACACAATCTAGGGACTGCATTTGCCGTGCTTTTTGGAATTGTAAAAGGGAAAGATGCCAAAAAAGCGATAGATAATTATCCGTCAAATCAATATGGGACTCCTTTAATTCATCCTTATTTAGGAGATGGTAAGGGAGATCACAATGCTGCTGCTTGGCCATTTTGTGATACTTTTTTCTTGCAAGCCAAAGAAATTGCCGATGGTAAAGATTATACAGGATATAATGCTGCCATACTTGCTCGAACTATGGGCACTAAGTTGTCTGAAAAAAGAGATAAAGAGTGGGGTGGATTTGGTTCATTTCACGAAAAAGTTTCATTGCCTTCAGGATTAATTTCGGGTTCAGGATCTCAACTTTGGACCTCTGCTGCTTATATGAATGTTTGTTTGAGAGCAAATCTTGTTCAATTAAATGGAAAAAAATAAAAACAATAAGAAATCAAAATGAATAATCTCATCCGGCAATCAAGAAAGTAATAGATTACAGTCATATAGAATGAGGTAGTATTAATTATTTAATTACAATGAAACAATTTAACACTATAATTGACACTTTTTAGATAAACCAGCTTAATCAATAGATTTACTTTTGTACAGGAAGAAAGATTAAATATTAAACTATTTCATTGCAATTATTACAACTATTAATACTAACCATAATAAACCAAAATTTATGAAATTTAAATTATTATCAATTCTTTTTTTTACAATTTCAATATCATTATCTGCTCAGACTTTGATAGAAGGAATTGTTAAAGATAATAAAGGCATATCAGTTCCTGGTGCTAATGTTATTATAAAAGGAACGAAAAACGGAGTTGTCACTGATTTTGACGGTGGTTTTAAAATTAAAGCAAAAATTAATGAAGTTTTAATCGTTTCAAGTATCGGATTTACTGATAAAGAAGTCAAGATTCAAGATAAATTTCTTACTATTACTCTAGTAGAATTAAGTGTTGTATTAGACGATGTTGTAGTAATCGGATATGGTACTGTCAAAAAAAAGGATTTAACAGGAGCTGTTTCTACTGTAAGGGGAAGCAGTATTGAAAAAGGGGATCCATTAGATCTTCAAACCGCATTGGCAGGTCGTGTTGCTGGTTTACAAATAACGCAAAACGACAACGGATTGGGGTCAGGAGTAAAAGCTATTATTCGTGGGGGTAGTTCATTGACGAGTGGTAATCAGCCTTTATATGTTATTGATGGTTTTCCAATTGTTCCAGATGACAATGCTTCATCAAATCCATTGTCTGATATAGATCCAGGTCAAATCAAGTCAATTGAGGTATTAAAGGATGCCTCAGCTACTGCAATTTATGGTGCTAGGGGTTCTAATGGCGTTATTATTATTACAACAAAACTAGGGAAGGAAGGAAAAGCAGATATTAGTGTTACGCTAAGTTCAGGAGTATCAGTTGCTACTAGATTTCCAAAAATACTCTCCCCATCAGAGTTTTTAAATTATCGTATAATTCAGGACAATGTCAATTATTTAAATGGGAATGATATTACTTTAGGTACCTATTGGCAAAACTTAAAAGACACCAATGCCCAAGGAACGAATTGGCCAGCCGAGGCGACTCAGGTCGCTGTGACTAGAAAACTTGATCTTAGTATGGGAGGTGGAAGTAAAGAGGGATTGCAGTATCAAATATCTGGAAATTATCTAAATCAAGAAGGTGTAGTTATTGAGAGTAATTTTAAACGATATAATTTAAATTCGAATATAGTTCAATCTATTGGTGAAAATACCAGAATTGGAACAAATATTAAATTAGCATTTACCAAAAATATTGGAAGAAGTCTTGAAAAAAATGCGGATGCTATTTTTAAAAAGGCCTTTTCGACCAATCCTTATCAGCCCATTGATTTTACGCTAGGTGATATTGATATAGATCCAGATACCAACTCTGGTGATAATGAAAATGTTATTACCTATCTCAAAGAAGTAGATAATGAAACAGAAAGTTCAAGGATAATTGGAAACGTTTTTTATGAAACAAAATTGGCTAATAACTTGACCTTTTATACTAGCTATGGGTTTAATCGTGGATTTATCAATAACCAAGTATTTTTACCTTCAAGCGTATTACAAGGATTCAGGGAAAATGGAATAGCGGAATTTGAAAAAATTGAAACTTTAAATCAAGTATTTGAATCTCGATTCAATTATAAAAAAGTTTTTGATAAGCATAATATTAATGCTACTGCAGTTGGAGAATTTTCAGATAATCGAAGAAGTATATTCACCGCTGGGGCAACTGGTTTTAGTGATCAAACGAATGGTTTCAATGATTTATCAAGTGCGATTTTGCCTATTTTTCCTGAAAATAACATCGCAGAAGAAACTTTAGCATCTTTTTTAGGAAGAGTATCTTATGGGTATAATAATAAATACCTTTTAACCGCTTCCATTAGAGCGGATGGTTCATCAAAATTTGGTGATGCAAATAAATGGGGTTACTTTCCTTCTATAGCATTGGGATGGACCCTTTCGGAGGAATCATTTATCAAAAAATTAAATATTTTTGATAATTTTAAATTGAGAGCCTCTTATGGAGTTACCGGTAATAACCAAATACCTGCCTACAGTGCGATAGGTTTATTAAAACCTGGAAATTATGTTTTTAATGATGTGTTTTATTCTGGAAAAGTACCAAGCAGTGTGTCTAATCCTGATTTAAAATGGGAAACTACTGCGCAATACAATTTAGGTGTTGATTTAGGTTTTTTCAAAAATCGTTTAACTATTACTGCCGAAGCCTATTATAAAGAAACAACTGATTTATTGTTAGAAGTTCAATTGCCTTTGTCCTCAGGTTTTGAAACTGCTCTAAAAAATGTTGGTTCTTTTAGCAATAAAGGGTTTGAACTAACTATTAATTCAATTAATTTTGATTATAGTGATTTTAAATGGAGATCCGATTTTACTTTATCCTTCAATAGAAATAAGGTGCTAGATTTAGGAGATAAATCGGAATTTTATTTTAATGCAAATATTTTTCCAAGTAAATTCAATAATGAAATATTGGTTCGTGTAGGACAGTCAACTGGGATATATTACGGATATATAGAAGATCAGGTTATAAACAATCAGACAGAAGCGTCAAATAGCCCAAGACAAGTTGGTGTGGGAATTCCAGATGTTAATAATAATGGACAAGTCAAAATTTATGATGTCAACGGAGATGGTATAATTAATAGTTTTGACAAGGTGCCAATAGCGAATACAACTCCTGAATTTATAGGAGGATTGAATAATGAATTCACGTACAAGAGTTTTGACTTTAGTTTCTTTTTTCGCTTTTCTTATGGTAACGATGTAATAAATGGAAATATTGGAAATTTAGATAAGGGGGATATTGGAAATTGGAATTCATTAAAAGCAATGTCTGATTACGCATATAGTGCTGCCTATAATCCAAACGGTACTTTTCACGGAGAAAATACAAATGGTGTTTATTCCTCTTTATTTCGCAGTGCCTATGTAGAAGACGGCTCTTTTTTAAAGCTTGATTTCATTACATTAGGATATACAATGCCTAAGAATGTTGTTGAAAGTTTGAATGCTAGTAAATTTAGAGTTTTTGCCAGAGTAAATAACCCTTTGATGTTCTCAAGATATTCTTGGTTTGATCCTGAAGTGAATGCCATAGGAGGAACAGCTGGTAGAGTTGGAGGAGGAGTAGACCTTGGAAGTTATCCACGTAACACGACCGTAACTTTGGGACTGACTCTTAATTTTTAATTTTAAAAATAAAAAAAAATGAAAAATAGAATCAAAAATTTATATCTCGTTATCCTAATTACAGGATTTATAAGCTGTAGCGATGCATTAGAAGAAGTTCCAGTTTCTCAAGCATCCCCTGAAAATTCATTTAAAACAGAAGCCAATGCCATATCAGCAATTGCAGGAGTATACAGTGTGCTGCAACTTGAAGGTGTATATGGTCAAAGTCAATTGGAATTCACTACAGATGAAACTTACGCAGGTTCAAAAGTGCCTCGCTCTGGATTTAATTTATACACTTTTACTGCCGATAATATTGAAGTAGTTTTGCCTATTTGGAGAGATCATTATAAGGGAATAAATCAAGCTAATCAATCGATATCTAAAATTCCAAGTATTAATATGGATGTTGCTGAAAGAAATAGTTTAGTGGCCGAAGCTAAATTTATTAAAGCGTTATTGTACTTCAACTTAATCCGATATTTTGGAGATGTTCCCTACAAAGAAACGGAAACGACTTCATTGAAAGATTTGAATATTCCTAGAACTCCTGTAGCTACTATATATGAAAATATAATAAAAGATCTTGAATATGGTTTGGTTCATTTAAAAGTAAAAACCGCCGGTTTAGCAGGACATGCTACTCAAGATGCAGCCAAAACTTTATTAGCGAGTATTTATTTAACTAGAGGCAGTATGGCTAAAAGAGATAATACTGGAGATAAAGGCATTGCAGATTTTGCCTTGGCGGCTAAATATTCAAAAGAGGTAATAGATTCAAATAGATATAAATTGTGTCTTTATTTCCCAGATGCATTTATAGTGCAAAATAAAAATAATGATGAAATTGTATTTGATGTACAATTTAAAGCACCAGGACTTGGTGTGGGAAGTGTAATTGGTAAGAATATGGGAATCTCTTCCGATGCTTCTGGGGTAGGTAATTTATCCAATGGTGGTTCACAAGCTTCCATAAGAGCTTGTCACTATCATGAATATTATTATGAAACAGCTGATAGTATTCGTAAGCAATGGACTAATGCTAGAATTCAAATAATTACTGCTACTGGAAAGTACAAAATAATAAGCGCTATTAGCACTAATCCCCCTACAGCGGCTGCGAAATTTAGACGTTATCCTGTTCGTGACCCTAGTTTTTCACTTAAATATGACGCTGACTATGATTTAAACTGGCCAGTATTTAGATATGCAGAAGTTTTGTTAATTTTTGCAGAGGCTACAAACGAAACTAGTGGCCCAACACAAGCGGCTGTAGATGCATTAAATATGCTAAGAAGTAGAGCCAGAAATACTAACACAGGAGGTGTTCACAGAGACCTATTGCCTCGCTCTTTGACCCTACAAAGATCTACAGGTTTTGTCAACTTAACACTTTCAAACCCTTTAGTTTCAACTCCAGCTGCTTTTAGAGATTACATTGTCTTGGAGCGAAGTAGAGAGTTGAGTTCTGAAGGTAAAAGATGGTTTGATTTGGTTCGTTGGGGCATTCTAAAGTCTACTTTGCGTGGGTTAAATGCAAAAAGTACTGCTAAAATTTCAGAAAGACCCCCAGTAGAAGTACCTGCAATAACGACCACTAGATGGGCTTCATATTGGAATGGAAGAAATGATGAATGGAATTTAATAACTGGTGCAGTTCAAGATTTTCATATGTTACTTCCAATACCTAACAACGAGAGATTAGCAAATCCTTCAATCGGGCCAAATAATCCTGGATACAATTAATAAAAAAATAAGAAATAGTATGAAAACTAAAAATGTAACATATATTTTATTGCTCTTAACCCTTTTGTTTTCTTTCACTTCTTGTGAGATAGAGGACTTAGATACCTGGGTAAGTATAGAAGCTGATAAAACTGAAGTAGCTGTTAATGAAACAGTATCATTTAAAATAACAGGTAATGCCGAAACGTATGTGGTTTATACCGGAGACAGTGGACGCGATTTTGCCAAAAGTTATTTAGTGATTACGGAAGGCAAAAAAATTGATCAAGAAGAGTATGTGCTAACAAAAGCCAGTTTAGACACTTGGGCTCCAATTTTGACAGCGGAAATTAATGCATTTAATGTTTTAAATCCGAATGCAACATTGAATGCTACTACTATACTTGCTGGTTTAGGGGGTTTAGTAGACAAATCTTTTTACAAAGATACTGCTGCAAATCGTATAAGAGAATTAATGCCAACACTTAAGACTTATGCTGATTGTGGAGTCCTTGTGGTCACTTATTTCACTAATAAAAGTGTATTATTAACTCCTGTGGGAGGATTTTCTACCGGTGTGGCTCTCAACAGATATAATTTGACTTATTCCTATAAATTTGCTACAGCTGGAACCTATGTAGTGACTTTATTGGGTACTAAACTAAGTGACAAGAATTATTCTGGATCAGGTTATACTCTTGATAGATCTTCATCAGCCGGAGAATACGATTATAAAAGACATATTGATACTGTTACTATAGTTGTAAAATAATTAATTATTGTAAAAGTTTATAGGTATTATTTAAAATTTAAACCGTCTCAATAATAGTTGAGACGGTTTTTTTAAAACATATAGCTGATTTTTTTTGTTGAATGCCGAAGATAAAGAATATCTATATAGTCTTTTAGTAGTTCCACGCGGTGAACAAGACCCTCCTTTATTAAGACCTCAAGAAGATAATAGTACTTTCAAGGCTAGCGCTAAAGGAACCAAATATAAAAAAGGCGAAAACAACGTTGCGGGAGATAATGAAAAAAATGCAAAAAGAGGAGATTAAAGGGAAAAGGTAAAAAAATAAATAGCAGTATGAAATATACAAGAATTAAAAAATGGCGCGCCTTCTTATTGTTTATATCAGGTCTATCCCAATTGATATTTTCACAAAACAAGGAAAATGAAAAAAAAGATTTTGTGCGCCCAGATTGGGCGGGGTTCTTTACCAATTCCAAAAATGAAAAAATTGATACTAAACAATTCCCATTCATTAAAGGTCAGGCTGATAGAGTTAAGTGGGCTTTTATAGAGAAACAACCTGAGAAATATGACTGGTCGGAAATGGATTCTCAAATTCGTAATGCCGTAAAAGGGAAGTATTATTATTATTTTGTCTTATGGACTGGGCCTCACTCACCGGAATGGATTTATGAACAAGGGGTTCCGAAAGTGGTTGTGAGTGGAGGCAAAGGCAAAGAATATTTTCCCTATTACCTCGATCAAAATTACATCAATTTTTTCCACCGTTTTATTGACAAGCTGGCTGATCATATTGCCTCACTTCCTGTGGCTGACCAAAAGGCCTTTGCATTTATACAGCCCGCTTTTGGTTCGACAGGGGACAAGCAGCTCTACAAGGGCGCTCCCAAAGATCCAAAATACAAAATCAGCACCGAGGAGTATTTTGAGTTTTGCAGCGGGGCCACGAAACGATTCTACAAAGCCTTCGATAAGCCAGAGCTCAAACATATCCGATTCCTGTTTAATGTGGACGATGAGAGCAATCCCGGACAGCTTAAGGCGGCTAAGGGTTCAAAAGCAGGCGAACTGCTTTACGCCAATTGGCTTCGCCAAAACTACCCGATTGAGCTCCGCAAACAACAGTTTACCATTGCCATTGGTTATCAGGCCAATGGTGAAATAAAGCAGGACACCGAGCTTCGCCCCACTTTTTACGGGCTAAACGGAAGTCAGCCGGAGTTTGTGCGCGGCGAGTTTTCCAAATTCGCACAGGGTGGAATATTTCAGGAAAATCCGGTTTGGAACTATTATTGGACCGCAATATCAACCGTTGATAGGGGATTGGATCTTTGGGAGCTTGATTATAATGTTGTTAAAACGGGTTTGTATAATGAAGGATTCGAATTTAGCTCTAAGTATTCGTACTATAAAAAACCGCAGTCAAGTCCATATGCATTTATAGCATTTCGCGATGTGCTAGATGCTGCAGATACGGAACGCTTTCCTGAAGAAAAATATGGAAAGGCTACACAGAGCAATGGAGAGCGAGTAAATAAAATTGAAACGGAATTCAATAAATACGGAGCTAAAGTTGGTGATTTGCAGGCAGCTACTTCCCTCTCAGGGTCCAATTATCTCTATGAAGCCAAGGCGATGAACGATGTCGGATTTGAACTAATAGCAAGAAACTACTGTAGGTTTATAACGCAGATTGATGCCAATCAAACCAGTGTCGGATTATGGCGGGTCGGTCCCGCTGATCAACCCTACGGTCGCTATGCGCGATCGTTTGAAAATTCAAGCGAACGAAACAGGATGTATTTTGACTTGGATGACCATTTTCTATCGACTAAACCCATTGGGTCAATTACTTTGAAAATCATCTATCTAGATAAAGGAACCGGAAATTTTTCCGTTCGTTATGATTCCTCATCTGATCCAGACAAAACAGCAGTTACCATCACCAAAAAAAATAGTGGGAAATGGGTTGAAAAAATAATTACTATAAAAGATGGGAACTTTGCCAATAAGGGGCCTAAAAACAGTGATTTTTCTCTTGTAAATGAAGATAAAGAAGACGACATTTTTCATATGATTGAAATTATAAAGAGCAACCCGAAAAATTAATTTTTATAAAGAGGTCTTTTCCAGAAATAGGGTTTCACAAAGACCTATATGGTTTTGATTTTCCATACTTAAATTAAAGTTTAATATATATCTACAGAAGATAATCAATAATCATATTAATACAAAAATTACAAAAGAGGCTGTATCAATTTTATTAGGAACAGTCTCTTGTTAGTAAAAATCAATTTGAATATTATTTTTTCAATAACTATTTCATGATTTGTATTGTAATAAACAAAAAAAATTGTTTTTCAATTTATTTAATAGCCTTAATCTATTAAATGAAACAAATCTATAGTACAAATGAGACTATTTACATCTATATTAAATAATGTCCTACAGTAAATTTGTTGACAAGATCAAGTAAGTTAGAAAATTTGAGTTTAATAAAAATTACAAAACCAGATTAGAATTTTTAATTAAGTCTTGATTTTTAAAATGAAACAAAACTGTCTTTCAATCAGTTTTTTAAAAGCATTAACTAAAATACATATTCATAAATAAATGACAAAGAAATTAAAAAAAACAGTTACGACACTTTCAATAGTTTTTTTAAACGTTTTAATATCTTTTGCCGGAACCACTCAGCAATGGAAAGAGATTAAGGTAGATGTTAAGGCTACCGGAACGGTGTCAACTACCCATAGTTTAAAGAAAATTGAGAATGGCTTTCAGCAGTTGACGATAACATTATCCAACAAAGGAAATAAACCAATTACAATTGAAAGAATCGCTGTTAACATTTCGTTAGAGGCCAATTTGTCTGACAACTTGGATATGGTTTATGGAGGAAGTTGTATGGGGCGCACACCCTTGCTTAATCAGAAAATAGGCAGTCAAACCAATCGTAGTTCGAGTAATATGTATGAGATGGTACGATTATCAGACGGTCAATATTTATTTGCAGGTGCAACTTCTTGGAGAATATTTATGCCAAATTTTACATTAAAACAAGGTGCTTTTGAAGTGTGGTCTGAGGGAGAAGGCAAACAACTAAAACCAGGCCAGACCATACAATACGAACAAATAGTACTAAGACTTGCGAAGAATTGGCTTGAATTACTGGATCAATTTGGAACGGCGATTGCTGCCGAAAATAAAATTACCAAGCTCAAACCCGCCGATTTTAAAGGTTGGGCAACTTGGGATTATTATGGTAGAGTATTCACCCCAAAAGAT
>CANHKZ010000003.1 GCA_947461425.1 Flavobacteriaceae bacterium | reverse complement strand
TACATCCGAAAGTTTTTGGTGGTATTTTAAACCGTCAGGATAATGAAAGTGATGTGCAACAAATGAAAGAATTTGACATTCCTCAAATTGATTTAGTGATTGTGGATTTATACCCTTTTGAAAAAACAGTTGCCTCAGGTGCTAGCGAAACGGATATAATTGAAAAAATTGATATTGGAGGAATTTCATTAATTCGTGCTGCAGCCAAAAACTTTAAGGATACTGTAATAGTAGCTTCGGTTGACGATTATAGTTTGTTCCTAGATATGATTACCAATCAAAATGGTGCAACTACATTGGAAGATAGAAAATTATTAGCCACTAAAGCTTTTCACGTTTCTTCTCATTACGATGGTGCAATTTTTAATTATTTCAATACTGACGAAACCATTTATAAAGAAAGTATTGCTAACGGTCAAATATTACGTTATGGCGAAAATCCACATCAAAAAGGATTTTTCTTTGGCGAGTTTGATACAATGTTCCGTAAAGTACATGGAAAAGAATTGTCGTACAACAACCTTCTTGACGTAGATGCGGCTGTGAATTTAATCAATGAATTCAAGAATGACGGACCCACTTTTGCAATCCTAAAACACAACAATGCATGTGGGCTAGCATCAAGAAAAACGATTAGCGAAGCTTATTTAGCCGCTTTAGCGTGTGACCCAACATCTGCTTTTGGCGGAGTATTAATTGCAAATACTAAAATCGATGTAGTTACTGCAACTGAAATTAACAATCTATTTTGTGAAGTGGTTATAGCGCCTGAATATGATTTAGAAGCTATTAAAATCTTAGAAGAAAAGAAAAATAGAATTATACTGGTTCAAAACGAAGTAGCTTTGCCTCAAAGACAAGTTCGCACTTGCTTGAACGGAATACTAGTTCAAGATAAAAATAGCATTACAGACGCTAAAGAAAATTTAAAAACAGTAACAATTACTGCTCCGACTACTCAAGAAGTTGAAGATTTAATTTTTGCTTCAAAAGTCTGTAAAAATACCAAATCAAATACGATTGTATTTGCTAAAAACGGAACATTAATTTCTTCAGGAACTGGACAGACTTCTAGAGTTGATGCTTTAATTCAAGCTGTAGATAAAGCAAAGGCCTTTGGTTTTGATTTACAAGGAGCTTCAATGGCTAGTGATGCTTTCTTTCCATTTCCTGACTGTGTTGAATTAGCAAAAAATGCTGGAATAACGGCTGTAATTCAGCCTGGAGGATCAATTAAAGATCAATTAAGTATTGACTATTGTAACGAAAATAAATTAGCAATGGTATTTACAGGAACACGTCATTTTAAACATTAATTTGATTAACTTTGCTTGTTATTTAATTTTAAATTTTAACCCCAATTACGCTTATGGGATTTTTTGATTTCATGACCGAGGATATCGCAATCGACCTTGGCACCGCAAACACACTAATTATACACAACGATAAAGTTGTAATTGATAGCCCATCAATTGTTGCTAGAGACAGAATCTCTGGTAAAATAATTGCTGTTGGAAAAGAAGCCAACATGATGCAGGGTAAAACGCACGAAAATATTAAAACAATTCGCCCTTTAAAAGATGGCGTAATTGCAGATTTTGATGCATCAGAGAAAATGATTAATATGTTTATTAAGAGTATTCCTGCATTGAAAAAAAGAATGTTTACCCCTGCTTTACGAATGGTAGTTTGTATTCCATCCGGAATTACAGAAGTGGAAATGAGAGCAGTTAAAGAATCTTGTGAAAGAGTAAATGGTAAAGAAGTTTATTTGATTCATGAACCAATGGCAGCTGCGATCGGTATTGGAATCGATATTATGCAACCAAAAGGAAATATGATTGTTGATATAGGTGGTGGAACAACAGAAATTGCTGTAATTGCACTTGGTGGAATTGTTTGCGACAAATCTGTTAAAATTGCAGGAGATGTTTTTACCAACGACATTATTTATTACATGCGTACACAACACAACTTATTTGTAGGAGAAAGTACGGCTGAAAAAATAAAAATTCAAATTGGAGCCGCATTAGAAGACTTAGAGACTCCTCCAGAAGACATGTCCGTTCAAGGACGAGATTTATTAACTGGTAAGCCTAAGCAAGTGGAAGTTTCTCATCGTGAAATTGCAAAAGCTTTGGATAAATCAATCCAACGTATTGAAGATGCTATCATGGAAACCTTATCTCAAACACCTCCTGAATTAGCAGCTGATATTTATAATACAGGTATTTATCTTGCAGGTGGCGGATCTATGTTGCGAGGACTTGATAAACGTATTTCATTAAAAACAGATCTTCCTGTATACATTGCAGAAGATCCTTTAAGAGCAGTAGTTAGAGGAACTGGAATGGCTCTTAAAAACATCAATAAATTTAAAAGTATCTTGATTAAATAGTCTTTTTCTAATAAAGAAGTCAAAAATAATACATTTAAAAAATGCAGCAAATAGTATCATTTATATTTAAAAACAGTAATCGCTTACTGTTTTTGCTGTTTTTAGGTATTTCTTTATCGCTTACTATTCAATCTCACTCTTTTCATAGAAGTAAAGTTATTAGTTCTGCTAATTTTTTAAGCGGAGGAGTGTATGAGCAACTTAGCGAATTTGACGAATACTTGAATTTAAAATCACAAAACGAGGCACTAGCACAAGAAAATGCCAGCTTGAAAAGTCTTCTATTTAAAACAATGGATTCCTCTGTTGTGGCAAAATTAGATAGTATCAAGGGAGTAAAACCTAATGATATTATTGTCTCTAAGGTAATTAAGAATTCCTATAATGTTTACGAGAATTACCTCACTTTAAATTCGGGCGAACTCCAAGGGGTTAAACCAGATATGGGCGTTATAAACAGCATAGGAATTGTTGGAATAATCGATAATACCTCCCCAAAATATGCCACTGTAATTAGTATTTTGAACAAAAAATCACAAATAAATGCCAAAGTAAAAAAATCAAATCATTTTGGTTCTTTGATTTGGAATGGGAAAAGTACGGGATTTGTTCAATTAATTGACGTTCCAAGATTAGCATCTGTTCGCAAAGGAGATACCATTGTCACCGGAGGCCAATCTGTAATTTTTCCTGAAAATATAAATATTGGTACCATTGATAAAGTATATATAGACAACGAAACTAATTATTACACTTTGGATATTAAATTGTTCAATGACATGACTAATCTTGGCCATGTATACATAATCAAAGGGAAAGACCGTCAAGAAATTATCAATCTCGAAAAACGCGAAGACAATGAATAGTAGTTTGTTTTTCAATATTTTTAGATTTTTCATTTTACTAAGCTTGCAAATTATAGTTTTTAACAATATAAATTTATTTGGTTTCATTAGTCCGTTTCCTTATATTTTGTTTATCATTTTATATCCTGTGAATGGCAATAAATCAGGATTATTAATGGCTAGTTTTTTATTGGGATTGATCTTAGATATGTTTAGTAACTCAGGAGGTATTCACACTACAGCATGCTTATTTTTAGCGTATTTTAGACCTACTATTTTTAAATTTGCATTTGGGGTTAGTTATGAATACCAAACTATAAAACTCAATGAAACACTAACTCCAGAACGTTTCTCATTTTTACTGGTAGCAGTCTTACTTCATCATTTAGTTTTATTTATTTTAGAGGCATTTCAGTTTCGTCTTTTATGGGATATTTTAATTCGTACATTACTAAGTGGTCTCTTTACGCTTACCATTTGCATCATTATTATTTACTTAATTAAGCCAAACAAGCGATGAGAAAAGTTTTGCTGCCAACCTTAATCATTATAGCAGCATCATTGCTGATTTTTCGTATTTTTTATCTTCAAGTTATCGACGATTCATTCAAACTAAAATCGGATAATAACGCCATTAAAATAAAATACGATTATCCTGAAAGAGGGTATATCTACGATAGAACAGGTAAGTTGTTGGTTTCAAACCAAGCTTCCTATGATATCATGGTAATACCCCGCGAAATCAAAAAATTAGATACCATCGAATTTTGTGAATTACTCAATATCACCAAAGAAGATTTTATTAAAAAAATAGAAAAAGCTACAATATACAGTCCAAGATTACCTTCTGTTTTCTTGACTCAATTAAACAAAATTGAGTTTGCCGCCTTTCAAGAGAAAATTCGAAAATTTGAAGGTTTTTATTTCCAAAAACGTTCGCTTCGTGATTATGAAGTAGATTATGGTGCTAATATTTTTGGTTTTATCACACAGGTAAATGAAAATTTAATTGCTAAAAATCCATATTATAACAGTGGTGATTTGATAGGAGAACAGGGCGTTGAAGAAAGTTATGAAGAAATTTTACGTGGGGTTAAGGGTGTAAAATATATTCAAAAAGACAAATACAACAGAGAAATAGGTTCGTTCAAAGAAGGAAAATACGACACAATTGCTGTTCAAGGTGAGGACATCCATTTAAGTATTGATGCTGAAATTCAAAAATACGGAGAAGAATTAATGATCAATAAACGTGGCGGAATTGTAGCTATTGAACCTAAAACAGGAGAAATACTTGCATTAATTACTGCTCCTTCCTATGACCCTGCTATTTTAGTTGGAAGACAAAGATCAAAAAATTATACTCAATTATACCGTGACTCTATTGCAAAACCGCTTTATGACAGAGGTTTATTAGCGGAATACCCGCCCGGCTCACCCTTTAAAATCTTGACCGGACTTGTTGGACTTCAAGAAGGCGTGATAAGTGAGCAAACGACCTTTATGTGTCATCATGGGTTTAGTTACGCACCAGGTAGATTTATGAGATGTCATGGATTCGGACCTCATCAACTGCATAATGGAATTGCATTGTCATGTAATGCTTATTTTGGCAATGTTTATTTACAAATTATTGGAAAATACAGAAGTTCAACCTATGCCGTGGATGTTTGGAGTAATCACGTAAAAAGTTTTGGTCTGGGTCAATTTATGGGCTATGATTTACCGACAGGAAAAAAAGGAAAAATACCTACTTCTAAAACTTATAAAAAAATGTATCCTGGTTGGGGTTATAGTGGTAAAACGATTGTGTCCAATGCTATTGGCCAAGGTGAAGTGGTGATGACACCTATACAGCTTGCCAATATGATGGCTACTGTTGCCAATGAGGGTTATTATTATACACCCCATATCATCAAGAAAATCAAAGGAGAAAAAATTGATCCAAAATTCACGAAAAAACACTACACGACAATTGATAAAAAATATTTTAAACCTGTAATTGAAGGTTTGTTTGGGGTATATAATTATCCAGGTGGAACTGGAAATTCACTCCGAGTGGAAGGTATAGATATTTGCGGAAAAACAGGAACTGCTGAAAATTTTGCAAAAATTGGGGGTAAAAGAGTACAATTAGAAGATCACTCCATATTTGTAGCTTTTGCCCCAAAAGACAACCCTAAAATTGCTATTGCAGTTATGATTGAGAATGGAGGATATGGAGCAACAATAGCTGGTCCTATAGCAAGTTTAATGATAGAAAAATACCTGAGACATAAAATAACTAGAACGGATTTAGAAACTCGTATTCTAAGTAGAAGTTTACAGGGGCAATATGCCAAATTGGGTGGTTTGTCTGAGACGGTGAAAAAAGAAATGATAAAACAAGACTCTATTATAAAAAGCAAAACTAGTAGTCCAAAAATAAAAAAAGACACAACACAATCCGTTAAAAAAGTGGCTCGTTAACAATGAAAAATCAAAGTATAACCAATAATATTGACTGGAGTTGCGTAGTTATTTACAGCGTACTTGTACTACTTGGATGGTTGAATATCTATTCTTCTTCTTTGTCTTCAATGGAAGGAACATCTGAAAAGCAATTTTTATTTATTGTATTATCCATTCCGCTAATATTTGTAGTACTTTTTGTTGATGGAAAATTTTACGAAAAATACGCTTCAGTAATTTATATAGTTTCTTTACTCTCGCTCGTTGGTCTTTTTGCATTTGGAAAAACAATTGCCGGTCAACGATGTTGGTATGGTTTTGGAAGTTTCACTTTGCAACCCTCTGAATTTGCAAAAGCCGCAACAGCTTTAGCTTTAGCCAAATACTTAAGTGATAGCCAAATTAATCTATCAAACATAAATAGACAAATTCAAGCCTTAGCTATTGTTTGCTTACCCGTACTTTTAATATTACCTCAACCCGATCCTGGAAGTGCACTTATTTTTAGTGCTTTCTTTTTAGTTTTATACCGCGAAGGACTCCCGTCATGGTACATATGGACAGGGTTTTCTGCAATTTTATTGTTTGTTCTTAGCTTGCTTTTAGAACCACAATATGTAATTCTTTTAGCTCTTTTGGCCATTATAATTATTCATTTTAAATCCCGTTTAGCGAATAGAAATTTGGTCCTAAGTGCTATTTTATTTGCGTTAATTTCCGGATTTGTGTTATCTGCAAATTATGTTTTTACCAATGTTTTCAAACAGCACCACCGAGACCGTTTCAATATCTTACTCGGAAAAACAGTAGATATGAAAGGCATCGGATACAATACTAACCAATCTGAAATTGCAATAGGTTCAGGTGGTTTTTTTGGCAAAGGATTCCTTGAAGGAACCCAAACCAAAGGAGGTTTTGTCCCAGAGCAACATACGGATTATATTTTTACGACTGTAGGTGAAGAATGGGGATTTTTAGGGTCTTTACTAGTAATTGCTCTTTTTGTAACATTATTATTGCGAATTATTTATCTGTCAGAAAGGCAAAAAACAAAATTTAGTCGCGTATATGGGTATTGTGTTGCTGGTATTTTGTTTATTCACTTTTTTGTAAATATTGCTATGGTTGTTGGAATTTTTCCGACAATTGGTGTCCCATTACCCTTCTTTTCTTATGGAGGTTCAGGCTTATGGGGATTTACAATTTTATTGTTTATCTTCTTAAAAATGGATGCTAATAAAGTAAATGAATGGTAATAAAAAAATTACTTTATAAAAAAACGCCTCCAATTGGAGGCGTTTTTTTATACTATTAAAAGGATTGCAATTATGACTTAACTAAAGTATTCGATTTTAATTTAGGTGCAATCGATTTTTTTATAATTACTTTTGATTGTAAATCTTCCAAAACATTCAATGCCTCTTCAACATAAATGTCTTTTGATAACTGATCATGCCAACGCTCCCTTTTTTCTTTTAAAGTAATATCTTTATCCATCGCCTCCTTTTCATAGGGCAAAGAGGTGAATTTAAAATTATTTTTATAATTCTGTAATGGCTTGAATTTTTTAGCTTTTTCTTCGATTTGTTTTTGAGCTAATTTGAATTTGTCGATGTTCAAACTATACACATAATCATTACTTCGGCTGTCAATCCATTTTGCATTATCTTCTACCAATTGAAATTGTGCATTTTGAGAAATTCTATTTTGGCTATTAGTGATGGCTCTATTGAAATTTTTATTATTTGTCCAAACTCCATATTGTGCTGGGTCAATTTTGTCCCAAGGCATTGCATTATTCACATCACGTTCTCCCATTTTAAGATAAGCATAACGATCTGGCATCACCACATCACTACTCACTCCTTCTAGTTGCGTTGATCCACCATTAATTCTATAAAATTTTTGAGTAGTGGTCTTTAATGCCCCTAAATCACCCACCGAACTACTTCTAACAAATTGGTTTAAATCAATAACATTTTGAACTGTTCCTTTACCATAGGTTTGTTTACTTCCTATAATAATTCCGCGTTTGTAATCTTGAATGGCTGCAGCCAAAATTTCAGAAGCCGAAGCAGAAAAACTATTGACCATGATTACCAATGGACCGTCCCACTCTATTTTTTTATCACGATCGTATAATACTTCTTTTCGTTTACCGGCCGATTTTATTTGAACAATTGGTCCTTCTTCAATAAATAGCCCCGCAATATCAACCACTGTAGACAAAGAACCTCCTCCATCATCACGAACATCTAAAACAATTCCGTCTATGCCCTCTTTTTTCAATCGGGATACTTCCAAAGCAATATCCTTTCCAGCATCTCTTCCGTCTCTGTTTTCAAAATTAATGTAAAATTTAGGTAGATAAATCACCCCATATTTTAGTCCGTTTTTCTCAACAATACTTGACTTGGCATAGGTTTCTTCAATTTCAACAATATCTCTAATTATAGAAATCACTTTAATGGTTCCGTCGACTTTCTTTACAGTAAGACGCACTTCGGTTCCTTTAGTTCCCTTAATTTTCTTTACCACATCGTCTAAACGCATTCCGACAACATCAATAGGCTCTTGATCACCCTGAGCTACTTTTATTACAATATCTCCAGCCTCTAATTGTTTTCCTCTCCAAGCAGGACCACCAGAAATTAATTCAGAAATTTCAGTATAATCATTTTTCTTTTGCAAACGCGCACCAATTCCCTCTAAAGTTCCGCTGATACTGACATCAAATCGTTCTTTGTCTTCTGGAGCTAAGTAATTCGTATGTGGATCAAAACTAGCCGTAATGGAATTTAAATAAACAGAAAAATAGTCGTTTCGAGTTAGGTCTTTTATAAAACCAAAATATTCATCTAACGATTTTAAAGAACTTTCTCTGGTCTCTTTTTCTAATTCTTCAAACGTTTTTAAATTTACTTTTTCGTTTACAGTTGTTGTGTTAGCTTGCGCATCCACTTCTTGTAAACTACCATCAGTATTGATTGGAGCTGCTGCGGCTTTTAACCCTTTGTCGATTTTCCCATTGCTCTCTTGAATCTCCAAACGATCTACTAAAGATGATAAAGTAGATAATTTAATTTGCTTACGCCATCTTTCATTTAACTGAGAAGCGTTTTCCGCATAGGGCATTTTATCGTAATCTGTATTAAAAGATTCGTCCACTTTATAATCAAATGGTGTACTCAAAACAACTTTGTAAATAGACTTACTTTCTTTCATGCGTTGCATCAATCGAGTGTAAGTCAAATCAAAAAAGGTCAAATCTTTGTTTTGAATTTGATCGTCTAATTCTAATTCGTATTTTGAGAATTCGTCAATGTCGGCCTGTAAAAAGAATCGTTTTGATGGATCCAAAGCTTCTATATAATCTTTATACACTCCTTTTGAGAATTCATCATCCATAGTCACTGGACTGTAATGCCCTTTTTCAAGAACAAATGTCAACAGCTCTATTAACAACTTATCTTTTTCAGGATCTGAAGTTGTACTAAAATTAGATTTAAAAGCAAGTAGTGATAGGGAAACAATGGTGACTACTAAAAGCAGCTTATAATTTTTTTTCATAAAATTCATAATGGTATTCATCCGGTTTTTTGTCTAAATTACAGTAAAAGTTATTTCAACAATGATATGGTATGCTTAATTTTTTGTTAAAGATATAAAATTGTTCTCTTTGGCAAAGATTATATGGATGAAGTTGGTATTTTTTGTTTTTCTTTGTTAATTATTCTCAATGAATTCTATTTAAATAACACTAATTTTAACTCTTTTGAAAAATAAAATAGACGTATTACTTGGTTTTGTAATTGGAATAATTTGCTCCATTTTTGGTTGTTTTTTATTTATTCAGTTGTTTACAAAATTTACATTTTTAGCCGGAATTGAGTTGTTAAAAGCTGATGGAAAATTGGGAAAAATAATCACAATAGGTACTGTTTTAGATTTGGTGGTTTTTTGGGTGTTATTGAAATCAAATAAAGACTTTATGGCGCGCGGGGTGATTTTAGCTGTTATTTCACTTACACTAATTACACTCTTGGTTTAACTTTTGGAAAAGACGGAACAAAAATGAAATATTATATTATAGCTGGTGAAGCTTCGGGCGATTTACACGGAGCCAATTTAATGAAAGCTTTATACAAAGAAGATTCCAAAGCGGAAATCCGTTTTTGGGGCGGAGATTTGATGCAAGCTGCAGGTGGTAACTTAGTTAAACATTATAAAGAACTCGCTTTCATGGGATTTATTGAAGTTTTATTCAATTTAAAAACCATACTAAACAATATCAAAATTGCAAAAAAAGACATCCTTGAATTCCAACCCGATGTCATCGTTTTTATTGATTATCCCGGATTTAATTTACGCATTGCCAAATGGGCAAAAACCCTGAACATCAAAACGCATTACTACATTTCCCCTCAAATTTGGGCTTGGAAAGAAAATAGAATTATTGACATCAAACGCGATGTGGATCAGATGTATGTGATTTTGCCTTTTGAAAAAGAGTTTTATGAAAACAAACACCATTATCCTGTGCATTTTGTGGGACATCCTTTAATCGATGCAATACACAACCAACCCAAAGTTGATGCCGCTATTTTTAGAAGTGAAAATCAATTGAATGAAAAGCCAATTATTGCTATTTTACCAGGAAGCCGAAAACAAGAAATTACTAAAATGCTTTCAGTGATGTTAAGTGTAGTTCATGATTTTCCAGACTACCAATTTGTCATTGCGGGTGCGCCAAGTCAAGAATTTTCTTTTTACGAAAAGTTCATTACCAATGATAATATCAAATTCATCTCGAATAAAACGTATTCGTTATTGCAAGTTGCCACAGCGGCTTTAGTAACCTCTGGAACGGCTACTTTAGAAACGGCACTTTTTAAAGTTCCCGAAGTAGTTTGCTACAAAGGGAGTTGGGCTTCGTACCAAATTGCAAAGCGCATTATTACCTTGAAATACATTTCGTTAGTGAATTTAATCATGGATCAAGAAGTGGTAACCGAATTAATTCAAGACGACTGTACAACCCAACGCATCAAAGAAGAATTGACTGCAATTCTTGACAACAAACACCGCAACCAACTTCTAGCGAAATACGACCAATTAGAACAACTATTAGGCGGCATCGGTGCTAGTCAAAAAACTGCACAATTAATTATTGCGGATTTGAAATAGTTTTAAAATTTATTCCTAAAAGCTTCCTGCATTTAAAAGGTAAAAAGCTTTTTTAAAGAATTTATCGATTCACTTTTCGAAATTTTGTATTTTAGTCCCATGAAAGTTTTGCAATTCCCCCTAGCAAGAGTTACATTGGTTTTTATAGTAGGTATTGTTTTTGCTTATTATTTTCAACCGGGTCCCCATCTTGTCTTCAAATCCCTAGCAATAGCAACCATATTGCTGGCTAGCGTTTATTTTTGGTATGCCCAAAAACCCAATCGACTTATCTATTTTGGCTTGACTGTTTATGGACTCGCTTTTGTTATCGGTGTTAGTACCCAAACCATTCCTACTGCTTCCTTTCAAAAAAATCATTACACGCAAATTCCGAATAGTGTTGAACAACCGCATACGTTCACCCTAATACTAAACGAAAAATTAAAAAGTAATGCTTTTAGTCAGCGGTATGTAGCATTGGTTAAACAAATTGATACTACCAAATGCTCTGGGAAGCTACTGCTCAACATCAAAAAAGACAGTTTGCAACATGTCTTTATAATTGGCAACCGTCTCCAAATAAAAGGTATTTTGTACCCCAACAATCCACCTAAAAATCCCAACCAATTTGATTACAGCAACTACCTAAAAAACAAACAAATCTATGGTCAACTCTATGCTGATGCTACTGATATCAAAGTAAGTGCTCAAATGGAAAAAGACATTTGGTATTATGCTGCTCAAATTCGGAATACTATCATTGTCAATTTGACTAAGAGTGGTTTCAATCCAACTGAGCTTAACGTGGCTGTAGCTTTAATTCTGGGTCAACAACAAGACATTGATCCTGAAATTATAAAGGATTACCAATTTGCGGGAGCTGTACATATTTTATCCGTTTCAGGTTTGCATATTGGATTCCTATTATTGTTTGTCACCTTCATTCTAAAACCCATTCCTAACAATAAAAAGGGTTCGTTGCTAAAGTTGATTATTATTTTGTGTTCCCTTTGGCTATTCGGTATATTGGCTGGTTTAGCGCCCTCTGTAATGCGTTCTGTAACGATGTTTTCGTTTGTTGCTATTGGACAACATTTAAGACGAAGCGTGAATATTTACCACACTTTATTAGTCTCTATATTACTTATTTTATTGGTACAACCGGCCTTTTTATTTGATGTCGGATTTCAATTAAGTTACTTGGCCCTGTTTTTTATTATCTGGTTGCAACCTATATTGTCGAGCCTTTGGGAGCCAAAAAACAAAATCTCAAAATACATTTGGGATATTCTCAGCGTTTCCTTTGCGGCACAAATTGGAACACTTCCATTAAGTTTGTATTATTTTCATCAGTTTCCGGGATTGTTTTTTATTACAAATTTGGCATTAATTCCGATAACGGGATTCATTATGGGACTAGGCGTAGTAGTAATGGTCTTAGCCTTTTTTGATAAATGCCCTTTTTTCCTGTCCAAAGCTTTAGAATGGAGTTTGTTCATTGTGAACAAAATCATTCATACCATTGCTTCATTAGAGCAATTTATCATCAAAGACATTTCATTTACAGCTGCTTTTCTATTGAGTAGTTATGCATTGATTTTTACAACAATTCTTTGGTTTAAAAAACCGCAGTTTCAACGTTTGGCTGCTATTTTTGTATCGATTATTGTATTACAAATTACTTTTTTATGGAACGAATGGACAGTAGCAACCCAACAAGAATGGGTAGTTTTCAACGCTAAGAAAAACACTTTGATTGCCGAACGCAATGGAAACTCTGTTAAGCTTCACGCCAATGACAGCCTTCAAAAAGTCGGCACAAAAAATACTACACTCAATAGTTATCTTGTGGGTAATTTTAGTCATTTGGCTGCTGCCAAAGAATTAAAAAATACTGCTTTTTTCAATGGAAAGCGCATTTTGATTCTCGACAGTACAGGAGTGTATCCTAAAAACCACCAACCTGATATTCTTTTACTGACGCAATCTCCTAAAATAAATTTAGATCGACTCATTCAAACAATACAACCTAAAAATATTGTCGCCGATGCCTCCAATTATAAAACCTTTCAAAAGCGATGGGAAGCTAGCTGTATTAAAGCAAAAATCCCTTTCCACTCAACCAGTGAAAAGGGATTTTATATCCTATATTAATGTTTTACTTTTTTTTCAAAATACCATTGGCAACTCCCAACCAAGCCGAAGGGCCTCCAGAAACATACCCAGTATTTCCAAGTGATTTAAAGTTAACTTTGCCTTTGGTTTCTGTAACCGTAGCAAAATGAACCGTTGGATATCCTTGAATACCAAAAGTTTGTTGCAACTGACTGTTTTGCTGTTTGATTTCGTTCGATTGTGGTTTACTTCTTGGATAATCCAATTCGACCAAAACCACATTTTGTTTTGCCCATGCGGCAAATTCAGGGGTTTTCAATACTTCTTTTTGCAAACGAATACACCATCCGCACCAGTCACTTCCTGTGAAAAATAACAACATGGGTTTTTTAGTTTTATTCGAAACTTCAATAGCTTTATTTACGTTGGTTTCCCAATACAATTCTTGAGCTTGTAGGGAAATTGAAGCCAAAACAAATACTAAGGTGATAATTATTTTTTTCATTTTTACTGATTTTATTTACAAAAATACTATAAATTTTTTATCGTACGCCATGCATTAACTTTTTAATAACTGGTGTCATTACTAAAGAAATAAAAGCAACTACCAACGAAACAATTGCAAGCATCCAAAAGAAGTAGCTTAAGCCTTTTTCATCAGCAATTTTATCAATGTTTTCACCAAATTTAGCCGCACCTTTCATTCCAATTGCTACTGCTAAATACCAAATTCCAAACATCATCCCGATCATTCTCGCCGGCACTAATTTACTTACATACGACAAGCCAACCGGTGAGATACATAACTCAGCCATAGTGATAAAAAGATAGACTAAAATAAGGTAAATCATATTTACAGAAGCTGTTTTTGCCCCTGGTACAATTCCGTCAGAACCAATAGCTACACAGATCATACCTATAGCTAATAAGGACATTCCAATTGCGTATTTCATATTTGCAGAAGGATTGTATTTACTCTCCCACCATTTAGAAAATAATGGTGCTAATGTAATAATATAAAGCGAATTTAACGACGCAAACCATGACGCAGGTACTTCTACTATTTCTCCTGAAAATTGATCGTTCAACATCCAAAAAGCAATTCCCCAAATAATAATAAAACTAATTGATAAAACGATATTAGCCATTGCGTATTTGGCAAAAGTTTGCTTGAATAATAAAAATAAAACCCAGGTGATAATTCCTAATGGTACTAAAATAATGGCTGCATTTACAATCATAAAAATAGTCCCTGCGTTCCCATCAAGAATACGATTGGTATAATCGTTAGCAAAAATCGTTAACGTTCCTGGAGATTGCTCAAAAATAGCCCAAAAGAAAATGGTTAAAAAAGCGAAAAAAGTAACCGCTATCATTTTCTCTTTGGTAATCTGAGAATAGGTAAGCAAACGGTAGGTCAAAAGAAACAAAAACAAAACTACTGCTAAAAGAATAGTGAAATTATTTCCTGTTAAGCCCAGTATTTCAAAATTAAATAGATCAACTCCGCCTTCCGTAATTATTTTTGCAGGTTCGAATACAATCCAAACTAAACCTAAAACAGTCATAATGGCAATTAACCCTAATTGCCAAACAGTAAAAGGATTAAGGGTATCATTATTTTCATCCGTAAGAGCCACCTCTTTCTTTACCGGTTTCAAACCAATATCTCCGAAGATGTTTCGAGAAAGCCAAAATTGTATTAATCCAAAGAGCATGAAAATTCCAGCTAAACCAAAACCCCAATTCCATCCTACTTGTTCTCCAAGATAACCACATAATACGATACCAAAAAAAGCGCCAGAATTAACTCCCATATAAAAAATAGTATAAGCGCCATCTTTCTTTTCTGGTCGATCTTTGTACATTTCAGAAACAATCGAAGCCATATTAGGTTTGAAAAATCCATTCCCAAAAACTAATAAAAGTAATCCTGAATAAATAAAGAAAGGAGATTCCAATGCCATAGAACCATGTCCGAGAGTCATCAACAAAGCCCCAATAAGAACTGCCCAACGATAACCAATAACCTTATCAGCAAAATAGCCTCCAAGCATGGTAGATAAATAAACTAATCCTACATACGACCCGAAAATTGCCATAGCTTGTTCTCTTGTCCATTCCCAACCACCGTTAGCCACTGTTGATGTAAAAAACATTACAAGTAAAGCGCGCATTCCATAAAATGAAAAACGCTCCCACATTTCGGTAAAAAAAAGTACAAAAAGTCCCGCAGGATGTCCTAAAACGGTACTCTTAAAAAATTGGTCTGTTGAATTCTCAGTCATACTATTAGTTGTTTAATTCTTTATCAACGCCGTGCATTAATTTATTTATAAATGGAGATATAACTAGCAAAAGTAATCCAAACCCAATTCCAGTATAGAAAAGGTATTCAAATAACGTAAGATAGCTTTGTTTAGCTAAATTCAAATCGGGTGCTGTGCCGTTAGAAGTATCAATAGAGGCAATATTTGCCAAAACGGATGCAATAAACTCAGAACTAGCAGTTGCCAAAAACCAAACTCCCATCATAAATCCAACGATTTTTATTGGCGAAAGCTTTGTTACTGCTGACAAACCTACGGGTGATAAACTTAACTCCCCACAAGTATGTAACAAATAGGTTAAGATTAACCAGAATGCGGCCACTTTTCCTGTGTCTGACAGGTTGATTCCTAAAACTAACGAACCAAATCCTAATCCAACTAAAATTAAAGCTATTGAAAATTTCACAGCAGTATTGGGATTGTATTTTCCAAGTTTCACCCAAAGCCAGGCAAAAACAGGTGCCAAAAGAATAATAAACAAAGCGTTGAAACTCAAGAACTGTCCAGCTGTTAATTCTAAACCTAGTACGTTTCGATCCAATATTCTGTCAGCAAATAAATTTAATGAAGTATAAGCTTGCTCAAATAAAGCCCAAAAAACAATAGTGAAAACGATTAAAATAGTCAATGCTATTAATTGATCTCTTTCTTTTCCTGAAAGTTGCGTTGCTGCAAAATATACAATGTACAAAAAGGAAAAGCCACCTGCGATTTTTAAAATCCACGAAACCGCTTCATGACTTTGAACCATTTGCCAAAAAAACAATGCAGACAAAGCACTCGCACCATAAATTAACCATTCGTTTTTGATACCAAAAGAAGTTTTCGCCAGCAATTCAGGAACAAGAGATTCTCCTTTACCTTCTAAAAAGCGTTTGCCCGAAATAAATGTAATTAATCCAAAAAACATTCCAACTCCAGCTGCGGCAAAACCATAACTCCAACCATAATTCTCTCCTAACCAAGCACAAATAATTGTGGCAAAGAAAGAACCTAAATTAATTCCCATATAAAAAATAGTGAATCCAGAATCTCTTCGTGCATCTCCTTTAACGTACAATTCTCCTACTAAAGACGAAATATTAGCTTTCAAAAAACCAACTCCTACAATGATTAGTGACAATGAAAAATAAAATACTTGTAAAGCAAAATTATCTCGAACCACTTCTCCTGTCATAGACTGTGTTGCAGCATTGCCTTCATAAGCCATTCCTAAATGACCGAGTACAAGCATGATTCCTCCAAAAATTATCGCTTTCCTAAAACCTAAATATTTGTCGGCGATAAAACCTCCAATTACCGGAACAGCATATACCAAAGCAGCATAACTCCCAATCAATAAATTTCCTGAGTCATCTGAAAAAAGATGGTATTTTGTAAGGTAAAAAATTAATAAAGCTTTCATTCCATAAAATGAAAAACGCTCCCACATTTCGGTGAAAAATAAAATAAACAACCCTTTTGGATGACCAAAAATGGTTTCTTGTTGCAGGCTAGTGTTTGTCATATTATAAATTTTCTTTGATAAAATTAGTCATCTTATTAAACAACTGAATTCTGGTTTTCCCGCCGTAAATACCGTGGTTTTTGTCAGGATAAATCTCAGAATCAAACTGTTTATTCGCTTGAATCAAAGCTTCCATCATTTGCATTGAATTTTGAACGTGAACATTGTCGTCGCCTGAACCGTGAATCAATAGGTATTTTCCTTTCAATTTATTTACATGATTGATCGGTGAATTTTCGTCATACCCCGTTGCGTTTTCTTGTGGGGTTTGCATATAACGCTCTGTATAAATGCTGTCATAAAAACGCCAATTGGTAACAGGAGCTACGGCAATGGCCATTTTAAAAATATCTGCCCCTTTCAAAAGACAATTAGACGCCATGAAACCTCCATAACTCCAACCCCAAATTCCAATTCTATTTTTATCTACAAAAGGATAATTTCCAATTACTTTAGCCGCATCGATTTGATCTTCCACTTCGTATTTTCCCAATTCTTTTTGAGTTACTTTTTTGAAGGCAGCTCCTTTAAAACCTGTTCCGCGTCCGTCAACACAAGCTACAATATACCCTTGTTGCGCTAACATTTGGAACCAGTAATCATCATTTGAATTCCAATCGTTATTCACTTGTTGCGAACCTGGGCCCGAATATTGAAACATAAAAACTGGATATTTCTTGTTTGGATCAAAATCTTTCGGTTTCAAAATCCAAGCATTCAATTCGTTTCCTTTATCCGTTTTTAATACAAAAAATTCTTTAGCTGGTAAATTGTACCCTTTTAATTTGGTTGCCAACGCCGCGTTATTCTCAATTACTTGAACCTCTGCTCCTGTTTTCGCCACATTTAAAGTATAAGTTGTTGGTTGCGTAACGCTAGAAAACGTATTGATATAATATTGGAAATTGGGGCTAAAAGTTGCTGCATTAGTCCCAATAGATTTAGACAAACGTACTTTGTTTTTCCCGTTCAAGTTGATGCTATAGACATCCCTATTAATTGACCCATTCTCAACAGATTGATAGAAAACAGTATTGGTTTTATCATCAAAACCATAGTAATTGGTCACTTCCCAATTGCCTTTGGTCACTTGATTTTTTAATTTTCCGGTTTTATCATATACGTAAATATGATTGAATCCGTCTTTTTCGCTGGTCCAAATAAAGCTATTGTCTTTCAAAAAGGTCAAGTTATCGGTCACATCAATGTAAGCTTTGTCTTTTTCATTTAAGACTACCTTTGTAGCTGATGTATTTCCATCGATGAACAACAAATCTAAATTGTCTTGATGACGATTCAAAACCTGAGCTGAAAGTACATTTGCCTCATTCGTCCATTGCATTCTGGCAATATAAAAATCAGTATATTGAGATAAGTTTACTTTTTGAATTCCTTTTGTAGCTAAATCATAAATATGCAATGACACTTCTGAATTTTTTTCACCCGCTTTTGGATACTTAAACGTTTGTACTGTTGGATACAAGTCCTTTTTGAAAATCGACATCGAAAATTCAGGAACTTGACTTTCGTCAAAACGGATGTAGGCTACTTTTTTACTGTCTTTACTCCAATCAAATGCACGAACAAAAGCAAATTCTTCTTCATACACCCAGTCGGTAATTCCATTAATGATACTGTTCTTTTTTCCATCGGTAGTAATAGTAGCAGTTTGTTTACTAGCAATATCATACACATACAAATTATTTTCTCTAGCAAAGGCTATCTTCGTGCCATCTGGCGAAAAAGTGGGTTCTTGTACTTGAAAATCAAATAGTTTAGATACATTTTTGGTAGTTGTATCAAACAAATAATAATCTGCAGTAAACGAGTGACGAAAAATTGGATTGGTAGTATTAGCAATCAAAATAAATTTTTCGTCGGGTGAAAAAGTATAACTATCAATTCCGTCAGCCAAAACTGGAAAACTTTTGCTATCAATCAAAGTGTTTACTTTTTTCAAAGTAGCAAAGTCAAACAAATCAATTTGCATACTTCTAGTCGCATTATCATAATTCAATACTGTGTATTGATTAGTGTTTTTCATGGACTGCAATTCGTCCATTCCTTTGGATCTAAAAGCTCCTGAATATATTTCCTCAACGGTGATTTTTTGTTGTCCAAAAACTGCAATTGTAAATGCAAAAAACAGAAAAAAAGATAGGTTTGTTTTCATATGGTAAATTTGGTAATAACTGACCCCAATTTTAGTGAAAAAAATGCAATTATTTCGCATTTATAACGTAAAATGTTAAACCAAATTTTGAATTAGCATTTGAACAGCGTAAAATTAGCTAGAGGATAAAAGGGTGAAAAGTGTATATTTGCATGTAATTCACCATAATCTCTTGAGAATGAACCAAGCCGTAAGCGGATTTTCAAAATTATCCAAAGAAGAAAAAATTTCCTGGATTGCCAAAACCTATTTTTCAACACCTGAGCTTGCCATTCAGTTATTGAAAAGCTATTGGAATTCAGATGAAAAAATTCAGAAATTACACGACGAATTCATCGAAAATACGATTTCAAATTTCTATATCCCTTTAGGGATAGCCCCTAATTTTCTCATTAATGGAAAATACAAAACCATTCCGATGGCTATTGAAGAAAGTTCTGTGGTAGCAGCGGCTTCTAAAGCAGCTAAATTCTGGTCCACTCGTGGCGGATTTACAACTCGAGTAATTGATACTGAAAAAATAGGTCAGGTACACTTCATTTTTAAAGGGGAAACTGAAAAATTAAATACTTTCTTTTCACAAATTAAAGCCGATTTATTTACTGAAACCGCAAGCATCACTAAAAATATGCAAGCCCGTGGTGGAGGTATTTTAGATATTGTTTTAAAAGACAAAACTAATTTAATTCCAAATTACTTTCAACTACATGTGAGTTTTGAGACTAAAGATAGTATGGGTGCTAATTTCATCAATTCGTGCTTGGAACAATTTGCCAAAACCTTAAAAGATAAAGCAAGCCAATACGAATTGTTTTCTGAAACAGAAAAAGAGATACAAATCGTAATGAGCATTTTGTCCAATTATGTTCCCAATTGTCTAGTTCGTGCCGAAGTTTCGTGTCCGATTGCCGACTTAGAAGAAAAACATATTTCAAACCCACAGGAGTTTGCTGAAAAATTTGTGCAAGCGGTGCGCATTGCCGAAGTAGAACCTTTCCGAGCCGTAACGCATAACAAAGGCATTATGAATGGCGTTGATGCCGTTGTATTAGCAACAGGAAATGATTTTAGAGCTGTTGAAGCAGGTGTTCACGCTTATGCTTCTCGCAACGGACAATACTCTAGTTTATCTCATGCTAAAATAGAAAATTGCATTTTTAGTTTTTGGATGGAAATCCCATTGGCTTTAGGAACCGTTGGTGGATTAACCAGTTTGCACCCTTTGGTTAAATTATCTTTGGAAATGCTCGAAAAACCTTCCGCTCAAGAATTGATGCAAATTGTCGCAGTTGCTGGATTAGCTCAAAATTTTGCTGCCTTGCGTTCTTTAACAACAACCGGAATCCAAGACGGACACATGAAAATGCATTTGAATAATATTTTGAATCAATTCGAAGCAACAGAAGATGAACGTATTGCTGTGCGAAATCATTTCAAACACCAAACGGTTTCACACAGTGCGGTGGTCGATTTGATGAACCAATTAAGAAACTAATTGAAATGCAACAAACCTTCTACAGTAACGGTAAATTGTTGATCACAGGAGAATACCTTATTTTGGATGGTGCCAAAGGATTGGCTTTACCTACCAAAATGGGACAAAATCTTATTTTAGAAGAAACGAAGACAAATACAATACATTGGAAAAGTTATGATGCTGATGGAAGTATTTGGTTTGAAGATCAAATTACATTTCAAGAAATAAAAGAACCAAACAGCAGCTCAACCGAATCGGTAAAAACAATATTACTAAAAATTTTACGAGTGGCCAATGGGATGAATCCAAATGTATTTGCAAATTCAAAAGGATTTTCTGTCACGACACATTTGAGCTTTCCTAGAAATTGGGGATTGGGCACTTCATCCACTTTAATTAATAATATAGCACAATGGTTTCAAATCGATGCGTTTGAATTACTCCATCATAGTTTTGGCGGTAGTGGATACGATATTGCTTGTGCGCAAAATAACAGCCCTATTACTTACAATTTATCAGATGGTAAGCCAATAGTAGAAAAAGTGGTTTTCGAACCTGTATTTACCCAAAACCTCTATTTTGTTTATTTGAACCAAAAGCGCAATAGCAAATCGGCCATAGCGGATTACCATAGCAATAAAACAAATCAATTGTCGAACTGTATCGCAACGATTGACTCATTAACTCAAAATATTATTGAGGCTGACAGTTTAAAGTTGTTTACCCAATTAATAACCCAACACGAAACTGTTTTAAGTGATATTCTAAAAACAGAAACAGTAAAAGATACTTTATTTCCAGATTTTGGTGGCACTGTAAAAAGTTTAGGCGCTTGGGGTGGTGATTTTGTTTTAGTCGTTGCAAAAGAAAATCCAAAACCGTATTTTGTAGAAAAAGGTTATGAAACAGTTATTCCGTATCGAGAAATGATTTTGTAATTTCGGTTCAGTTAAATTTAAACCATAAAAAAAGCCAAGATTGTTATCTTGGCTTTTTTATACAATTATAATAATGCTAATTAAAAAAACTTGCTTCTGTTGTCTTCAATAGTAGCATTTGCTTTCAGAGCAGGAAGAATTCTTCCGGCATCACCAGCAGTTTGTTGTTTCAATTTAGCTACATAGGCTGCGTGGTTTGTCAAAGATGGTGCTTTAACAGTACTGTTATTTTTTACAACATATACTCCAGTTCCGCCTTCAATTGGCGTAGATACTTTGTTAGCTGTTAAAGCAAAAGCAGTTCCTACTACTTTTGGTTCTGCTCCTACTAAACCTAACACTGGATTTTCCATAGTTATGTTAACTGCTTGTTCTACTTTTGCGCCCGTTGCTTTAGCAATGGCTTCTAATGAAGAACCTGTCATTTTTGCTTTGATCAACTCTGCTTTTTTCTTGTTTTTAAGAATTGGTTCAACATAAGCTCTTGCTTGAGAAACTGGTGCTAAACCAGAATTATCCATAGATTTTACTCTAGCGATGACGTGACCAATATTAGGTAATTCGAATCTTTTTATTGAACCTACTTTTGCACCCTCTCCAAAAGCCCATGTTATAATAACTCTTTGATTTCCTAGAGAAGCAAAATTTTCTTGCATTCCTGTCACTGTAACTGGTGTAGCAACTGTTAATTTCATCTCATTTGCCAATTTAGCAAAATCTTTAGTAGCGGCATCCATTTCAAATTGAGTCGCCTGAGTAAAAATTTTATCAGAAGTTGCTTCAGATGGTTCGATTTTTTGTGCTACAGTAGCCAAACGAACTCCGTCTTGTTTGTCAGTAACTTTGATAATATGAAATCCAAAAGGAGTTTCAACCAAGCCAACTTTTCCAATAGCATTTCCAAAAACGAAATCGTTAAAAGGTTTTACCATTTCATTTGGACCAAAATAACCCAAATCACCACCTTGCTGTGCAGAAGAATCATCTGAGTTAGAAAACGCTAACATCATAAAACTATCTGGATTAGCATTCACTTGACCTAAAATAGCTTGTGCTTTAGCTAGAGCTTGTTCTTTAGTTCTTTTTTCTTTTTTGTTGGATACTTGGGTTCCTTCATAGCTGATCAAGATATGGCTCGCTTTTACATTCACATTGGCTCTCTTGCCAAAAGATTTAGAAATACAATAATAATTTCCAAATTTATAAGGACCATAAACAGCTCCGGGAACTAAATTAAATAATTGATCTGCATCCGTTGCTGGTAAACTTTTCTTAGCTATGAAAGTAGAATCATAAGGCACATCTGAATTGGAGTTTACAAAGTCAATTGCATTCGGAGCAGTTCTAAAACCTGCTACAGTATCATTTTTAGCTGTTTTTGAATTGTACACTACATTACCTGACAACAATGCTGTTATTTTTGCTTTCACATCAGCTTCGTCTTGAGCAGAGGCTTTGTCTTCTAATAAAACGTACTCGATTTCTCTTGATTCCTCCGCTTTGTATTTTTTTTCATTTTTCTTCATGAAATCTATAATCTCCGCATCGGAAACTTTTACTTCACTGTCTTTAATAGTAGAATATAATCCAGCAACATAAGCAAAGTTCACTTTGTTTGCTTCCATTTCATATTTCAGTTTTCCTTCTGCTTCAGTTGTGTATAAACCGGCTTTAACTAAAGTATTGTACATTTGAAACTTAGCATTCAATTCAGCTGATTTCTCTCTTTCTTGTAGAAACTGAGCTTGCTCTGGATTAGCCTTAAAGTATTCTTTGAATTTGGCCAAATCAAAAAGTCCAGCAGCATTCAAAAACAATGGATTATTTCCAATATTTTGATCTGCTTTCAACACTTCGATTAAGTGTTTCTCACCTGCTCGTAGTCCTAATTTATCAAACTCAGAAGTTAATAAAGCAATAGAAACTTCTTGATCCCAAACTTGATTTGCTGCTTGGGTAGCTGTGATTCCTTGTCCACTTTTTTCAACATTACTTACTTTAACTCTAAAGTCTTCAAAGGAAATATCTTTGTCATTAACAGTTCCTACATTTTTTGCATCTTGTCCAATACCACCTTTACCAATCAAATCTTGAATGATAAATGCAAATAAAGCAAGTGCTATTGCACCAATTAATAATGCGGAACGTTTTCTAATTTTTGCTAAAACTGCCATTTTATTGAAATTTATTTTATATTCAGTTTGCGAAAATACAATTATCTAGTTAATATTTATAGTAGTAGTGCTTTATTTTGAAAGTTTTTTTAAAATTTTCGAAAAAAAAACATTGGACTATTAGAATACTCTTTAATTGTTCTTCTTCTATTTTTGATTTCTATTGTTTTTTCGTTCTTCAAAACGTTTCGCATAGTGTCTTCTAAATCCAAATAGGAAAATTGCAATTGCTGCAAAAATCAAAGTCAATTCAGCATTTTCAGATGGATTGTTCCAATTGATAACCGAATCAATAACAAGATAAATTCCTAAAATTAGGTACAGATACGGTGTGTATTTAAGATAGTTCATAGTATTTATATTTAATCGGCAGAATCTACTTCGCCAGTTATTCTTTGTGAATTGATTACTTTAAAGTCTTTACTGAAATCAATTCCTTGCCCGTTAGATACTCCTTTAGGTGAGCTGAATTTGTATTTTCTTTCTGTAAAAAACCAACCATTCATTTGATCGAAATACAATTGTTGCGTTTCTAAAATTTGTCCTTGGTCAGAAACGATCTTGACTTTGCCTTTCAAATCTATGATTCCGGTCTGTGGGTACGAAACCGCATAATTAGAAGTAACAACCGTTTTCTTTGTATTCTTATCAAACAAAGTAACGTGAACTCCTTTTGGAAATTCAGTAAATGGAAAATCAACCGCAGCATAGTCTAACATTTTTTTGCTGACTAAAATTCCTGTTATCCTCCCCGAATCGGTATATTTTAAATTTACCTCATCGGCGTTATTACTAGGTACAAAATCTGAAAAATTATCTTTATGGATATCTTTGAAGTTGCTTTCACAACCCAAAAACAGTCCAAAAAAAACTCCTACAACTAAGAAGTTGTATCTGTTTTTTTTCAAAAGAAATAGAATTTGGTTTAACACAATTAAGAGGGTGTTGTATAACTTTAATTAAATTTTCTCTTTTCAAACCATTTGTCATTTAATGACAAACTCAAGCTAAAATTGGCATAATTCTCTTGCACTAAGTTGGAGGAAGTTGTTCCTTTTTTTCCTAATTCAAAACCAAGATTTACATTAGAAAAGGTACCTGTTATTGGAAAACCAATTCCTAAAGTTACACCCAGATCATTGATAGATTGTGAGTTAACCACTAAACCTGTTTTTTCGAATTTAAGGCCTCCTCTATACACAATTCTCTTAGTATAGCTTGTGAAAGAATTGTAGTTAGGAATAAAATAGCCACCCAAGCTATATTTATGACTCGATTCATAAGAAACATTACTTAAAGAATTATAACTATTAGCCAAACTAGCCGCAGCACGCGTACTTATTTGGGCTCCTAAAAGCCACTTTCTAGACTCGCCAATACCTGCGCCAAAAGTTATGGTGCTCGGTAATTTTAAATTTCTAGTTCTAGTAATTTCATCTGCTTTGTCTACAACTGATAAATTATAATCGGGATCAAAAATTACCGTTGCAATATTTCTCAATGCTACTGATTTTAGCTTGCTTTCTAATGAATAATTCAAACTACTATAAAAATTTAATTTTGGTTTAATTTTGGTTTGAAACATGACACCCGTATTGAAATTTATGCCGGTTATTGTAACATCATTTGACTCTGTTGTTCCTACAGGAATATCAGTTACAAACTCTAAATTATTGGTTTGTATGTTTCCAAAACTATATTGAGCATCTGCTCCAACACTCCATTTTGGACTAATTTTATATCCCGCCCCTAAAAAAACTTTGTTAACTCCTCCTTTTCCGTCAAAACGACTACTATTTTGATTTAAATCAACAGAAATCGATTCCACTTTATAACCAACTGAAGAATAAGGGATCAATCCAAAACCTACTCCCAATTTATTGGTTACTGGCAATCCAATTGCTAAAAAATCCAAAGTTGACCTTTTAGTTGTAGCAGATTGATTTATGGATTTTAAATTAGTATTACTGTAACTCCCCCCCATAGAGAAGGTTGTTAATTTAAGGTTGGCATAACTAGCGGGATTATCTAAATTAATATGGATGCTATCTTGTTCAATACCAATTCCCGCCATAGATCTCATTTCAGTGGTTCCTTTGTATCGAACATCTCCTATTCCAAAAAAAGAATAAGGCGAAGCAGTTCCCTCTTGTGCAAAGGATGCAATTGAAAATAACAAAAAACCGCTAAGTATAATTTTTTTAATCATTTTTGATTTTATATTGAAAAGTTTGGTTCAGACTCTCTAAAAGAAAATTTGAATTGGCAAATATGGTATTTTTTAATCGTTTAGCCAAAAATTCTGCGTCTCCGCCAGTTAAAATTATGATAAAATTTGGGTATCGAGTTTGGTATTCTTCGATAAATCCATCTATTTCGTGAGCCAAGCCATTTACAATACCTGAATGAATGGAATTAGCTGTTGAATTTCCTATAAAATAATCGGGACACTCTGAATCTAAAAGCGGTAATGCAGCAGTATAATTGTGAAGCGAATGGTATCTTAAACGTAATCCTGGCGAGATTGCTCCTCCTAAATATACATCGTCTTGACTAATAAAATCATACGTTACGCAAGTTCCCGCATCAATTACCAACCGATTTTGATTGGGATATCGAAGTGTTGCTCCAGCAGCCAAAACCATTCGGTCTATTCCAAGAGTCGTAGGCGTTGCATAAGCATTCAAAAAGGGGAAAACATCATGGTGCGACACAAAATGAATTGCCATTCGATTGGAGAAGACCAAAAAGTCATTTTTGTCAAAATTACCCACATTGGCAACTACTAAATGAGAAACGGAAGGGTATTTACTTAAAATACTTTCAATCGTATTTTGCATCGCGCTGGGCGCTGAATGAAATGACTCATGAAGGGTATCGTTCTCAAAAACAGCTCCTTTAATTCTAGTATTACCTACATCTATTGTTAGAATCATATTTCATTGTTTGATCCTGCGAAGGTACGAATTGATTTTTTTTAATATTTGTTTTGGATAAATTAAAAATCATGCTATATTTGCACCCGCAATAGCGAGGTACCTTAGCTCAGATGGTAGAGCAATGGACTGAAAATCCATGTGTCCCTGGTTCGATCCCTGGAGGTACCACAAAACCCACTTTAACGAGTGGGTTTTTTGTTTTTACTAAAATATATGCCTCACTTTCTTTACATATTATATTCTAAATCTTCAACCAAATATTATGTTGGCGAAACACATACTGTCCAAGAGAGAATTCGAATGCACAATGAACATGAATATACCAATTCATTTTCTAAGATAGCAAGTGATTGGGAATTGGCGTTAGCTTTTGAATGTGAAGATAGATATTGCGCTTTATATCTAGAACGCTTTATCAAAAAAATGAAAAGCAAAGTTTTTATCGAAAAAATAATTCAGAATCCAGAAATCCTAACCGACATCCTTTCCAAAAAATAATATATCCATGAGTCCCAAGTTCTCCCGAAGCGTCGGGACTGGAGGTAACACATAACCCACTTTAACGAGTGGGTTTTTTGTTTTTTATAACTTAGACCAAATTAATCTGTAACTAAATTTGTTGTCTAATTGAGTTGACACCGCATCATTTCTTTATATTTGATTTAGAATTTCTCCAGAATTACAATTAATTTTGTTAAACCAAGGAAATGCAAATGCTTATTAAAAAGCGACTAGCAGATAGTTACTATTAGCAATTTTTGACTAATTGCTTTTTATGTTTACCCCTTTTAACAAAAAAATGACCTACTAGTAAACAATTCAAGTTATGAATAAACATAGAAAAAAATCCTTATGGACAGTTATTGGAGCGTCTTCAGTAGGCACAATGATCGAATGGTATGATTTTTACATCTTTGGTAGTTTAGCTACTATTATTTCAACTAAATTTTTTCCTTCAGACAACCCAACAGCTGCCTTTTTATCAACATTGGCAACCTTTGCAGCAGGTTTTGTAGTGCGTCCTTTTGGAGCATTATTCTTTGGTCGTTTAGGCGATTTGATTGGACGTAAATACACGTTCATGGTTACTTTGGTGTTAATGGGTGGAGCTACTTTCCTAATTGGATGTATTCCGAGTTATGAAACTATTGGTTTTTTAGCACCAACATTAGTATTAATTTTACGTTTACTTCAAGGTCTTGCTCTTGGAGGGGAATATGGAGGTGCCGCAACTTATGTAGCTGAACACGCTGGTCCTGGACAAAGAGGATATTGGACTTCTTGGATTCAAACTACTGCTACTATTGGATTATTTGTTTCTCTTATGGTTATTATGGCAACAAAAAGTGCCATGACTAAAGAAGCGTTTGAAGATTGGGGATGGAGAGTTCCGTTTTGGGTTTCTATCTTAATGATCTTGGTTTCTTACTTAATCCGTAAAAACATGAGTGAGTCTCCTGAATTTACTAAAGTAAAAGCAGAAGGGAATATATCTAAAAATCCATTGAAAGAAAGTTTTGGTAATAAATTGAACTTTAAATTTGTATTACTTGCTTTGTTCGGAATCGTAATGGGTCAAGGTGTAGTTTGGTACACCGGACAATTCTATGCCATGAGTTTCATTGAAAAAGTGATGGGATTAACTGATCAAGTGGGAGACATTATGATGTATGCTATTTTAATGGCAACTCCTTTCTTTGTATTCTTTGGATGGATTTCTGATAAAATTGGAAGAAAATGGTTAATGCTTGCTGGTATTTTGATTGCAGTTGTTGCTTACCGACCAATCTATAGAGCTATGTATGAAACTACAAGCGTCAAAAACAAAATTGAAATTACAGAAAAAACAGTTGTTGTAGCCGAAACAAAAGAAAATAAAGCAAAAGCAGTAGATTCTGTTTATACCACTACCAAAGAATTCACTGACGGAGCAACTTGGAAAGAAGTGAAAACAATACCTTTAGAAAATGGCATAGCTACAAATGGAGATGATGGAAAACCAAAAGTTGAAGTTAAGAAAACAATGGTAGTGAATGAATCGGACAAATGGACTTTAATTTGGTTAGTTTTCATTCAAATCTTCTTTGTAACAATTGTTTACGGACCAACCGCTGCTTTCTTAGTAGAGTTATTCCCTGCAAAAATTCGTTATACTTCCATGTCATTACCGTATCATATTGGTAACGGAATCTTTGGAGGATTACTTCCTGCAGTGGCAACATCTTTAGTAGCAGCAGCTACCGAAGCAAATGATGCAGCATCCGAAGCAGGTCAAGCAGTAGTAGTCGCTGAACCGTATTTACAAGGACTTTGGTACCCAATTAGTATTGGAGCCATTTGTTTCATCATCGGAGCTATTTATGTAGATGGTAAAAGCAACTCTCACAGACAATAAGTAGCTAAAATTTAATTTAAAAAAAATCATTATGAACGCAATAAAAAAAATATTAGGACTTGTATGGATCGGTTTAGGCCTTGCAGCTGGGTATTACCTTTTGGTAAACCAAGCTATTCCAAAATTTGAATCTGGAAAACCAGAAGATCTAATTCCAGCTATCATATACACCTTTGTGCTTGCACCAATCATTGTTGGTGGATTAGGAATATTTGGATACTATTCTCTTACAGGAGAATATGGCGATAAATAAACATAATTCTATTTGAAAACTTCTGTTTGATTAATACAATCAGTGTAAGTGAGAAGATTGGAAGCCTATAAAGCAAAAAAGAGCTTCTATTTTTCATAGAAGCCCTTAGTTTTGTTTTCAACTGCCTGTAAAACTTATTTTAATAAAAAACTACTGATTCGCCTAAGACAACTGAACAACCGATTTTAGAAATACGGCTTGTTTGGGTTTAAAAATTATATCTGATTCCTGCACCCAATGCTAATGAATTAAATTTGTTATCAGAATTAATTGACTCTGTTTCCCCGTCATATTCTACTTCATTAAACTTTCCAGTTGTGTAATCTAAATTAATTGAAAATTTAAATCCTTTAGAAATACCAAAATTTAAAGAACTTCCTAATACAAATCCATTACCACTGTATGTTAAATCATCGGCATCTGTACCAGTTGCTTTTCCTACCATACTTAAGGCATATTGAGGTTTCAAATCCAAAGACATTTTATCTCCTAACATGGCTGTGTACATAGGTCCAACAGAAAAAGTAGCTACGCCTATTGCGGCATCTGAATCTTCAATAGGATATCCAGAAGAAATAAGGTTAACTGTTGCACCCCAAGACTCTGAAAAACGATATCCAAAATTGATAAAACCTAAATTTAATCCTGTTTCTAATCCTTCTACATCTCCACCTGGAAAAGAAAGTCCAGCAGAAACGCCTAAATAAACTTTTGACTCCTGAGCACTCGCAACACCAAATGCTAACACTGCAAAAACAGATAAAATAATTTTTTTCATTGTTATAATTTATTTAATTTTTGCCTACTCTAGTCAGTTTTCGGCTGCCCTGTCAATAATGTAAAGTTGAATAATGTAATCAACATAAGATCCCTTTGATTATTGATTCAATTACTACCACCAACCTCTAATATTATAACGAACTATCGTCGCCTTAGGGCCTTTACCATAAGCAACACCAATATCTCGAGCCGCTTTAATTGTAGCTTTTCTAATATCAACATTGTCTTGCTGTTCTTTCATTTTAAATTTCCACTCCCTTTGATCTAACTCTTTAACTCGTTTTGCAATTTTTGATGATAACAAAATGGCTTCATTATAACAGTTAGCCCCAGGTTCTATTTGTGATAAAATAGAGCCTGCATTTTCAGCACTAGATAGGTCTTGAGCAGCATTCCAAATTGTTGTAGCTTCCATCAAACGTTGTTTGCATTCTCTATCTATTTGTTTTTTGTAAATTGGTCCAATAGCATCATTTGCTTTATCATAACACACTTTACAAACTTCAGGCACTGCGGTGAGTTTCACTATTGCTTCTTCAAATTTGTTTTGTGAACTTAAACCCTGAACATCTTTTAATATTAAATCACATTTTGAATTATAGTATTCCATGATTTTATTTTTGCCCTTTTCAATAAATGCTTGATAAGCTGGGTCCTTTGTTTTTAATCCATTTAAAGCAGCTATGTATGCTTTGGTTTCATTTGTTCCAACACCTTTTAATGTAATGCTATGAGTAGAAAATAATGTCCCGTCTACTCCATCACCAATATATAAAGTGACTTCTATAGTATAGGCATGCATTATTGGAGCTGTCGGTGTTATATCTTTACTTACAATTGTTACATTTGAAGTAATAATAAATTGTGAATTTGAGGCGCTACCTAGACCGTTTTGAGTAGTAATTTGATTAAGTTTATTAATTAAATTAGATTTTACGGCTGGGGTTAAATTTTCAACTTGTTCAGGGATGTAAACGGATAAGGCTATCCTTGCACCATCATCTGATTTTCCTAAAGTATTTTGTGCTGTTACTTTAAAAAACAAACTTAAAATACAAATTGCAAATACTATTTTTTTCATAATTATTAGTTTTTATTTTTCACCAATAACAATCGAGGCTTGCCCCAATCCTTTCATGGTTAATTTTGCAGTTATCTGATATTTTTCTTTTAAGAATTTTTGCAATCCTTTTGCCCAACCTCTTGTATCTTGTGATTTGCCATTGTTATCAGACAATGCTATTCGAACTTGTTCAAAATTCATTCTGTTTTCTGAAGCATCAGATGTGCTAAACCTTCCTTTAACAGTATTTTCAGATACCCACTTTTCAATTATTGAGCCAAGTTCTTCTCCTTCGTATTCTGACTCTAAATCACCTTCAAATGAATCAAATTTCTTAATCTTAAGCGTTACTTCTCTTCCATTTTCAAACATGTCGTCAAAATGTTTTTGAAGTAAAACATTAAAGTTATCTAAATGAGATAAAACAGCTGTCTCTAACATAATTGGGAGTGGAGCTCCAATTAAATCATTTCCAGTCCCTGAGGCACCTCCAACATTTTTATCTGTGTAAGAATCTAATCCTACTAAATCAAAAGTAACTGACTTTTTTGGGCCAAATGAATTGATTTTCCAATTAATTTGCATCCAAATATCAGCTTTTGCAGTATTCTTTAGTTTGTCAACAGGACTCTCACTAAGTCCTGCGCCAGTCTTACTTGAAGTCATTGCGTTTTCAGCTGATTCTGATTCTAAAGATTTTAATGTTTGTTCTAATGATTTTAATTGAAAGCCTCGAGCCGCCATTAATTCACCTAATTTATTCATTACTAGCGTCAATTCCATATTTTCTTGAACTGCTCTTTTATAATCAGGTAACTTAATTAATGACCCTTGATTATCCAATTCTATAAAAAAATTATTTTGGAAACACCAATTATCACTTGGAACGACCATAATTATTGGTTTTTTTGCTTGTGCAAAAGAAAAATGCACAGTAAAAACCAAAAATAGTAGTAAAATGAAATTATAATTACTTTTCATAAGCTAAAGTTTATTGTTTAATAATTTTGTCTGAAATTAATTTTACTTTTAAATCCGAGCGTAAAACTCGAAGTATTAGACCATTTGTAACACTTTCAGCGGTTTTCTTACGATCACGATTTAGTTTATCACCAATGCGTTCGTCTCGTAGTGAAATAAAGTTTCTGTATTCGCCACCGTCAGTAAAAAATAAATTAAAGTAATCCTCGTATTTTTCTTGAGCATTTACTTCAAATACTAAAGGTTTTTGATTACAATCCTGTTTTCCTTCTAGAATTCCTCTAAAAATAACGTCTCTAAGCGCATTTTTCTTGGCCTGTTCTACAGCGTCTAGCCTGTTTCTACCATTTCCCCATGCTTTAACAGTTTGAGAACCATCTAGTTCTATCCCTAAACATTCGGTTTTATAGACATAATTCCCTGCTGTTTTTTTCTGAGCAGAAACACTAAAAACAAAAATAAATAACAGTACATTGACAAATGTTTTCTTCATATTCTTTGATTAAAAACCAGCTGACAATCCCTTAATAATCCCTGCATTTTCTAGATCTCTTCTCAATTCTTCTTTTCTGATAGAAATTAAAACTCCTACTTTATATTCTTTCCCTATTTTCATTCGATCTTCTGCAGCAACAGCACCATCGTTAGTTAGAGAAACAAACTTTAAGTATTTTCCACCGTCCGCAAAAAAATCATCAAAAAAATCAGTTTTCTCATCTAATAAATTAGGATTGTTTGAGAGAGCAGATTGACCTGGAACACGATCGGTTCCAGAAAAACCTCTAAATATAATTCCATGAACTGCATTTTTTTTTGCTTGTTCTATAGCTACTTCTGGTTTCTTTGAATAGGACCAAACTTTTATTAAATAAGTCCCAGCTACTCCTGTCTGAACAGGTTCAATTTCATATCGCCATGAATTTGTATCTTTATCTGCTTTTTTCTTAGATTGCGCATCGCAAGTATAAATAAATGCAATTAATGTTAAAATTGTAAAGGCTATTTTTCTCATTTTAGCTTGAATTTTTAATTTGTTATTATAAATTTTAGTCAAATTATATTTGATATTTATTTAATTTGACGAATCAACAAACCTGGATAAAATTTCTTTCCTCCATTAAAAGTAGTTCTATCAATTGCTCCCACTTGAACTGGTTCGTCTGCTAATATGAAACGATTATCCCAAATTTTATCACCGTCAACTTTAATTGTTCCAACATTCTTATATTCAATTTTACCAGTTTTCTGATCTTGAACTGCTTCCAAAACTTCAAATTTATCTCCGTCTTCTAAACCTTCTTTAAGTCCAATTTTTGCAGTAATTGGTTCTCCAGTAAATAAAGGAACTTTAGGCTTGAAAACATCATAATTTCTTTGAAGTTTAGCAAACACTTTATCTATATTACGAGTTACAGACAAATTAATAATTTGATCTTCAGTTCTTTGTTCTTTTAATGAAAATGTAACTAGTGTTGTAGCTTTTTGAGAACCAACAAACTCCATTTCAAAAATATCAGTAGCATCAAATTTTGCTTTTGTCGCTGGTGTTATTTGATTTTTTTCAGCATACATGTCTTGGAAAAAAGTTCCTTGAGTTGTTTCATCCCATTTCAATTTATATAAGTAAGAAGTTGTCCATACTGAATAACCCTCTTTCGTTTTTTCATACACCTTGTCAAGTGCTTTAATTCCAATTTTTTGAACTAAAGCATTTTGATTTGCTAATGCTCTAACACCAGCCTCACGAATTACTCTTGCAACTGGCTCATTTTCAACAAAATACATTTTAGAAACTACAACAAATGTATTGTTGATTAATTCAAATCCTGCTGATTGTAATAAATACTTACCATCACTAGAAGCAGCTGCTGTTTTTGTGTCTAAAAACGAAGCATTAAATGCGCCTCTATTTCCAATTAATTCATAATCAAAACTTCCGTCCTCTTGTCGATTGAACCATTTTGCCACTAATTTTTTAGCAATTTGTTGATCTTTAAAATATTTTTCAATCATTTCAGGTGTCTTCGACTCAACTGTATCATTTGAATATTTTGCTAGGTCAAAAGATTTTTCTCCAATATTGTGATTATCATATTTATCAGGGAATGGGGCATTATAATATGCACCCAACACTTGATCTTTTTTAGGGAAGCTTGCGGATTCAATTAAGATCGTATGCAGTGAACTTCTTCGGTATTTTGTTTCTTTCATTTCTTTTTGACTTTCTTGTCCAAAAAGCATTGTATTAGATAATAAGATACCTAATGTAATAGTAAGTAGTTTTTTCATTTGATTTAGAGTTTAATTTTTAGTTAGTTTTGTTAAATTTTAAAATAAATATCCAATGGATAATTGTATTACTGAATTGGTATTTCGATTATTAGAGTTGCCACTTAATCCAGTATCTGTTAATCCAAAAACATAACGCCCTTGAACGAATGCTCCTTTGTTTATATTGTATTGTAAGCCAGCGTTAATAGCGAAATCTAAAGTTTTTAACCCTTCGATTTTCAAATTTGAATTATTAGTTTTTAATCTAGAAGACATCAGTATTCCAAGTTGAGGGCCAGCTTCAAAACTGATTTTTTCTGTTATTTTGAATTTACCTTCAACTGGTAACGAAATGTAGTCTAATTTTGTTCTAAAGAATCCAGGGATATTCCCAGTGTAGGTTGAGCCTTGTTTTGAATATAAAATTTCTGGTTGGATTGAAAAATTATCTGAAACCATAATTTCTGCCAACAGACCAATATGGATGCTTGATCTTATTCCTTGATCTTCAATAACCCCAATGAAATTAGAAAAATTCACCCCTCCTTTAATCCCAATCACAATTCCTTCTTCTCTTTTTGATTTTTGGGCATGAAGATTAATACTTAGTATAGTAATTAATAATAAAATTATTTTTCTCATAAGCATTATTTGTATTAAATAATAAATTATTAATCTACAATTTTATGGAGTTATTTTTGAATATGAAATACCAGAATTTAGTGATATTTCAAAAAAATTCACATTAAAAGATGAAATCGGTTGGGAAATAGTTAAAGGCGGTATTACTAGAACTATACTAATACTAAATAATACAAAGCAAGAGATTAGAGAGAGATCTTTTCTTTGTCTCTGATCTTGACGTGGTTAAATTACTCCTATTATAAAAGTTAATATGGGTAGGTCACCCAAAATTGAATTTGATGTTGGTGATATTACAGACCCTGAAAACAATTTAGTCATGAATAGCATTAAAGTACTCCCATGAAATTATTTGTAGGTTGGAACTGCATTCAAAATCCTTTTCAAAAACATCTCTATTTTTATCATTAATTCTATTTAAAAACTCCTATTTGATAAATGCCATTACTAATCAATGTATTATTTGAAGATTGAGTGTTTTTGCCGTTTTTATAAAATGTACTGAAAACTTAGTTGGTTCTAAAATTCCAAACCTGACCTTTTGTTTCTCCGCCTTTATTATCTTTTACTACTACATACCAATAATATAACGTGGTTGAAAGTAATGAATTTGCGGCAAAAGTAGTTGTGGTTACATTATCGCCAACTTTAACTGTTGGAGGATTCGTAGTGCCTAAGAATACATCATACTTCAATACATCCGCTACATCAGCATCGGAAGCAAACCACTTTAAAGTAGCCGATACACCCGAGATGGTACTATTAGTTTCCGGTTGAAGTAATTCAGGTAAAAAAGGCAAATAATTCACCACTGCTATTCCTTCAGTATAAAAACTAAACGTTCCAGAGTAGGCGCTAGAAGCATTTTTACTATCAGTGGCTTTTACTCTCCAATAGTACGCTTTTCCCTTGTCTAAAGTAATCGCTTGTGTACGAGAACTTCCTTCTGTAGTAGAAACAATTTGACTGAATTGATTGTTTGTTGAAATTTGGAGTTGGTATATAATTGGATTATTCTCAGCATCTGTTGACGCAGTCCATTCGAAATTTACTATATTATTAATACACAATAAACTATTAGTTGGCGCCACTAATGTTGGCACGCTAGGTGCGGTATTTACTGGTTCTGGTTTTGGTGTTGGCACATCAGAACCGCCACCGCCACACGAAATAAACAAAAAAGCTATACTCGCTAAATAGATAATTTTTTTCATGTTTACTCTTTTACTATTGTTAAACTTACTGGAGTATCTAAGTGTACTTTTGCAAAATATACACCCGCTGATTCTTTTTCTAAATTAAGCTGCACTTTACCATTCGAAACGGAATACAATCGTTTTGAAACTAACTGACCATTCAAATTAAACAATTCGATGGTAATTTCGGTTTTAAGGGTAGGTGTACTAATATCAATTAAGCCTTGAGTTGGATTGGGATATGCCGTAATCCCGTATAATGGATCAAGAATAGTTGTTGTATAAATCCCTTCACAAGCCTTAGCTGATTTTACTTCTAATAAATCCCCTTGAAATACAGGAACTGTAAAATTAGTGGCGGAGGTTTCGAATTGCGGTATTCCGTTGACGACTACTTCAAACGGAGCTGTCCCTTCTATAATTTGAACTGAAGCTTTATTTGAAGACACCGAAGATTTTCCGGTTAATGATGACCCTTTGACAATGGATAAAGTATAACATTGTTCAAAAGTTTTTCCAGGAATAGTGATACAAATTGTGTACATTCCAGGCGCTAGATTTGGAATAGTCAAACTATTATTAGTAAAATTATAATTTGTACCATTCATTGTTGCTACGTATGCATAGGTTTGAGCAGCATTAATTACTATTTGTCCATTGTTTTTATTGGCGCAGGTTTCAGCTCTAGATTCGATAGAGAAATTATCCGCTGGTAAAGCAAAAGGTGCACTAGCTCCAAAAGCCTGTTTGTTTCCATAAATTTTAAATTGTCCGGGCAAAACAGTAATTGGATCAGTAACGTTTACAACATTCAAAGAAGAATTATCCATTAAGTTGAACCATTCACCGGTATAAGGAAATCCAGTTGGAATACTTTTGCTAGTGACATCAAAATTAGCAAAAATAACAACGTCTTTTAAACTAGTTGATGGTAGAGAAGCATCCGTAATTTTAATGGTTTGCAATAATGAACTTGCATTAGTGATTGAAGCTGTACCAGAAAAGACGGCTTCGGTTGTTTTCAACCGAATTATTTTAGACCAATCCGAATAGATTTTAAATCTGTTGGCATTAGCCAACCAATTATTTGTCCATTGTAATTGTGGTTTTTTATCCAGTTTACAATCTCCAGAAGTAGCATCTGTTGGTAAATTAACAGTTCCGTTATTACAGGTAAAAATAGAATCATCATAGCCTAATTCTCCAAAATGCCAAATCATTTTTGGTCCTGGAACCAATAAAGAAACTGCTCCAATAGCTGACATTCTTGAAAAAGCAGTATTTAACGTTTTTACATTGTGAGCAGTATTAGTACTATTGCCAAACTGTAAGTTTTTATACATTAAACGCTCCTCATCGTGACTTTCAGCATAACCGATTAATCTATGATTGGAAAATCCCCTGCTAGCACTATTCATACGGGAAATATTTGAAGAGAATCCCATGGAAAGTTCATTGTATTCTGAGGTCATTTTTCCCCATAACATAACTCCTTTACTAATTGGATCAGAAATTCTATAATTTGCCCATTCTTTTTCTTCAGTATCAGTTCCTAAATGTTCAAAAATAACATAATGTGTTGGATCTAAATTCCAAGAATAATCGGCATACGATTTCAATAAATCAACTCTATCTTGTTGGTACGAATTGGTACAAGCATCACCGTTTTCGGCGGTACAATTTTGTGTAAATCCTTTGGTTAAATCCCAACGAAATCCATCAATTTTGAATTCTTCAATCCAATGTTTTACCACACGTTTTGTATAGTTTTGAGTTCTAGCTTGTTGATGATTAAAATCTTCGCCAACATTGTAACTGTGTTTTGCCACAGTATTGAAATAAGGGTTTTCAACTGAAGCACCTCCCCAGCCGTCGCCATCAGGATCATTCATCCACATTCTTACCATTGGATTTCTTCCAAAAGCATGATTTAAGGCTATATCTAAAATAACCGCAATCCCATTTTGATGGCATTTATCAATCAGTTCTTTTAGCTTGTCTGAAGTCCCATAAAATTTATCCAACGCCATATGAAAAGCGGTGTTGTATCCCCAACTCTCATTGCCTTCAAATTCCATGACTGGCATTAATTGAATGGCATTAACTTTAAGATTCTTAAAATAATCTAATTTATCAATTACAGATTGATAACTTCTATTGGCATCAAAATCACGAACTAATAGTTCATAGACAACTAATTTTTCCTTAGCGGGTTTAACAAAATTGGTAGTTGCAGTACTCCAAGAAAAAGGAGTCTGCCCTGTTTGTAAAACAGTTACTTCGCGTTCTTGTCCAGTTGGGTAAGACGGTAAATTAGGATACGATAAAGTTGGAATTGTAGGGTCATCAAAAGGAGACAAAACCAAAGTCGAATACGGATCGGCGGTTTTGACCATTGCTGGTGAATTAGCAATAGGCGTAGCATCTACTACCCAATATTGATAGGTATATTTTGTTCCTGAAGTTAAGCCTGTTAATTCTAGCCAGAATTTCCCTGAAGTTGGGTCTTTTTTCATAGCATACGAACTAGTGGGCTGCCAATTGTTAAAACTCCCCGCAACATATACAAAATCTTTTAGCGGAGCATCCAAAACTAAGGTAGCTTTGGTAGCATCTGTTGCATTATAATTAATTCCGTCCACTAGATTAGACGGCATCGATTGTTGATTGGCTCCTGGATTGACAATTACCGAAAACTTTTTGGTGATGGTGGTAGTTCCTTGAAGCACTTCTAATTCATAATTCTGATTACTTGAAATATTGGATTGTGTAAAGGAATAACTTGAAGTCGATGCGTTCGTATTGATACTCACACCATTCGATTTCAAATTATAACTTGCGTTTCCATTAGTATTTGATGCTGTAATCGTAAAACTAGAGCCAGAATTTAGTATTGTAGCACTGTTTTGAATAGGCGCTGTTAAATTGACCTGAAAAGAACCAACATCAACCAAGATATCTTGTGATTTTTTGTCACCAGTTCCGTCTTTGGCTTTGATTAAAAAACCTATTTTACCAATTCCTGTAGTGTTGTAATAAGTAGTTGGAACAAAAGTTTTAGTATAGGTATCATTGGCTTGATTGTAGGTAAATTTACTCGCTTCGTTAGAATTATTCCAATCTCCATTTAGAGGAGTTCCTTTTTGAGTAACACCACCTAAATCAAATGCCCAAGCCCACATGTACAAACTATTACCTGTAACTCCCCATGTGGATTCGTTAATACTACTACCATTGATTGTAATGGTTATGGATGTTGTTTCTTCAAAAGCAGCTGGACTTACACTATAAGTAGCAGTTTGCATTTGGGCAAACGCTGAAAAAAATGTAAATAAAAACAAAAAAGAAAAGAGAATTTTTTTCATAGTAATTTTATTATGTATAAAAAAGGGTGCCATAAGACACCCCTTTTTAGTATAGTTTTGAAATACTATAACCTTGTTATTGTATAGGTTCTTGCATTAAAATCTGCAGTAATTTTATATCTTCCTGCTACCGAAATTGGAATATCAGCTCCTCCAGCAACTAAGGCTCCTCCAGTCGCACTAACACTTCCAAAATTAGTACTCCAAGCATCATCCAATCTAAATTTAAAAGCACCCACAACCATATTCATCGTAATGGAATAGGTTTTAGTAGCAAGATCATAATCTAAATTTGTGTCTGAATCCCAACCTGTTGGTGTAGCACTTCCAATTATACCCCAATTAGGCCATGCTGGAAATGGTGTTAATTTTATTGTGAACGAATTAGAATTCTGAGGAATTCCTCCCGTTGTCCCTACAGTAGATTTAACACGAACATCTATTGAACTCTGTACAAATGGTGGAAAACCTGCATCTAAAGCTGCAGTATTTAGTTCGCCTACTGTAAAAGCTTTAAATTTCACTAAAGAAGTAGCTACTACTACCGGCGAAGCAAAATTGGTTCCTGCTTTAGCAAACTCAATACTGTAATTAACTACAGTAGAAGTGCCTTTGTATGCAGAATAATTCCAAACAAAAGTGGTGATTAAATCATTTGCTTTAGTTTTATCCAAAACTGCGACAAAATCAGATTTAGGTGTTACTAATTCTGGAGCAACATCAACTTCAACAGCCTCTCTATCCATTACTGAATCCGTACATGATACGGTAACTATGCTTACAAAAGCAATAAGATACTTAACGATATTTTTCATACTATTTCTATTTATATTTGTTTGATTGTATATGTTAATCCTACAAAATCAGCGGTAATTAGATACGTTCCAGCCTTAGTCACTGGAATGTTATCGCCACCTGCTTCCATTGAAAGATTGTTGCCATTATCACCATAATTAGTTCCCCAATCACTATTTAATCTAAATTTGAAAGCACCAGTTTTCATTTTTACAATTAAAGAATACTTTTGGGTTGTTGGATTAAAATCCATGAAAGTATCAGCTCCCCAACCAGTAGGTGTAGCATCTCCAATAACACCCCAAGCGTTAGTGACACGTGTAATAGTATAGGTTCTAGTTTTAAAATTAGCTATAATTGTGTATACACCACTCGTTACTGGTATGTTATCGCCACCAGCCTCTAATGATAAATTATTACCATTATCACCAAAGTTAGTATCCCAACTATTATCTAATCTAAATTTAAATTGACCCGAAGTCAATCGCAAACTTATTGAATACGTATCAGTTGTAGCATTGTAAACCATATCAGTACTTGAACCCCAACCGTTAGGTGTAGCGTCTCCAATAATTCCCCAGTTAGGTTGATATGGCGTAACTTTAATGGTGAAAACATTTGAAGTTCCTGCTGCAGATTTAATTCTAATGTCCATAGCACCTTCAACTAGAGAAGGTAGACCTAGTGCTTTTGCTGCAGTATCTAATGCTCCAACAGTAACATCCTTAAACGTACTAGTTGTAGGTGTTCCAATGGCAACAGCAGTTGCAAAATTAGTACCTGACTTTGAAGCTTCAACGGTATAACTTACTGTTGATCCAGCACTTTTTGAAGTATCGTTCCAAACAAATGTTGTAGCTAAATTATTTAATTTACTACCATCTAACACAAGATTAAAGGTAGAGTTAGGAGTTAACAGTTTAATTCCTGTAACTGTTTCGGGTGCCATTTTAGTTTCAACATCTTCTGTACAAGAAAGAGTTAAAAGGCTTAAAAAAGCAATTAATAATTTGATTGTATTTTTCATCTTTTTAATTTTTTAGTAAAGTCTAATAACCACTATTTTGAGTCAAATTTGGATTAGCTGTTAATGAGGCTGTAGGTAATGGAAAAATATTCAGATTTGTTCCAAAAGAAGTTCCATTTGCTATATTCCCTTTCCAAGCCCAATTGTAATTTCCTCCGCCATACTTGTTAAAACGGATTAAGTCTTGTCTTCTATGTCCTTCCCAATGTAACTCTCTTGATCTTTCATCAATAATAAAATCAAGATTAACATCAGATGAAGATACATTTCCAGCATTTGTTCCATTATTAGCTCTTTGTCTTAAAGCGTTGATGTAAGTTAATGACTGAGCATTTGCTGTTGTAGCCATATTAGAGTTGGTAGCTCCGTCTTTTCTCATCTGAGCTTCAGCATACATTAAATAAGTATCCGCTAATCTAAACAAAGGAAAATCAGTATCTACAAAAGTAGAACTTACACCCGCGATACCTGCAGCAGTTTTATTAGAAAACTTACGCAATATGAATCCTTGACCAGCTTGAGATACATCAATAATTTCAAGAGTACGAGCACCATTACCAGAATACGATTTTCTTACATCGGTTTGAAATGAACCCACATCAAATTTCTGTACGAACTGTTTTCTTAATCGCAAGGCTCCTCCCCAGCCTCCTACACCAAATTCTGAAACTCCGTTACCTTCAATAGAACCAACTTGACCGTTAATTATAACCGTTGTTGCTCCATAGTTTTGAGTCTTAACACCATCTGATTGCAAAGAAAAAATCATTTCTGACGAAGTATGGTTATCTGCTTTGAAGTTATCAAAATAATTTGTTTTCAATACATATCCACCCGCAATTACTTCAGAACATTTAGTCATACACTCTGTATATTTTGGTGTTCCAATATAAACCTCTGCATTCAAATACATCTTAGCTAAGATCATCTGAGCCATTGCTTTATCCAATCTTCCGTACTCATTTGTACGAGCTGCTTTTAAGCTTGGAATAACTGAATTTAATTCCGTTTCGATAAAAGTAAATAATTGTTTTCTATCGTATTGAGGTCCTTTGAAATTTAAAGGGTCAGCTTCGGTAATAAAAGGTGCTTTCCCAAACAAATCCATCATATTGTAGTATGCAAATGCTCTTAGTACTCTAACTTCACTTCTATAAATATTGATTTCAGCAACATCAGCAGCAGAGGTGATACCTCTAGAGCTTAATTTCTCTGGAGTTGATTGTCTCAAAAAGTCATTAGCAATAGCTACTTCAGCCATGGTTCTACTAAACATACCCAACAAAATAGGATTTGCAGAACTCCAAGTATTTCTTTGTAACTCAGCTGTACCTTCATCATTCTCATAGGTCCAAATTACCTCGTCAGTAGTTAAATTTTGTAGGTACCACATACATCTACCAAACTGACTTGTTCCAGCATCAATTCCTTGTAAAAAAGACGATCCAGCATCACCAGTTCCAGTTAAACTTAAGTTACCATAAACTCCTCCTAATGCTTGCTTATATCCTAAAGGCGTAGCAAACAATTGTTCAGAAGTAAGTATTCTACTATCTTCTGCAACTACATCCAAATCACTAGTACACGATTGCAAAGCTGCAAAAACTAGTGTTAAGTAAATAAAATTTATTTTTTTCATGATCTAATTATTAAAATTTAATGTTTACACCAGCTAAAATAGAACGCTGTCTAGGATAAATAGTGTTATCTACACCATTGTTAGCTATTTCCGGATCTAAACCTGAATAATCTGTAATTACAAAAGCGTTTTGTACTCCAGCAAATAGTCTTAAAGAAGCTTTACCTTCTAACCATTTTGGAAAAGTATATCCTAAAGTGATATTATCCATTCTCAAAAATGAAGCATTTTCAACAAACAAATCAGATAAAACTACGTTAGGAGTTGTCATAAAATTAGTTTCTAAAACTGATGTTGGAATATTTCCTACAGTTCCTCCGGTAGTAAGTTGAGTATATTGAGCTCTACTAGCATTAACCGCATTAAATACTCTATTACCAACACTTGCTCTTAAGTTGAATGAAAAATCAAGGTTTTTATAATTTAGGGTAGAAGCTAGACCAAAAGTAACTTGTGGATCAGGATTTTTATAGATGTATTTATCACTAGCGTTGATAATACCATCATTATTGAAATCTTCATAAGCTCCTTCAATTGGGTTATTACTAGAATCATAAAGTTGTTTGTATAACAAGAATGAGTTTGGTGCAAATCCTACTTGATGCACTTGCCCTTGTGTTCCTGTTCCTGCTAAATTATCACCAACTCTAATAAAATCAGCACTTAACTTGGTTATTTCACGTTGAAAAGCAGTTAAATTGAAGTTCAAATTCCAATTGATATCGTCAGTTCTAATAATATCTGAGTTCAAAGTAAATTCTACCCCTTTAGTAGTGAAACTTCCAATGTTTTGCCAAGATCTGTTTGAAAAATTACTTCCATCTGCAGTGGCAACATCTGCTAATAAGTCCTTAGAATCTTTGTAAAAAACCTCAAGACTACCTGTTATTCTATTGTTGTAAAGACCAAAATCTAAACCTGCATTATACGTTGTGGTTTCTTCCCATTTAAGATTAGCACTTTGGCGAGCAGATACAGCAATAGGCAAAGCTACAGTTCCAAAGAAATATTGTGAACTTCCGCTTCCTAAATTGTACTGTTGTAGATAGTCGTTATTATTTCCTATTTCTTGCTGTCCAGTTACACCCCAACCCAATCTTAATTTAAGATCTGAGAATGTTTTACTGTCTTTAAAAAATTCATCTTTAATTTTCCATGCAAAAGCTGCTGCTGGGAAATTAGCCCATCTATTTTCTTTGTCAAATCTTGAAGAACCATCTCGTCTCAATGACATTGTTAATAAATATTTGTCATCGAAAGTTACATTAGTTCTTCCAAAAAAACCAATATTTACTCGGTCAAAATCGATGTTTGTTCTAGGAAAACCAGTCACTCCTTTTGGCAAATTAGGGTCATTGGTATTTCCTGTAGCAAAGTTGTAAGAATCCCATTTCTGATATGAGTATCCCGCTGTTACATCAAAAACTAATTTATCAAAAGTTTTATTATACACTAAATAGGCATCTAACAACTTGTTCTTTCTTAAACTTGTAGAAAATTCGTTAGTACCAAAAGGAATATCATTATTACTACCAGATGTAGCTGTAGCTTTAGAAGCTAATCTTGTTCTCTCTCCATCTGCTTGGTCAAAACCAGCATTTACAACAGCACGTAATGAAGGTAGGAAATGAAATTTATAATCGATTTCAAAATTTCCGAAAAAACGATTATTTAATCCGTTATCAAATGTTTGCATCAATTGAGCTACCGGATTTCTTGGTGTTTGTGGAGTTAGTCTACCATTAGCCGTGTTGTAATATTCAAAAAATCCTCCATAAATAGACCCTGCTTTATAAACCGGTTGTGTAGGATCAAATCGAATTGCAGACCCTTCTACTCCATCAGCAAATCTATTTTTTTCATTAGAATAATTAGCATTCAACTTAATTTTAAGATGATCCTTAAAAAAAGATGGATTTAATGCTAAACCTACTGTAGTTCTATTAAAAGTGTTTGTCAATCGAGCCCCTTCTTGATAGGTATTACCAATGGTTAAACGAGAAGGTATAGAATTAAACAAATTACCTCTTAATGAAATGTTATTATCAACAAAATCAGTTGTTCTATAGATTTCTTTTTGCCAATTAGTAGTAGCTGTTCCTAAATTTGAAACATCACTTGGTCTTTTTTGAGTAATAATATTTCTAAAAGATGCAGCATCAAAAACATCTACCGTTTTAAGAATTTGGCCACTACCATATTGAGAATTGAAATCTACAGAAAGATTCTTTCCTCCTTTTTTAGTAGTAATAAGAATAACTCCATTTGAGGCACGAGAACCATAAATAGCCGTTGCCGAAGCATCTTTCAAAACTGTAATAGATTCAATTGTACTAGGGTTTAATGAAGCTAAAAAAGAAGTAGATCCTGTAACCGTTGTGTTCTCAATTGGCAAACCATCAATAACAATCAAAGGATCATTACTTGCAAATAATGAAGATCCCCCACGAATTCTAATCTGTGATCCTGAACCTGGAGCGCCACTTGTGTTAACTGTTACACCAGCCACTCGTCCGTTTAGCAAATTCTCTGCCGTTACATTCGTTCCTTTATTAAAATCCTTGGTTGTTAAAACTGTAACAGCACCCGTAGCGTCTTTCTTTTTAACAGAACCATACCCTACTTGCACCACCACTTCTTGAAGAAGATTTTCTGCCTCTACTAGCTTTACGGTTACACTTTTTTGGTTTGAAAAAGTAATCGTTTGCCCTTTGTATCCTACAAATGAGAATAAGACAGCATCACCTTCGTTGATTTTTGAAACTTTAAATTTACCGTCAAAATCAGTAGTAACACCTTGTTGTGATCCTTTTACCACTACATTCACGCCAGGAATAGGTTGATTCGATTTGGAATCAACTACAACCCCGCTAAATGAACTCTGCGCCAACAAACTAGCTGGCAAGAGTAGTACTAAAATTAACAACTTTTTGTAAATTGTTTTCATACTTGTTTGTTTAAATTAATTTGTTTTTTGGTTAACTATTAAAAACTTTTATTTTACTTCGAATAACAAACATAATAAAACGATAACGTTTTCGAAACAACATAAACTATTTTAACTTACGAAAACGTTGTAGTGTTGAAAAGTTTAGTTTTATTTTGATTTTTGAAATATTTTTTTTGTAGTTGAAGTAGTATAACTTTACATTTACTTCCAAATCACGCTTCTTAAATCTTCCAATGAAAAGAAAAATCACACTTAAACAAATTGCTAAAGAACTTGACGTCTCTATTTCTACAGTGTCTAAGTCATTACGAAACAGTTCTGAAATTGGAGAAGAAACGCGATTAAAAGTGCAAGCTTTCGCTAAATTGTACCACTACAAACCCAACAATATTGCTTTAAGTCTCAAGAATCGAAAAACAAAAACGATTGGAATTATTATTCCTGAAATTGTGCATTATTTCTTTTCAACTGTTATCAATGGAGTGGAACATGTGGCTAATGAAAATGGTTACAGTGTGGTAATTTGTTTATCTGACGATTCCTTTGATAAAGAGGTACTCAACATGGAAATGCTAGCTAATGGTAGTATTGACGGTTTTATTATGTCACTATCAAAAGAAACGCAATTTAGAAGAGACTTTCATCACATCACCGAGGTCATTAATCAGGGTATGCCGGTCGTAATGTTTGATCGAGTAACTAATGACATTCTTTGCGATAAAGTAATTATCGACGACCAAGCAGCTGCTTACGAAGCGGTACAAAGCTTAATTGATAAAGGAAAGAAAAAAATAGCCTTAGTCACCACAGTAGACTATGTTAGTGTTGGAAAATTGAGAACTGATGGATATACTAAAGCGCTATTAGACAACGACATCCCTTTCGACAAAAATTTAATTATTAAAATTGAAGATGTCGATACCTGCGAAATCACCATAAGCAAATTACTGGAGGACAAAGCAATTGATGCTGTTTTTGCAGTGAATGAATTATTCGCAGTTACAATCATTAAAATGGCCAATAAAATGGGGCTTAAAGTCCCTGAAGATTTAGCGGTTATTGCCTTTACTGATGGTATAATTTCAAAATACTCTACCCCTACTATAACAACTGTAAGTCAAAACGGAAAGCAAATGGGTGCCAAAGCAGCCAGAATGTTGATTAAGCGTTTGGAAAGTGATGATTATAATGAAGGCGACGAAAATTACTTGACTGAGGTGGTTTCTACACACTTAATTGAAAGAGAATCTACAAATTAATTCGATTTTTTTTTTAATTCACTCAGTACTACAACCTTGTAGTTACCAAATTAATTTAAATTATTTGATTTTCGAAAAAATGTCAAATAGATTTATCTATATTTGGCACATCAAAGCTTTTACTTTTACTTCGAAAATTCTAGTTGAGTTTTGATAAGCATAGCGCTTATCGTACTAATTTTAAAATTACGATAATGGAAAAGCGTAGATTAAACCTCTGGCAAATTTGGAACATGAGTTTCGGATTTCTAGGGATACAAATGGGTTTTGCTCTACAAAATTCAAACGTTAGTAGAATATTTCAGACACTTGGAGCTAATATAGATGACATTCCTATTTTGTGGGTCGCCGCTCCAATGACCGGATTAATTATCCAGCCAATTATAGGCTATTTTTCAGATAGAACTTGGACTAAACTCGGAAGAAGAAAACCTTACTTTCTTGCTGGTGCTTTTTTAGCATCTGCCGCGCTATTTGTGATGCCAAATTCTCCAATGTTATGGTTTGCAGCAGGTATGTTATGGATCATGGATGCTTCAATTAATGTTTCCATGGAACCTTTTCGTGCATTTGTAGGTGATAATTTACCAGATTCACAAAGGACTACAGGTTTTGCTATGCAAAGTTTCTTTATTGGAATAGGGGCTTACTTCGCTTCTAAACTTCCATTGATTTTTACTCATTTTGGAGTAAGCAATACAGCCCCTTTGGGTATTATTCCAGACTCCGTTAAATACTCATTTTATTTTGGAGGAATTGCTTTTCTTATAACCGTTTTATGGACTGTTGTAACTTCTAAAGAATATTCACCTCAAGAGTTGGAAGCATTTGAAAACCATAACAAAGAAACTTACCAAAAAGAAATTCATTCAAAAGAATGGTTTTTAGCTAATGGTAAGTCGCATTTAAGCAAAGGATTATTATTTTTAGTAATGAGTGCATTATTAACTTTTACCATTTATAATTTTGACCTTAAAAAAGATTTGTATGTTTTATCAATTGGATTAATTGGGCTGGGCGGAATTGCATTGTTAATTTCAGGAATTATGCAAAAAACTAGTAAAACTGAAAATGATTTTGTAACTATTATGAATGATTTTCAGTTCATGCCTAAAATAATGAAACAATTGGCTTGGGTTCAATTCTTTTCATGGTTTGCACTTTTTTCCATGTGGATTTACACTACTCTGGCAGTTACACAACACATATACAAAACAACAGATACCACTTCTGAAGCATACAACATTGGCGCAAATCAAGTTGGTGAAATGTTTGCAAATTATAATTTAATTGCAGCACTAGCAGCTTTTATTTTGCCATTATTAGCTAAATATACCAGTAGAAAATTTACTCATTTCATTGCATTAGTTTGTGGTGGATTAGGCTTAATATCTGTTTATTTTATTTCTGAACCAACGGTTTTCACAATGGAATGGCTTCCAATGATTGGAGTAGGCATAGCATGGGCAAGTATTTTATCGATTCCTTATGCAATGCTTTCAGGTTCATTGCCTTCAAGCAAAATGGGATATTATATGGGAGTTTTTAACTTTTTTATTGTAATTCCTCAATTAGTTGCCGCATCAATTTTAGGATTTTTAGTGTCCAGATTTTTTAACAGCGAACCGATTTACGCTTTATTAATTGGCGGAGCATCAATGATAATTGCAGGAATAATTGCATTAACCATTGATGATAAAATTAAAATAAATTTAAATGAGTAATACAAAAGCATTCATTTTCGACCTTGACGGGGTAATTGTGGACACCGCTAAATACCATTATTTGGCTTGGAAAAAAATTGCAACTGAACTAGGTATCGAATTCACACACGAAAATAACGAATTATTAAAAGGAGTTAGTCGCGTGCGATCACTCGATATTATTTTAGATCTTGGAAAAGTCGAAGCGTCACAAGAACAAAAAAACCAATGGTTGGTTCAAAAAAACGAAGAGTATTTGACCTATCTAGTAAATATGGATCAGAGCGAAATCCTTGCTGGAGTGATGCCAGTATTGGAATTTTTAAAAGCCAATAACCAACCCATCGCTTTAGGATCAGCAAGTAAAAATGCACGGCCTATTTTAGAAAAAACAGGAATTCTATCTTATTTTAATGTTATTGTTGACGGGAATGACGTTAGTAACGCCAAACCAGACCCTGAGGTTTTTCTTCAAGCCGCCCAAAAATTAAGCATAACAAATGAAAACTCGATTGTTTTTGAAGATTCAGTTGCTGGAATTCAAGCAGCAAATAGCGCTGCTATGACCAGTATTGGAATTGGAGATGCAACCATTTTAAACGAAGCTAAATACAATTTTAAAGACTTCACTTTTATCAATGAAGACTTTTTAAATTCACTTATAAATAATTAAAAATTGAACTCGGGACTAATAAATCCCTTTTCAAATTTTCAAATTTTCAAATTAAAAAAATGAACCAAGATTATATTAAACCAGACAACTGGTCGATTATTGAAGAAGGATTTGATGTAGAGAGAGTAAAATCATCCGAAAGTCTTTTTAGTATTGGAAACGGAGCCATGGGGCAACGTGCCAATTTTGAGGAAACCTATTCTGGCGAAACCTTCCAAGGGAGTTATATTGCAGGAATCTACTACCCTGACAAAACGAAAGTGGGTTGGTGGAAAAATGGCTATCCAGAATATTTTGCCAAAGTATTGAACGCACCCAATTGGATTGGAATCGATATTGAAATCAATGGTGAAAATTTAGATTTACATAATTGTACTTCCGTTCGAAATTTTCGACGTGAATTGAATATGAAAGAAGGTTGGTACCTACGTTCTTTTGAAGCAACTTTGCAAAACGGAACTGAAATTGCAGTCAACGTAAAACGTTTTTTATCTATAGATTTGGACGAAGTGGGAATTATATATTATGAAATTACTCCTTTAAACAAAGACGCTAAAATTGTATACAAACCCTATATCGACGCGGGTGTAACCAACGAAGATGCTAACTGGGAAGAAAAATTTTGGGAACCACTAGAGGTAAAAAAAGGGAGCAATGAAGCTTATGTAACCGCCCAAACGTTTAAAACTCATTTCAAGGCGACTACTTTCATGCACAATAGCATTTGGGCCAATGGAAAAAATCAAAACATTTCGCCAGTAGCGATTGATGCTACTAACGAAAAAATACAACATAGTTACGAAACCGTAATTGGCCAAGGCCAAACTTCGGCGATTCAAAAAATTGGTGGCTACACCGTTTCATTGAATCATGCCAATACCCAATCTGCTGCAGAAAATGATATTAAATTGGCTTTAGCCAAAGGATACAATACCCTTTTAGAAGAACAAAAAGAGGCTTGGGCTAAAATATGGGAAATGTCAGACATCACTATCGAAGGTGATGTAAAAGCGCAACAAGGAATCCGTTTCAATATTTTTCAGTTGAATCAAACCTATTTAGGTAAAGATTCTCGTTTGAATATTGGTCCGAAAGGATTTACCGGAGAAAAATACGGTGGTTCTACTTATTGGGATACCGAAGCCTATTGTATTCCATTTTACATGGCTACCAAAGACCAAGAAGTGGCTCGTAATTTATTGACCTACCGCTACAATCAATTGGATAAAGCCATTGAAAACGCGACCAAATTAGGTTTTACTAATGGTGCCGCTTTGTACCCAATGGTAACTATGAATGGAGAAGAATGCCACAACGAATGGGAAATTACTTTCGAAGAAATCCATAGAAATGGTGCCATTGCTTTTGCCATATTTAACTATTACCGTTTTACCGGAGATTACAGTTACATCCCTGAAAAAGGATTGGAAGTATTGATTGGGATTGCTCGCTTTTGGCACCAAAGAGCTACTTTTTCTACAAATAAAAATCAGTATGTGATTTTAGGAGTTACAGGTCCTAACGAATACGAAAACAACGTTAATAATAACTTTTACACCAATTATATTGCTAAATGGTGTATTGATTATGCGGCGGAACAAATTCAGAAAGTTTCCTTAGAATATCCATCCGATCACAAACGCATTATTGAAAAAGTAGATCTGTCCAATACAGAATTACAGGAATGGAAAAAAGTAGCCAACAATATGTACTTCCCTCAATCGGAAGCATTGGGAGTGTATTTACAACAAGACGGATTCTTGGATAAAGAATTGGTTTGCGTTGCCGATTTAGATAGAAATCAACGCCCGATCAATCAAAAATGGTCTTGGGATCGAATTTTGCGTTCGCCTTACATCAAACAAGCCGATGTATTACAATGTTTTTATTTCTTTGAAGATCATTTCTCGAAAGAACAATTGAAAAACAATTTTGAATTTTACGAGTCGTTTACGGTTCATGAAAGTTCACTTTCACCATGTGTTCACTCTATTCAAGCGGCAGTTTTGGATAAAATGGATATGGCGTATTCGTTTTATTTAAGAACGTCTCGTTTGGACTTAGACGATTACAACCGAGAAGTAGAAGAAGGATGTCATATTACATCTATGGCTGGTACTTGGATGAGTATAGTAGAGGGCTTTGGCGGTATGCGTGTCAAAGACAACACCTTACATTTTGCTCCTAAAATTCCTAAAGAATGGCAAGGATATTCGTTCAAAATTAATTTTAGAAACCAAATTGTAAAAATAACGGTTGATCAAAAAGCAACACAAATTACTTTAGAGGGTGACACAGCTATAACAGTTAACGTAAATGGAAAAGAAGTTGTTGTAGCTGCTAATGGTTTGGTTACAGTTTAGTTTTTTCAACCATTAAGAGATTAAGATTCATTAAGGTTTTTGCAAAAACATTGTTTTAAAAATACGAAGATGAGAATCACAATGACTAAAAAAGGAGTAACCCAATTATCTTATGAGATTATTGGGTTTGCTATCAAAGTACATAAAGAACTTGGTCCTGGATTGTTAGAAAGTATCTATGAAGAATGCCTAAAATATGAATTAGAACGAAATGGTTATGATGTGAAACAACAAATATTACAAAGGCATCAAAACCTTATGTAAACGAATACTTTGCAAAGCTAAGTGACGAATAAATCGTAATTTAAATAGTGAAAAGCAAAACTTAATGTTACTTAATTCCTTAATGGTTCAAGAATGAAAAAAATATTCTTTTTACTACTAACCTCCATCGCTTTTGGGCAGATTCCCAAAGTAAGTTCAGGTAGCATAGAACGTCTTGAAAACTTCCAATCGAACTATGTGGATTCAAGAAACGTGGATGTTTGGCTTCCCGATGGGTATTCCAATACTCAAAAATATGCGGTCTTGTACATGCACGATGGCAATATGTTATATGACGCAGCCACAACTTGGAACAAACAATCTTGGGAAGTAGATGAAGTAGCCAGTAAATTAATTTCAGAAGGTAAAACCAAAAAATTTATTGTAGTTGGAGTATGGAATAACGGTCAAAAACGACACCCAGAATATTTTCCACAAAAGCCGTACGAAAGTTTGAGTCCAATACAAAAAGACACTGTAACGGCTCAATTGCAAAAAGCAGGGAGAACAAAAGAAGCATTTCAACCGATTTCTGATTTGTATTTGAAATTTTTGGTGACCGAATTAAAACCTTATATCGACAGTCATTTTTCAACTCTAAAAGACAGGAAAAATACTGTTATTGCTGGCTCTAGTATGGGCGGACTTATTTCGATGTATGCTATCTGTGAATATCCTGAAATTTTTGGGGGAGCAGCCTGTATATCTACCCATTGGCCAGGAACATTTAGCACTCAGAACAATCCGATACCTGATGCTTTCATCAATTATATGGATGCTAATTTGCCTAACCCAAAAACACATACAATTTATTTTGATTATGGCAACAAAACTCTAGACGCGTTGTATCCTGAATTACAGAAAAAAGTAGATGTCCTGATGCAGAAAAAAGGTTTTACCAACGCCAATTGGTCTACCCAATTTTTTGATGGAAAAGACCATTCTGAAAAATCATGGGCAGAACGACTGCCTATTCCTTTGCAATTTTTATTAAAAAAATAAATTTTACTTCTATGAAAAAATTACTCTTTTTATTACTGACCACAAGCTTTGCATTCGCTCAAATTGATCGTGTTGAACCGCCTTTTTGGTATGCTGACATGAATCTTTCAGAAGTGCAAATTATGTTTTACGGAAAAAACATTGCCCAAAATGAAGTAACTGTTTCCAACGGAATTGTCATCAAAAACGTTCAAAAAACTGAAAATCCCAACTATCTTTTTGTTACTATTGAAACCGAAAATGTAAGCGCTCAAGAGCTTGTTTTTTCATTTTCGAAAAATAAAAAAGTGGCATTTACAAAGCTATACAGCTTGAAGTCAAGAAGGAAAGATTCTCGCTTCCGCAAAGGATTTGACAGTTCGGATATGGTTTATTTATTGATGCCGGATCGTTTTGCTAATGGCAATCCAAATAATGACAGTACTAAAGAAACTATCGAAAAAGCCAATCGTGCTAATAAAGACGGTCGTCATGGTGGTGATATCGAAGGCATCATCAATAATTTAGATTATATCAAGTCGTTAGGCGCCACTGCCATTTGGCCTACGCCACTTTGCGAAGACAATGACGAAAGAGGATCGTATCATACCTACGGGCAATCCGATGTGTACAAAATTGATTCCCGTTTTGGAACCAATGAAGATTATGTTCGTTTGAGTGCCGAATTGCACCAACGCGGCATGAAAAATATTATGGATTATGTGACCAATCATTGGGGGTACAAACATTGGATGATGAATGATTTACCTACTTACGATTGGATTCACCAATTTCCAGGTTTTGCGCCAACCAATTATAGAATGACATCCCAATTTGATCCAAATGCATCCAAAACAGATGCAGCCATGTGTATGGATGGATGGTTTGTCAAATCCATGCCCGATTTAAATCAGTCGAATCCATTGGTATTAAACTACCTAATTCAAAATGCCATTTGGTGGATTGAATATGCTGACTTGGATGGCTTTAGAGTAGATACCTATTCGTATTGCGATAAGAAAGCTATTGCAACTTGGACCAAAACCATCACCGACGAGTACCCGCATTTTAATATTGTGGGAGAAGTGTGGATGCACGATCAAGCGCAGATGGCGTATTGGCAGAAAGACAGTAAAATTGGAGCGATCCAAAGCTACAATTCCAACCTACCTTCAGTGATGGATTTTACCTTACATGATGCTATTAACGGAGGGGTTTTTAACGAAAGTAAAGCCAATTGGGACAAAGGAATCATCAAAGTGTATGAAAATTTTACAAATGATTTCTTGTATCCAAACACTAATAATCTATTAGTATTTGCCGAAAATCATGACACGAATCGTTTTAACCAAATCTACCAAGGCGATTTCAAAAAATACCAAATAGCAATGAGTTTGGTAGCTACAATCCGAGGTATTCCGCAATTGTATTATGGTTCTGAAATTGGTATGAAAGGCGATAAAAATGTGGGAGATGGCGATATTCGCCACGATTTCCCTGGCGGATGGAAAGGCGATTCCAACGATGCTTTTTCTGCGGCAGGAAGAACTAAAGAACAACAGCAGTACTTTGATTTTACAGCCCAATTATTCAACTGGAGAAAAGGAAAATCAGTAATTCATACAGGAAAAACAACACATTATGTTCCTGAAAACAATGTCTATACTTATTTTAGATACAATGATGCTGAAAGTGTAATGGTGATGATCAACAATTCAGAGGAAAAACAAGAGGTTGCCGTTTCTCGTTTTAAAGAAAATTTGCAGCACTATTCAACAGGAATTGAAGTAATCTCTGGAAAAACAATCAACATAAAAAACACAATTATTATCGAAGCCAAATCAGCTTTGATAGTAGAACTTAAATAAATTCACAATGAAAAAAAATACTTTATTATTAGTCCTTTTGGCAGTTTTCATTTCTTCAAATGCAACTCAAGCCCAAAACCAAAAATCAACTACCTCCACTCCTTTTGTTTGGGAGGCAGCTAACGTGTATTTTTTATTGACCGATCGTTTCAATAATGCAGATCCGACTAATGATGTTAATTACAATCGTACTAAAGAAACCGGGAAATTACGTGGTTTTATGGGTGGTGACATCAAAGGAATTACTCAAAAAATTGAAGAAGGTTATTTTGATCAATTGGGAATCAATGCCATTTGGATGACACCTTTAGTAGAACAAATCCACGATGGAACGGATGAAGGTACCGGTTTTAGCTATGGGTTTCACGGGTACTGGACCAAAGATTGGACGGCATTAGATCCAAATTTTGGAACTCCTAACGATTTGAAAATAATGGTTGAGAAGGCACACCAACACGGCATACGGGTTATTTTTGATGGAGTGATCAACCACACCGGACCGGTAACACC
>CANHKZ010000002.1 GCA_947461425.1 Flavobacteriaceae bacterium | reverse complement strand
CCTGTAACGTTTTTCCCTAAAGTTTTGAAATAACGTGCTAGAGCACTCATCCCGATGCCTCCGATTCCTATAAAAAAGACGTTATGTATTTGATTTAAGTTCATTTCTTTCATGCAACAAAACAATAAAGTGTTGCGTTTTCTTTATTTAATTAATTTTATTATCTCTTCTACAATCGCTTTTGTGGCGTTTGGCAAAGCCAATTTTTTAATATTCTGACTTAATTCGTGTTGTTGCTTTTCGTTGGAAATCAAGTCTGAAAAAATCGTTTCAAAAGTGCTGTCCAACTCACTTTCGCGAATCAAAATAGCCCCTTTGCTATCAGCAACTGATTTTGCATTTTTAGCTTGATGATCTTCTGCTACATTTGGTGACGGAATAAAAACAACCGGTTTACCTACGATGCATAATTCCGAAACAGAGGAGGCACCTGCTCTTGAAATAACTATATCAGCCGAAGCATATACCAAATCCATTCGCTCAATAAAAGCCATCACTTGTACGTTTTTGTTATTGTATTTTCGATATTCGTCGAAATATAATTTTCCACATTGCCAAAGCAGTTGTACATTTTGTGAAGCGAAAAAATCCAGTTCTTTTTCGATCAATTGATTTACTCGTCGTGCGCCTAAACTACCCCCTAAAACCAGAATGGTTTTTTTATTAGGATCTAAATTGTAATGGGCTAAACCTTCTGCCCTTTTGCTTTCCACATCAATCAAATCCTGTCGTACTGGATTGCCCGTTACAACTATTTTTTCTTTTGGAAAAAAGCGCTCTAAATTTTTGTAAGCAACACATATGGTATTAGCTTTTTTACTCAATAATTTATTAGTGATTCCGGGATAGGAATTTTGTTCCTGAATGACCGTAGGAATTCTAGCGCTGTTTGCCATTTGTAATAAAGGGCCACTGGCAAAACCGCCAGTTCCAATTACAACATCCGGTTTAAATTGTTTGATAATATGTCGTGAATGCAACAAACTGCTTACTAGCTTTACAGGAAACAAGGCGTTATTAAAAGTCAACCGCCTTTGCAAACCAGCAATCCAAAGGCCTTTAATTCGATATCCCGCCTGAGGAACTTTCTGCATTTCCATTTTATCCTTAGCGCCAACAAAAAGAATATCGGCATCTGGAAAACGAGATTTCAATTCATTAGCGATAGCAATTGCAGGGTAAATATGACCTCCTGTTCCTCCTCCGCTTAGTATGAATTTATATGTTCTCATGGTTAATTCGTTATTTATTTAACACTGCATTTAATGGGTTTTTCGAACTATCTTGAATGGAATAATTGGTAATCTCTTTCGGTTGCTCGTCTAGTTCTAATTGTTGATCTATTAATTTTTGGAGCGCTTCTTCTCGTTTTGCAGCTTCCTTCTGTTCTTGTTCAATTTCTTCTTCTTTCTTAGTTACATTGATTATAATACCAAGTGCAAAACAGGTCATCCAAATAGAGCTTCCTCCACTACTAATTAACGGCAATGTTTGTCCTGTAACGGGCAACAACTCCACTGCAACTGCCATATTTATAAGTGCCTGAAATATTAGAGGAAAACCTAAACTAATGACGACTAATTTTCCGAAAAGGGTATTTGTTTTATGGGCTGCAATTACAAATCGGAAAAGGAGTAAAAGATATAATCCCAAAACTACAAGTCCGCCAACCAGTCCGTATTCTTCTACAATAATTGCATAAATAAAATCGGATGAGGATTGAGGTAAAAAATGTCTTTGGACACTTTTCCCAGGACCAACCCCTGTGAAATTACCCGATGCGATAGCCGTTTTGGCTGCGTTAATTTGGTATTCGTCTTCACCCACTTTATCTGTTCCGTAATTTTCAATTCTACTAATCCATGTATCTACCCTACTAAAGAATTTTGAATCTGGAAAAGCTTTTGACAAAATGAAAAAAATCAGCAATCCTGTTATGGCCATTGCTATAATATAGCCTATGTATTTAAGTTGGTATTGACCTACAAAAGCTATCATCACAACCATAACAAACATTAAGGCGGTTGTAGAAAAATTAGCAGGTAATATCAACGCCAAAGTGATGAATACGGGAATCCACAACTCAACGAAAGAGGCTTTAAAAGTAACTGGTTTTTCTCTAGTCTTGGACAAATAACGTGCAACATAAATATATAAGATGATCGCTGCAAAAGACGATGTTTGGAATGAAATTCCTATAAATGGTAATTGCAACCATCGACTGGCGTTAGCACCACCGATATTAGTTCCTTTTAAAAGGGTAAGTGTTAGTAATCCCCATACAATTGGCAAACCAATTCGCGAAAGCACTCTAAAGTAATGGTACGGTACTTTGTGAACAAAATAAATAATTGTAAAACCCATTCCTAAATGAGCCAAATGTTTAACCAAATATCCCAGCGTATTTCCATCGCCGTCACGACCAAAGGCTAAATTAGTACTGGCACTAAAAACAGGCATAAAAGAAAACAAAGCCAATAAAGCCAAAAATGACCAAATTACCTTATCTCCTTTTAAATTGCTTAGTAGCTGTTTCATTTTCATAGCAGTTGTCGTATAATGAATTACTAAATTGTATTATAAATTGTAAACCGCTTGTTTGAATTGTTTGCCTCTGTCTTCATAGTTTTCGAACAAATCGAAACTTGCACAGGCTGGTGACAACAATACCGTATCGCCTTTTTGTGTCATACGCTGGGCCATTCTAACCGCGTCTGGCATATTATCTACCTCAATCATTTCGTCAACAACATTGCCAAAAGCATCAATAATTTTTTTATTGTCAACACCCAAACAAATAATTCCTTTTACTTTTTCGTTTACTAGTGGCAACAATTCATTGTAATCATTTCCTTTATCAACTCCTCCAACTATCCAAACTGTTGGCGAAGTCATACTGTCTAATGCAAAGAAAGAAGCATTTACATTGGTTGCCTTAGAGTCGTTGATGTATTGTACATTTTGGATTTTCAATACTTTTTCTAAACGGTGCTCCACTCCTTGAAAATTAGACAAACTCTCTCTAATAGTTGCATTTCTGATTTGCATCAACTTAGCCACAGAGGTAGCTGCCATTGCATTTTTCATATTGTGTTTGCCTTCTAAAGCAATTGTTTCGGTTTCCATTGAAAATTCTTCTTGATTCATCATCTTTACTTCGATTTTATTATCTTTTAAATAAGCCCCTTCAGTGAAAACTTGGTTCAATGAAAAAGGAATTAATGTTGCTTTTGTTGTGTTATTTTGTAACCAGTTTGTTATTGCTTTATCATCAGCATCATAAATCAAATAATCGTCTTTCGTTTGATTCATGGTTATTCTAAACTTTGATTCGATATAATTTTCATACTTATAATCGTAACGATCCAAATGATCTGGACTAATATTTGTTATGATGGCAATATGCGGTTTGTAATCTATAATTCCGTCCAATTGAAAACTGCTCAACTCTAAAACGTACGAATCAAAATCATTATCAGCAACCTGCCAAGCAAAACTTTTTCCGATGTTCCCTCCCAATCCGACATTCAACCCAGCTGATTTAAGCAAATGGTAAGTCAACATTGTAGTGGTTGTTTTACCGTTACTTCCTGTAATTCCTATTGTAATCGCTTTAGTAAAAGGAGCGGTAAACTCAATTTCTGAAATTACCTTGACGCCTTTTTCAATGAGCTTTTTTACAATTGGTGATTTTTCAGGAATTCCCGGACTTTTCATCACCACATCAGCATTTAAAATCAACGATTCTGTATGCTTTTCTTCTTCCCAAGCAATACCGTTATAGTTTAGAACTTCTTTGTAATTTTTTTTTATTTTACCAAAATCAGATACAAAAACGGCATATCCTTTTTTCTTTCCTAGGATAGCTGTACCAACCCCACTTTCTCCTCCTCCTAAAACAACTAATCGCATCATCTTTTAAATTAAAAATTGAGAATTAAAAAATTAAAATCGCACTAATAATAATCTAATTCTTGCCTTTTAGGGTTATTATTATTTTTGCCAATATTTTACATATTTCTTCTGCTTCACTAAAAATACTTTCAAACTCAGCGGTAGAAATATATTCTGTTTCTTTCAAAAGTTTTAGCCAGTAAATTGTTTCACGAGCTTCTTTATATGAAATTTCCAACTTGAATAAGAACTCTTTATCTGAACGACCTCCAATAGATTCTTCTATATTGGATCCAATGGATGTTCCGCTTCTTAATATTTGTTTACTTAAAACAAACTCCTTTTTACTCGTGATTAAATGTTTATATAAATTAACTATTCTGACTGCAAAAAGGAAAGATTTCTGTTGAATGATATTCTCTTTCATATCGCGGAATTTTTAATTTTTAATCTCTAATTTTTAATTAATTACTATCTCAGTTTTAAAGTAACAATTGACAAAATGGCTAGCATAATGGATACAATCCAAAAACGAGTAACAATCTTACTTTCGTGATATCCTTTTTTCTGATAATGATGATGTAATGGAGACATTAAAAATATTCTTCGCCCCTCGCCAAAACGCTTTTTTGTATACTTAAAATAGGCCACTTGTACTACTACCGATAAATTTTCTACAAGGAAAATTCCACACAACAACGGGATTAACATTTCTTTACGAACGGCAATTGCTAATACTGCAATGATTCCACCAATTGTTAAACTTCCTGTATCACCCATAAAAACGGAAGCTGGATACGAATTGTACCAAAGAAACCCAATCAATGCTCCAACAAATGCGGCAATGAAAACGGTCATTTCTCCGGAATTTGGGATATACATGATATTCAAATAATTGGAGAAAATAATATTTCCTGATAAGAAAGTAAAAATTCCTAATGCTAGTACTGAAACTGCTGAAGTCCCCGCAGCTAAACCATCTATACCGTCTGTCAAATTAGCTCCATTTGAAACGGCCGTGATAATAAAAATGACCACTGGAATAAAAATTAACCATGCCCAATTTTGATATCCTTCACCCGTCCACGCTAAAACCTCAGCATAATCAAATTCATTATTCTTAAAAAACGGAATCGTTGTTGCAGTCGATTTTATTTCAACTGGCGCTTGTGTTAATGAAGTTGCCGAAGTTTGTTTTATTACTGGTGAATTGGATGCGTTTTCTAAAACAGTAACTGCAGGACTAAAATAAAGAACTGAACCTACTATTACTCCCAATCCAACTTGTCCAAACACTTTAAAAATTCCTTTTAAACCTTGTTTATCTTTCTTGAAAATTTTAATATAATCGTCAATAAAGCCAATTATACCCATCCATAAAGTAGTTACAATAAGTAGTACTATATAAATATTATGTAATTTGGCAAATAAAAAGACTGGTAACAAGGTGGCAAATATGATAATTAAACCACCCATAGTTGGTGTTCCCGCTTTTTCGTTTTGTCCTGCCAAACCTAGTTCCCGAACCGTTTCTCCTACTTGTTGATTGCGTAAGAAATTGATAATTCGCTTTCCGTAAATTGTAGATAACAACAACGAAAGCAAAAATGCCAAACCTGATCTAAAGGTGATGTATTGGAAAACTCCAGCTCCAGATACATTTAAAATTTTATCTAAATATTCAAATAAGTAGTACAGCATAATTATCTATTTATGGAGTTGTTCTAATAGTTCTTTTACAATTTTCATGTCATCAAAATCATGACGCACTCCATTAATTTCTTGATATGTTTCATGACCTTTGCCAGCAATTAAAATAATATCGTTGGGCTGAGCCAATTGACAGGCAGTTTTTATGGCGTTTTTTCTATCAATAATTGATAGCGTTCTTTTAAAATTAATAGGAGCAACTCCCGCTTCCATTTCACTAATAATAACTTCTGCATCTTCATTTCTCGGATTATCCGATGTAAATATTGCTTTGTCACTTAAGTCAGATGCAATACCAGCCATAATAGGACGTTTTGTTTTGTCGCGATTTCCACCACAACCCACAACAGTTATTAATTGTTCATTTTTAGTACGGATATCATTAATCGTTTTTAACACATTATCTAATGCATCTGGCGTATGCGCATAATCAACAATTGCTGTGACATTTGAAGTTGACACTAGATATTGAAAACGACCAGAAACACTTTCCAACTCTGACAATAATCGAAGTGCTTCTAGACTTTCCATGCCTAATTCAATAGCTGTTCCATATATAGCTAATAAATTATAAGCGTTAAAAGTTCCAATCAATTTTACCCAAACCTCATTACCATTTATTTTTAATAATAAACCAGATAACTGACTCTCTAAAATTTGTGCTTTATAGTCTGCATAGGATTTTAATGCGTAGGTACACTTTTTTGCCACTGTATTTTGCAATACAACAGCACCGTTTTTATCGTCAATATTTGATAATACAAAAGCCGATTTAGGTAGATTATCAAAAAAAGATTTTTTAACATCACGGTATTCTGAAAATGTGGCATGATAATCCAAATGATCGTGAGATAAATTGGTAAATATCCCCCCTGCAAAATGCAAGGAGTCAGTTCGTTTTTGATGAATACCGTGTGAACTTACTTCCATAAAACAATAGGAAACACCCGTCTCAACCATATTGGCTAAATACCGATTAATTGTTAGCGAATCTGGAGTGGTATGTGTCGCTTTGAATTCCACGTCATCAACTAAAATTTTTACTGTGGATAGCAAGCCTACTTTATATCCTGCTTTTTTATACAATTGGTATAATAATGAGGCAATAGTAGTCTTACCATTTGTACCTGTTACTCCGACTAATCGTAATTTTTGAGATGGGTTTCCATAATAATTTGCGGCTACAACTGCCAAAGCAGCGTTGGTATCTTTCACCTGGATATAAGTTACTCCTGTTTCTAATTGATTGGGAAGAATTTCGCAAATGATTGATGAAGCACCTAACTCGATTGCTTTTGGAATATAATCGTGACCATCAGAAAGGGTGCCGCGAATGGCAACAAAAAGATCATTCTTTTCAATTTTTCTTGAATCAAAATCAATTTTACCAATACCAATATCTGTCGAACCCTTTATGGAGTCAATAGCTACTTTGTATATTATATCTTTAAGGATGCTCACGATAATTCTAATACTATAATTGTGTTCTTTGCTATATTTTGTCCTGCTTGTAAGGATTGTTTTTTGACTTTTCCAAAACCTTTCATTTTAACTCTGATCCCCATATTTTCTAATAAAGCCAGCGCATCCATTCCAGACATTCCCCTTACATTAGGAATTGTGTTTTGGCGTTTTTGAGAAATTTTATTAAAGACAGCATAATCCAATTCTTGTTTTTGAATTCTTTTATCTATTTTTTTTATGGTATTAGTTGAGGGTGCATCTGTAAATATTTTTTGAGCAATTCGCTTAAAAACGGGTCCCGCAACATCAGCTCCATAGTAATTGTTATGGGCTGTGTTTGGCCTATGAACCATTACTATACAGGTGTATTGTGGCTTGTTTGCAGGAAAATAACCTACAAATGAAGATGCATAGTACATACCTGAACCAGATTTATTACCGTAATTCATCTGTGCAGTTCCAGTTTTTCCTGCCATCGGAAACTCTTTAGTAAACAAGGATTTTGCAGTTCCGCGTTTAACAACGTTTTCTAACAAGGCACGTACTTTTTTTAATGTTTCAGGTGAACAAACTCTGGGATTCATTACCTGAGTATCAAATTTTTTAATTGTGGTATTCCATTTTTTAATTTCTGATACTAATTGCGGCTTTACCATCACACCATTGTTTGCTACCGAATTATAAAAAGTCAGCGTTTGCATGGGTGTGATGTTAATTCCATATCCAAAAGCCATCCATGGGAGTGAAATTTTGGACCATCTAGCTTGTCCTGGTTTCGGAATTATTGGTGTTGCTTCTCCTTTTAATTCTAAACCGATTTTTTTATCTAATCCCCAATCTTCAATATGTTTTATAAATTTTGAAGGATTATTTTTGTAATTGTTGTAAACCGATTGCACCATTATTGTGTTTGAAGAAACTTCAAATCCATGTCCTAAAGAAACTCTTCCCATTCCTTTGTGAGAATCTTCTACATTTTGCCCAAAGTAAGTTATTACTCCGCCTTTGGCATCAAAAACGGTACTCGTATCAGCTACTTTGTCTTCCAAAACGGCCATCAAATCAACTAATTTGAATGTGGATCCAGGATCATGTGCTTCAATAATAGCAAAATTTTGAGTTTCGTTATAGCTTCCATCACTTAGTCTTCCTAAGTTTGATATTGCTTTAATATGACCTGTTTTGGTTTCCATTACCACCACACAACCGTGTTCTGCTTCATACTCTTCCAATTGCTTTAATAGAGCATGATGTGCTATATCTTGAATAAAAACATCTATAGTCGAAATAACATCATATCCATCTACAGGGTCAACTTCGTTAAAATCTCGAATTGGCTTCCACTGCCCTTTCGCAATTTTTTGTTTTAAAATCTTCCCATCTTTACCATTTAAGTAGTTCCTATATGCCCATTCAATTCCTTTTCCATCAGGAGTACTGTCTGGCCTCATTCTTTCATACCCGATCGTTCTTTCAGCAATTCTACCAATAGGATATTCCCGAACAGGTTCAGGCTTAACAATAATTCCGCCTTTATTTGCTCCTTCCTTAAATAATGGAAAACCTTTTATTTTAACATAATCGGTATAACTCAAACCACGAGCTATTAAAAAATACCTGTTGTTTGAGGCTCTGGCTTTACGCAAAGCTTTTTCATAATAATTTGATGGTTTTCCAAGTAAATAAGCTAATGAATCTGACAAAGAGTCTACCGTACTTGTGAATAATTCTGATTTTGGGACATAAGCATCAAAACGAATTTCATAATTTGGAATTGAAGTAGCCAACAAACTTCCGTCTGACGAATAAATATTACCTTTATTGGCATGAATCTTAAAATTTTGAACGGTTTTTTCTTTGGCTTTTTTTCGATAATAATCTCCTTGAACCCACTGAATATTTGTTAATTTGAAGACAATAGCAACCGCCATCAAAAACATAGCGAAAGCCACGAGATAAATTCGATACGAAATATGTTTATCTTCTATTGCCATAAATTATCAAAAAAACCTTTTTCTACTTCTTTAACTACTTTAATTTTAATAGGAGGCACTGTTGATGGAAGTATTTGCCTGGCTTCCATTTGTCTTGCAACGGTTGACTCCATTTTTAACTTCATTAATTCAGAACGTCTGTCTACAAATTCAGAACGCAATTCTTTTACTTCATTGGTAAGCTCTGAGATACGGAATACTTTTTTCTCGTAACTTTGCGTATTGTAAATCATAACAATAACCAAGAAAATTATAAACACTATAAACCGCCAGTTTTTTATTGCATCTTCATCAAGAAGAAATCGCGCTTTTAATATGCCATAAACACCATTTTTCATATTCTAGTATTATATTTTTTCGGCAATTCTTAATTTAGCACTTCGCGCCCTATTATTTTCTCTAATTTCTTCTTCATTAGGAACAATTAGTTTTCCAATAGTTTTAAAAGGAACAGAAAAATTTCCGAAAAAATCCCGTTCTGGCTCACCCTCAAACATTCCGTTTTTAACAAAACGCTTCACCAATCGGTCTTCAAGAGAGTGGTACGAAATGACACTTAAACGTCCTTCTACATTCAATATTTCCAAAGACTGCTCTAGAAATTCTTTTAGAACATCCATCTCTAAATTCACCTCAATTCGAATTGCTTGGTACATTTGAGCTAAAATTTTATGGCTTTTGTGCGCTGGTAAAAAACGACTCAACACTTGCTTTAATTGCTCTGTATTTCTAATAGGCATTTTTTCTCTTGCTTCCAAAATCACTCTAGCAATTGCGGGTGCATTTTTCAACTCACCATAATCCAAAAAAACCCTTCTTAAACTCTCTTCGTCATACTCATTAACAACTCTGTATGCGCTTAAATCATTTTTTTGACTCATTCTCATATCCAATTCGGCATCAAACCGAGTTGAAAAACCTCTTTCGGCTACATCAAATTGATGTGAAGAAACTCCGAGGTCCCCCAATATTCCGTCAACAGATTTAACATTATGAAAGCGTAAAAAACGTTTGATAAATCTGAAATTTTCATTGATTAAAACAAAGCGATTGTCTTCTAAAGTATTCGCCAAAGCATCTTCATCCTGATCAAAGGCAAATAACTTTCCATTGGGACCAAGTCGATTTAAAATCTCTTTTGAATGACCGCCGCCTCCAAAAGTGACATCTACATAAATACCGTCTGGTTTAATATTCAAACCGTCTACCGACTCATGCAACAAAACCGGATTATGATATTCCATTGTAATCATCATTTACATTACCCATAACATCTTCAGCCAAATCAGCAAAATCAATATCTTCTCCATTTATTGATTTTTCATACAAGTCTTTATCCCAAATTTCAACAATATTAACTGCTGAAGAAAAAACAACATCTTTAGTAATACTTGAAAATCCTACTAAATCTTTAGGCACTAATAATCGTCCTAAAGCATCAATTTCGACCACCTTTACACCCGCGGTAAAACGACGAATAAAATCATTATTCTTTTTTACAAAACGGTTCAACTTGTTGATTTTTTGCATCATTAAATTCCACTCCTGCATTGGATACAATTCCAAACAAGGCTGAAAAACGGAACGCTTCAATACAAAACCTTCTTGCAATGAAGAAGCTAATTGCTTTTTCAAAGGAGATGGTAACAATACCCTCCCTTTAGCATCAACTTTACATTCATATGTTCCTACAATTGTGTTCAAAAAATTAGATTTAAATGATTCTTAGCAAAAATATAAAATATTTTACCACATTTTACCACAATATACCACTTTGTTAATAAGTTTACCCACTTTGGGCCTAAAAGCCTTATTTTTTAGAGAATCAACGGTTTAAAAACTAATTTAAACCTGTTTATAAAAGAGTCTTAAACCAGCCGCAAGAATTAAAAAATAAGTCCTTTTTATAAGAAAAAAGGATTAAATAATTAAAAAAGAGCTTCAGAAATTAATATTTCTGTATTAAATCCTATATTTGTCAAAATTGAAAAATAGGGATCCGAAAAATGGAACAACACTATAAAAAAGAAGGTAAATACAGTTATTTTGAAGACGGTGAGGGAACTCCAATTATTATCTTACATGGACTAATGGGAGGCTTAAGTAATTTTGATGGAGTTGCTAATTATTTCGCAAACAAAGGTTACAAAATAATCATTCCTGATTTACCAATTTATACGCAAAGCCTTTTGAGGACTAATGTTAAAGCATTTGCCAAATACGTAAAAGATTTTATTACATTTAAAGGATTGGATAGCGTAATTTTATTGGGTAATTCGCTTGGAGGTCATATAGCTTTGTATCATACCAAAATGTATCCTGAAAAAGTAGCTGGTTTAGTGATTACTGGAAGCTCTGGTTTATATGAAAGTGCCATGGGTGATAGTTATCCTAAAAGAGGTGATTACGAGTACATAAAGAAAAAAGCTGAGGATGTTTTTTATGATCCTAAAGTAGCCACACCAGAACTAGTAGAAGAGGTTTATGCGACTGTAAATGACCGAATGAAATTAATCAAGACGCTCACTATTGCTAAAAGTGCCATTCGACACAATATGGCAAAAGATCTTCCAAAAATGAACGTCCCAACCTGTATCATTTGGGGACGAAATGATAAAGTTACACCCCCAGAGGTAGCAAATGAATTCAACCGACTATTGCCTAATTCAACTTTATACTGGATTGACAAATGTGGGCATGCTGCTATGATGGAACACCCTGAGGAATTCAATAGCGTTTTAGAAGATTGGTTAACTAATGTGTACCAACCCATTTCTTAAAACAGTATAATAAATATTATATGAAAATTACTACTGCTGAATTTATCATTAGCAACTCACAAGTTGATAAATGTCCGAAAGATTATTTACCCGAATATGCCTTTATTGGTCGTTCTAACGTAGGGAAATCCTCTCTTATCAATATGTTGACTAATCATAAAAGTTTAGCTAAAACCTCAGGAAGACCTGGTAAAACACAATTAATTAACCACTTTTTGATAAACAAAAATTGGTTTTTGGTTGATTTACCTGGTTATGGATATGCCAAAGTTTCTAAAAAAACAAAGTCGATATTCCAGCAATTCATAACCGATTATTTTGAAACTCGGGAACAATTAGTTTGTGCTTTTGTGTTGATAGACATCCGTCATGAAGCACAAAATATCGATATTGAATTCATGTCGTATATGGGAGAAAGTGAAATACCTTTTTGTATCATTTTTACCAAAGCAGACAAAATAAGTAAAGTAAAAATCGATTCTCATGTAGCAGCTTATAAAAAGAAAATGTTTGCCAATAATTGGGCTGAAATGCCACAATACTTTGTAACTTCAGCTACAGAATTTACAGGAAAAGAAGACGTTTTAAATTATATTGACGAAGTCAATCAAGAAGTATTTAAAAACCAAAACGAATTTTAAATCTGTATAACAAAAACAAAAAAGACAAAACGAATCGTTTTGGCTTTTTGGTTCATTTATTTTATTTTTATTTTGTCAACTTCAATTTCTCGGCAAAATAGTCGCAAAAATCTTTCATAGTATCTGCCATTTTTTCATCATCTGTTGCACGTTTGAAAGTATCTGCCATAGCAACTAGAGTTTGATGAAAGAAGATTTTCATTTCGTCAACTGGCATTTCTTTGGTCCACAAATCAATCCGCATAGTCTCCTTGGCCTTACCATCCCAAACTGACAACATAATCGCTTTGGCTTCTTCTTTAGTTACTCCGCCATCTTGAGCAGTCCAAAATAATTTTTCAGGAACACGGTTTTGGTCTAATTCAATTTCAAATTTAATTTCTGAAGTAAGGATAGCTGACATTATTTCTTTGGTTTATATTTTGATTTTTTAAACAATTCTTTAGCATTCATTTTTAATATATCCGCAATCGCGAGCTCATTATTTTCAGCAAATGAGCGAACGATTTGCCAACCTATCCAGGCACCAACTTGACCAGGAGACTCATTGTCAATTTCTAAATAAAATTTCGAAAAGGGAGCTGGAGCTATAAAGCGGGATCGCAATTTAGGTTCGTCACTGAACAACAATTCATTTTCTAAAAAATAACGCCAAATATACCCTTCATTTTCTTGACACCAAATAATCTCATTTTGGGTATATCCCATTTTTTCAGCATCGGAATAATTTGGTAAAAATAAATCTTTGAGGTACAATTGCTTTCCATAATACACCATTTGACTCAACATTGTTTTATCATTACCAAGATTTATTTTAGTGCTTGAAAAACTGGTAGCTACATCAGGTATTATTTGTTTTGGCTCAAAATTTTGCTTGATATAATTGGGAAATTCATAGAATTTATGATCTTTTCCTAAGTACAATTCTAATGAAATAATAACTAAACTGTCTGCATAAATGGCTTTGCTATTATAATCCATTTCGCCAATTACGGTGATTGCTTTTGGGGTTTTAGTTTTCGGAAAATAATATTTTATGTGTTTAAATAATTCTGTTAATTCAGAACGTAAAGGTTCAATATTTTCATACTCTTTTTGTACTTCATGATATAATTCTCGCCAAAGCGGATTTTGAATTTTATTCTCCCAAACACTATCTGGAACTTCTGTAGGGAAAAAAAAGGGATATTGTTTCTTGATTTTTTTTAAATCACTCGGTGTCGATTCAAAAAATAATTGATCAAATCGCTCTACCTTAATTTCCACTGGTAATGCTACAACAGCTTGTTCTACAGCGGTTTTTTTATCACAGCCAAAAAAAACCAAACAAAATGAAATTGTAAACAAAATTCTTTTAGCTACCATATCTGTTCTTTTATAGCATTTGTATTGTATGATTAGTCCCAACTGTTTTTGTAAAAACTAATTTGATACTACCAAATTCATAATTTATTAATTAAATTTGTTTCCAATTATTCAGGAAATTTGGTAGATTTTAAAAATCACTTTGCAAATATACATTCCTCTATTTTAATACCTAAATTATTATGGTTAAAAAAAACACACTTCAGGCTGAAAAAGTAAATGAATTCATCGTTGATTGGTTAAAAACATATGCTACAAATGCAAAAATGAATGGTTTTGTAGTTGGAATCTCTGGAGGAGTTGATTCAGCAGTTACTTCAACCCTTTGTGCACAAACAGGTTTGAAAGTTGTGTGCGTAGAAATGCCAATTCATCAAGCTGAAAGTCATGTTGCCCGAAGCAGAGAGCACATCCACCAATTAATGCAACGTTTCCCTAATGTTGCAAGAGCCGAATCCAATCTGACATCCGTATTTGAAACTTTCAAAGAAGTCTTTCCAAACGATTCCGAGGCACATCAAATACAGTTAACCTTAGCCAATACTCGTGCTCGAATCCGAATGACTACACTGTATTATTACGGTGGAATTTATGGTTTATTAGTGGCCGGAACTGGCAATAAAGTTGAAGATTTTGGTGTTGGTTTTTATACAAAGTATGGAGATGGCGGAGTTGACATTAGTCCAATCGCTGATTTATTAAAATCGGATGTTTTTGCATTGGGTGCCTACTTAAAAATTCCCGAGTCAATAGTAACTGCTTCGCCTACTGATGGACTGTTTGGCGATAATCGAACAGATGAAGACCAGTTGGGTGCTAGTTATGATGAATTAGAATGGGCAATGCAACAAGACGAGCTTGAAAAATCGGCCGCTTCTTTTACGGAAAGAGAACAAAAAGTTATGGAAATTTACAAGCGATTAAATACAATTAATCAGCATAAAATGCAGCCAATTCCAGTTTGTCTGCTTCCACAATCGTTAAAATGACACATTTTAACTGATTATCAATTGTTAAGAGTTTTTATTTATTAATTTTACTTTTCCAAAAACAAATAATAATTCTTAAACAATCATTTTATGATAGCAGTATGTGTTGCTGATAATTTTCCAGTGGTACACTTTGGAGTAAAGTCATACTTTAAAGACCACTCGGATATCTCTATAGTCGCTAATATTGGAAACTTTTCCATGTTAAGAGAGATTTTACAAACCAAAGAGATTGATGTTCTTTTAATAGACTTAGAATTAGATGGGCTTACAAGTATTTTTGAAGTTAAATCCATTTTAAAAGAATTTCCAAAAACAAAAATCATTATTTACTCTAATCTTACTGAGCAAATATATGCCCCAAATTCGATTAAAGCGGGGGCATCTGGTTTTATTCATAAAACTGCAAAACTTGGGGATTTAGCAGAAGCTATAATTAAAGTACATCAAGGAAAAATTATTATGGATGATACCATTAAGAAAAACCTGGATTTGATAGCTAAACAAAATAAAAACGAAAGAGTATACCGCAAACTTTCAAATCGAGAAGTAGAAGTATTACGTTATTTAAGCGACGGAAAAAAGAATCATGAGATTGCTGATATTTTAAAACTAAACGAAAAAACTATTAGTACTTACAAACTCCGTTTACTAACTAAATTGAATGTTACAAATTTAGTAGACTTGGTTAACAAAGCAAAAACATTAGCGATTGTTTAGATGCAACTTACAAAATTAAAAAATGAAAGTAAAAGCTTTCATTTTTTTATATATAAGTGGAACGAATTCTCCCGATTGTAGCAGTTAGGTTGACTTTCAATTTGTTATAATCGTTAATCATTATTTTTAATTCTTCTTGCTCAGGTTCTTGCTTTTCGCCAAATTCTTGCATTAAATCGAGAATTAACTTATTAATCAAATATTCTCGCATTGAAATAATTATTTCAGAGGTATGCTGACTTATAGATTCTGTTTTTTGTTTTACAAATATATTTTGACCATCCCATTTATGGAGTGTTACCCTCTCATCATCCATTAAAATATCAGTAACCTCTTGAGCAAATTGAATTGGTAAATGTTTTAAATAATTTTCAATTCCAAACTCTTCATTTTGTAAATAGTAGGTAATAAGATCGTTGAAAATCGCTCTAAACAAAGGATTAGCTAGCTCAACTTCATCTTCTTGTAAACTCAAATAAATACGTTGATATACTTTGTATTCTTTCTTTTCGACTACTTGTTCAATTTCTCCTTCACTGTTTGTTTTTAAAAGTAAATCTTCAAACTCTTCAGTTTTATTACCATAAAGCAATAAAATTTCAATAATTTTTCGTTCTAAATGAAATAGAATATCGATTTTTTGAGCCTGAATTGGGGACTCATTTTTTACAACCTCAAAGGCTTTTTGGTCTTGCTTTTGTTTTTTTCCAATTTCAGCAATGTCTTTTTGAACGAGTTGTGCTAAAGTACTCACCAAAACTTGTTCTGATATATCCATTATTCGGGAACATTCCTGAATATAAATTTCTCTTTGGATTCGGTCCGGAATTTTAGAAATACTTTGCACCATATCCCTAATCAAATCTGCTTTTTTAACGGGATCATTTTGGGCGTCTTTCATTAAAAGCGACGCTTTGAATTGAATGAAATCTTTTGCGTTATTTTCTAAATAAGCAACTAAATCATCATAGGAAGTTTTTTTGGCAAAACTATCTGGATCTTCACCATCGGGAAAGGCACATACTTTTACATTCATCCCTTCTTCAAGAATCAAATCAATCCCTCTAACAGAAGCTCGAAGTCCTGCGGCATCTCCATCAAAAAGAACAGTAATATTTTTTGTCAAACGATTAATCAATCGGATTTGATCTGGAGTAAGTGCTGTTCCTGAAGAAGCTACGACATTCTCAATTCCTGCTTGATTAAACTGAATAACATCAGTATATCCTTCAACTAAATAACAGTTATTTAATTTAGCAATGGATTGTTTTCCTTGGAAAATACCATACAACACTTTGCCTTTATGATAAATTTCACTTTCAGGCGAATTGAGGTACTTGGCCGCTTTTTTATCGTTTGATAAGATTCGTCCGCCAAAACCAAGTATCCTTCCCGACATACTTTGAATTGGGAACATTACACGTCCTTTAAAACGATCGAATGGTCTGTCCTCCCTAGGAATAGTCAAACCAGTGCTTTCTAAAAACTCTAGTTTATAGCCTTTCCCAAGTGCTTCTTTTGTAAAGGCATCCCAAATTTCAGGTGAATATCCTAAAGCAAACTTTGCAATAGTTTCATTTGTAAACCCTCTTTCTTTGAAATACGAAAGTCCAATTGCCTTTCCTTCCTCAGAATGAAGTAGTGTATCATGAAAATAATTTTTAGCAAATTCAGAAACCAAATACATACTTTCTTTGATGTCGGTATTCGCTTTTTCCTCGTCTGATTGCTCAGTTTCTTCAATTTCAATATTGTATTTTCGAGCTAAATACCGAATGGCTTCTGGATACGAAAAATGCTCGTGTTCCATTATAAAGGCAATAGCATTACCCCCTTTTCCTGAACTAAAATCTTTCCAAATTTGTTTTACTGGCGAAACCATAAAAGAAGGAGATCGTTCGTCAGAAAAAGGACTCAAGCCTTTAAAATTACTACCAGCGCGTTTTAATTGAACAAAATCGCCAATAACCTCCTCAACTCGGGCAGTTTCATAAACAGTATCAATGGTTGTTTTTGAAATCATTTTGATAGTAGTAAAGTTACAAATATACAAAGTTTCACATCGATATATTTATGAATTGAAAATGAATATTGGAAACCTAAGAAAAGAAAAATTAAATTAAGTTTTAAAATTATTTACCTAAATAAAGTGTTATTTATAAAGAAACTTATATTTTTATGCAAATAAAGGTTGCTTTGCTTTCTGCTACCAAAATGCATTTGCAAACTTCTAAAAAAATTTAATCCCAATACCTAAAAAATATGCCCTTAAATACCAAAATTACCCTTTCAAAAAAATTCAAAGAGGAATGCCTTTCTATTCTTTCATTAGCAGCTGAAATATTTGAAATTCCTTTGGCTGTATTGTCAATAAAAGAAAACAGTAACTTTACAGTACTAGTAAAAACAGTTGATGATTCTAATTTTACCGCAGAAAGCCATAAATTACTGAATGAAAAAGTTATTAAATACAACACTATTCATACAGAAACACATCCCAATTTTCAAATGGGTATTCCAATCTCATTCGGAAATGAAAATAATGATGGCACATTATGTTTTTGGGATTTAAATCCAAAAAAGCTAACGCCCATTCAACTAAAAATAGCAACTAATATTGGCTCTCAAATAGCAACTCTTTATCAACTAGAGATTCAAAATATTGAACTTGAACAAAAAGTATTTTATAAAAAAATACTTGATCGACTTCCCACTGAGGTAGCTGTTTTTGATAGTAATCATAAATATTTGTATGTAAATCCCGCCGCAATTCAAAATGAGGAGCTGAATAAATTTATTATAGGAAAAGATGATTTTGAATACGCTAAACATACTGGAAGAGCTCCATTATTTGCAAAAGAGCGGAGAGAGCGATTTACAGAGGCAGCCAAATCAAATATAGTAATTGAATGGATTGATGAGATTGATAAAAACGATGAAGAATCCTATTTTTATACTCGAAAATTTGCCCCTGTTTATGATCAAGATGATAAATTAGAAATGATGGTAGGCTTTGGAGTAGATATTACAGCTCAAAAAAATGCGGAGGCAGCTTTAAAAATAAGTAATGAACGTTTTAGTTATGCTAGCCAAGCTACTTCTGATGCACTTTGGGATTGGAATATCCTAACAGATGAAATTTTTGTTGGAGAGACATACTCAACACTTTTTGGACACCACTTCAAAAATAACATCATTAATTCGAATGTTTGTGAAAATTTTGTGCATCCAGAAGATCGTAAAAGGTATTTAAAAAAGTATCAAGACATTCTTAATAGTACTGCTTTAAAATGGGATGACGAATACCGATACCTCAAATCAGATAATACTTACGCATACGTTTTAGATAAGGCAATAATTATTAGAGACGAACATGGCACTCCAATTCGTATGATTGGTGCGATGCAGGATATTACTGAACAAAAAAATGTAGAAGAACAAAATAGATTGTTAATTGATGAAAATAACCGCAATAAAAACATTCAACTCAACGAGGCTAAAAATATGTACCGCTTACTCGCAGATAATACTGTTGACTTAGTCTGTTTACATAATTTAGATACTTCATTTGAATATGTTTCCCCCTCAATAAATAAATTAATGGGGTATACACCTGAGGAACTAATTGGTCAATCACCAATGCTATTTGTTCATCCAATAGATTTAGAAAATCTTCAAGAACGTTTTGAAAGTTTTATTAAAAAAGCAGATGATTCCTATGTTGAAGCGCGATTCAAGAATAAAAATAATGAATATGTGTGGTTTGAAATAAAAGGAAGCATTGTAATTGTTGATGAAAAACCTGTGGGTTTTCAAACAAGTGCAAGAGATATTACTCAAAAAAAACAAGTACAGCATGCAATGGAAAAAGCATTAGTACAAGAAAGAGAATTGAATGAACTTCGGACTAATTTAGTTTCAACAATATCCCATGAATTTCGCACTCCAATGACTACTATAAGAACAAGTGCGGAATTAATAGAAATGTACATTGAAGGTCATAATTTTGTAAACTCCACCCAATTACAAAAAAGAATTAACACAATTACTGAGGAAATTGATCGGATTGTAGAATTAATGAATGATGTTTTAACAATATCAAAAGATGATGCAGGTAAAACCAATTTTAATCCTACTTCATTTGACCTTAAACAAATTTGCTTAGATGTCATTGAAACCAGTTATTCCCATCAAAAAGGAGGACGAAAAGTAAAAACTGAATTTATTGGAACAAATTTTAATGTAATTGCAGATAAAAATTTAATGGAATATTCATTGTTTAATTTATTAAATAATGCCTTTAAATATTCTGAAGGAAGTAGTACTATAGAACTAAATCTAATCTCAAAACGCAATCAAATCGAAATTCAAATTATTGATTTTGGATTAGGAATACCAGAAAAAGATATGCCAAAATTATTTAATACCTTTTTTAGAGCTAGTAATACAGAAGGCATTCAAGGTACTGGACTTGGTTTGTATATTGTAAAAACATTTACCGAAAGAAATTCAGGAACTATTCAAGTAGTTAGTAAATTAGGTAAGGGAACCAAAGTAACTTTGTCTTTTCCATTAGTGAAATCATGATAAAATGAAGAAAGACTTACTAATTGATGATGAAATCAAATTAGGTGAGGCAATTGTTGAATTAGATCCCTAAGTTGGATCCCAAATATTTGAAACCCAAGAAGGATTAGAATGATTAGAAAAAGTTACACTACACTTCCCTAACTTAGTTCTATAAGAAGTGATACTTCCTAAGTTGAATGGGTATATTTCTAAAAAACACATATCCTCAAAACTCTCAGAGATTTACGTAATGATTTTAACAGCAAGTATAGAAGAATTAGACGAACTAATTGGTGACAATTTTGGGCGCAAGAGAATTATAAAAAACCTTTTTTCGAGAATTGAGATAAATAGTGGAAAAATACATTTAGAATGTAATTCTAAAAAAAACTTAAAAAAATGTGAGAAAAGTTATGAAAGGGAAACTAGTAAAATCTTACCTGAAGCAGCCTGCTTTAACTAAAATGTAATCATAAATTCATTGCCCCCAATAAATCTTCTGAACAGACTGCCCGGTAAGAAAGATCCCAAATCTTGTACCAAAGGTAAGCCAAGTATTTTTATTTCAATTTGTTTTAATAGATAAATTAAAAAAAAATACTCATAATTTAATTTTTTATTGAAAATTTATTGCAACATCTTTTATTTTGATTTTCTTTTATATATCACAATATTGACGTTTACAAAATATAGGGAAAGTTGAGTTTTGTAATGACTAATTTTTACAAAGTATAATTCCGAATAAAACAAAAAAAAGAAAGTTAAGGCTACTATAATTCTATTGCTATAGGAAGCATTCTTATAATTAGGATTCAAAATCATGTCTAAATTATTCCAGGGAGCGAAGTGTATTTGGATTTATAAGAATTTTAAATATTAAATCGATTAAATTGTCTTTTCAACTCCTGAAAAGTAAACAATTAAATATATTAAATCCGCTATTTACCTTTCCGATAGAAAAGAATAGTACTAATTCAAAATTTTATAAAATTATTATTGTTTTTTAAAACCCGCAGTTTGCACAGATTTAATGTAATCTCTAGGACTGGATTTACTATAGCCCTTAAAACTAGTTGAAAAATAAGAAAAAGAGGCAAAACCAGTTTCGTCAACAAGAAATTGAATATTTCTTTCACCCAAATCAATCAACTTCATAGCATATTGAATTTTAAATTCTCTAATGTATTGACTAATATTTTTGTTGGTAAGTTTTCGAATTCGTTTATCGAGGGTAGACTTGCTGATAAATAATTTTTTAGATAATTCATCTAAATCCGGTCTTTTTTTAATCCCTTTTAAAAGAAGTTCATTTAATGAGGTAAGAAAATCTTTTTCAGATAATTTAATAGTAACTTTAGAGAAAGGGTCAATTCCAAAGTTCTTTTCAATATTTCTTTTAAGTTCTAATACATTATTTACTTTAAAAATCAACTCTTTCACTTTAAACGGCTTCATGATATAGTCATTTACGCCATGTTCCAACTGTCGCAATTTAACCTCATCATCAATGTTAGCCGTAATAATGATGAAAGGTACGGTTACAAATTTTTTATTTTTCCGAATGTTAAGATACAATTCTTCACCGTTCATTGCTGGCATCATCAGATCACTAATAATTAAATCTGGGGTTTGCTCATTGAGATATTGTAAGGCCTCCCTACTATCTTCAAACCAAGTGACATCAAAATTACTCAATAGCAATAATTCCAGGATAGAGTTTCCTAGGGCCACATCGTCTTCTATCAGTACTATTTTTTGTTTTGGAATTTTCATCAGACAAATTTAATAATTAATATTTTAAATTATTCACCTTTAATTTAAGATATTAGTAATTTTTGAAAATAGTAGTCAAAAATTATAAATTATTCGGCTGTTTTAAGAAACTAAAATAAATAAAAATCCTCTATAAAAATTATATTTTCCTTTCGATCACATAATTAACCATTAAAATTAAGGACTCTTTGTATGTAGAATCAGGATAATTAGCCAATAACTGTAATGCTTTTTGTTGGAATTGAAGCATCCTTTTTTCGGCATAAATCAAACCATTATTGCTCTTAACAAAAGTAATCACTTCTTTAACCATTTTCTTGTCTTTATTGTGGTTCTTTATCGAATTGATTAACCAACTTTTTTCTTTAGCTGTACACGTATTCAAAACATGAATTAAAGGTAAAGTCATTTTTTGTTCTTTAATGTCAATTCCTGTAGGTTTTCCAATAGCATCCTCGGTGTAATCAAACAAGTCATCTTTGATTTGGAAGGCCATCCCAATTAGTTCTCCAAAGCGATACATATTGTCAACTTGCACTCCATCTTGAATAACTGATTGGGCTCCTAAGGCACAACAAGCAGCTATTAATGTTGCTGTTTTTTTGCGGATAATTTCGTAATAAATATCTTCTGTGATATCTAATCGGCGGGCTTTTTCAATCTGAAGTAACTCGCCCTCGCTCATTTCACGAACGGCAACCGATATAATCCGTAATAAATCAAAATCACCATTATCAATAGATAGCAACAATCCTTTAGAAAGTAGATAATCACCCACTAAAACCGCAATTTTATTTTTCCAAAGCGCATTTAAAGAGAAAAATCCACGTCGGCGATTACTATCATCCACCACATCATCATGAACCAAAGTGGCCGTATGTATCAATTCGATTACTGATGCACCTCGATACGTTCGCTCATTAACATTGCCATCTGACACCATTTTAGCTGTCAAAAAAACAAACATCGGACGCATTTGTTTTCCTTTTCGATTGACAATAAAATAGGTAATTCTGTTTAACAACGCCACATTGGAAGACATCGATTCAAAGAACTTTTTTTCAAAAAGTTCCATTTCGGTCAAAATAGGCTGTTTTATTTGAGAAGTAATATTCATTGCGATCAAAGGTACTAAAGATAATATCTTTACAACCTAGCAAGTCTAATTAAAAAAGGTGATTTTTAAGATTTATTAGCCAATTGTCCACAAGCTGCATCAATATCTTTGCCGCGACTTCTTCTTACTTTGACTACAATGCCAGAAGCTTCCAATGCTTTAATGTAAGCTGCAATAGCTTCTTCTGATGCTTGTTGAAATTCGCCATCATCAATTGGATTGTATTCGATTAGATTTACTTTGCAAGGAACATACCTACAGAATTTGACCAAGGCGTCAACCGAAGCTTTGTCATCATTGATTCCTTTCCAAACTACATATTCATAAGAAATCTTACTTTTTGTTTTTCGGTACCAATATTCCAAGGATTCACGCAAATCAGCCAAAGGAAAATTTTCGCTAAAAGGCATAATTCGAGAACGGATTTCGTCAATGGCAGAGTGTAATGAAACCGCTAATTTGAATTTAACGTCATCATCGGCTAATTTCTTAATCATCTTTGGCACACCTGAAGTCGAAACCATAATTCGTTTGGGAGACATTCCCAAACCCTCTGGCGAGGTAATCATATCAATTGCCTTGATGACATTATTGTAATTCATCAACGGCTCTCCCATTCCCATAAAAACAATATTAGAAAGTGGGTGATTGTAATACAAACGACTTTCTCTGTCAATTGCTACTACTTGGTCGTAAATTTCTCCTGGTTCTAAATTACGCATTCGCTTTAAGCGTGAAGTAGCACAAAAATTACAATCCAAACTACACCCCACCTGACTAGAAACACAAGCCGTAGTTCTTGTTGCGGTAGGAATTAAAACCGATTCTACAATTAATCCATCATGCAAACGAACGGCATTTTTAACTGTTCCGTCTTCGCTACGTTGCATTGTATCGACTTTGATATGATTGATAACAAAATGGTCTTCGAGCATCTGCCGAGTGGGTTTTGCCACATTAGTCATATCCTCAAAAGAATGTGCGCCTTTACTCCACAACCATTCATAGACTTGGTTGCCACGAAAAGCTTTGTCTCCATTGGAAATAAAAAAATCACGCAATTGTTCTTTGGATAAGGCCCGAATATCTTTTTTCTCGATTTGCATGGCGCAAATTTAAGGAGTATTAGTTAATTAATTTCATCAATTCGTATAAATGCTCACCTGTGTTTTGATAATTTAATAACTTTGCACCAATTGAAAAAAATATCCAATGCACTTCATTTCTCAAGAACTCGAAGATTATATCGAACACCATTCTGAAAACGAACCGCAACATTTAGCGGATTTAAACAAAGAAACCTATCAAAAGATTTTGTTGCCCAGAATGTTAAGCGGCCATTTTCAGGGACGTGTTTTGAGTATGTTGTCTAAATTGATTCGACCTGTAAACATTCTTGAAATTGGCACCTACACGGGCTATTCGGCTTTGTGTTTGTGTGAGGGCATGCAAGATAAAGGACAATTACACACCATCGATATCAAAGAGGAATTAGTTGATTTTCAACGAAAGTATTTTGACAAATCGCCTTGGGGAACTCAAATCGTGCAGCATTTGGGAGAAGCCATAAACATTATTCCAAGTCTTGACCTGCAATTTGATTTAGTCTTTATTGATGCCGACAAAGAAAATTATATTCATTATTTTGAAATGATCGTTCCTAAAATGAATAAAGGAGGCATCATTTTATCAGACAATGTGTTGTGGAGCGGAAAAATTTTAGAACCACTTCAAAATAATGATTGGAGCACCAAAGTCCTCTTAGAATATAATCAATTGCTAAAAAATGACACTAGAGTAGAAACGGTTTTATTACCAATTAGAGATGGATTAACTGTTTCAAGAGTCCTTTAGAATGTATTTTTGATACAGTTTGTAGGTTACAAAACCAAAAGTAGCCCCAAACAAATAACCTGTCAAAATATCCAACGGATAATGCAAGCCTAAGTAAATTCGGCTATAGGCAAAAATCAAAGGAAATAAAAATACTAGAAAAGCATAGCCGTAATACTTTTTCAAAATCAAGAATAAAAAAGTCATTGTCGCCATAGAATTGGCTGCATGCCCAGAAAAAAAGCTAAAGGAATTACTTGGCTTTACAATTCGAATAATGGTATTAATATCCGGATTATTACAGGGTCGTAATCGCTGAAAAGTAACTTTAAACAGATTGGTAGTTTGATCTGTCACAACTAATAAAAGTGAAACAAAAACCAATAAATAGAGCGTTGATTTTATGCCTATTTTTTTATAAACCAAATACAACACAATTAAAAAAACAAGTGTCCAATTGGATTGTTTGGTAATAAACAGCCAAAGCCCGTCATAATTCTCCGAACCTAAACCGTTCAGAAAAATCAATAACTGAGAATCTAAAGTCAAAACCTTTTCCAACATTATCCTTGACGCTTTATAGGGCCATCTACTTCTTCAACGGCGATGGTTTTAGTTGTGTTTTCCTCAATCGAAAGTCCTTGTTGCACTTTATTGATTTCAGAAGTTACCACTTCAGGAAAATCAGTTATGGCAGAAGGATCCCCTAATAAATTACCTTTGGCTTTTTCAATTTCAGCAGAAATATTTCCAGTCAAATCGGCTAATGATTGTTTGTCCAATCCATTTGCTTCGGCTCCTTTTTGAATTTCTGATTTTATATCGTTCGTAGCGTTTTTAATTTGCGCCATTGTTTTGCCTAATGTTCTTGCAATTTCAGGAACTTTATCAGAACCAAATAACATTAGGACAATAAACATGATGAAAATTAATTCGCCTCCACCTATACCAAACATAATTATCTATTTTTTTCTTGATCACAAAGATACCAAAATTCAAGACCTACTATTTTAAAATTATCATAAAAAAAATAAAGGCTCCAATTGGAGCCTTTATGAAAACTTATTCAAATTTTGATTTGACTTCTTGTTTTGGCCAAGTGTTATTTGTTACATCAATATCCGCTGTTTCTAATTTTGGATCAATTTGAATTTTTTTGACCGCTTTTTGTGTAGCATATACTTTTCGAGCCGTATCGTTACCTTTTCTCCAAATCTGAGCAGGATATTTGAAACTTTCTTTTGTATCGTCTTCGTAAGTCAATTCCACTAAAATTGGCATTAACATTCCGCCTGGTTTATTGAAAGTTACTTCGTAAAAATAGTTAGGAGCTTTCAAATTGGCTTTTTCTTCGGTAGATAGATTTTGATCTACATAATCCGAAAGCAATTTAACGTCTTGAATTTTCAATGCTTTCTTATCCTTTGGATTCATCTCTGCATTTTGACCTGAAACTAAATATACAAATGGTCCTTTTTCCGAACCAAAACGGCCTCGTCTTACCTTTACATCTTTTAAATCAGAAGTTGCCGTTTCAGAAACATAATATTGTTTTACGTCTTCTACACCTATATCTACGAAATCTGTAGAATAAAACCAACCTCTAACAAACCAATCCAAATCAAAAGCAGAAGCATCTTCCATTGTTCTAAAAAAGTCTTCTGGAGTTGGGTGTTTGAATTTCCATCGGTTAGCGTACACTTTAAAAGCATGATCAAACAATTCACGACCCATAATGGTTTCTCTCAAAATATTTAATCCAGTTGCTGGTTTTCCATAAGCATTATTACCAAATTGATAAATAGTTTCAGAATTAGACATAATTGGCTCTAAGAATTTTTGATCACCACTCATGTAAGGAACAATATTTTTTGCTGGACCACGTCTTGATGGGAAATTAGTACCCATTTCTTGTTCTGCCATATATTGCATAAACGTGTTCAACCCTTCGTCCATCCATGACCATTGACGTTCATCTGAATTAACAATCATTGGAAAAAAGTTATGTCCTACTTCATGAATAACAACTCCTATCATTCCGTTTTTAACTTGCTCACTTGTCACACCATTCTCATCAGGTCTTCCAAAATTCCAACAAATCATTGGGTATTCCATTCCTTGATCTTCTGCCGAAACAGAAACCGCTTTTGGATAAGGGTAATCAAATGTATGAGACGAATAGCTTTTCAAAGTATGTGCTACAGTACGTGTAGAAGTTTCTCCCCAAAGCGGATTTGCTTCTTTTGGATAAACTGAAGTAGCCATCACGGTTTTAGTACTTAATTTTACTGCCATGGCATCAAAAATAAACTTTCTAGAAGAGGCAATTCCAAAATCTCTCACGTTTTTAGCGCTAAATTTCCACGTTTTTTTCTTGTCTGAAAAACCTTTTTCAGCAGCGGTTGCTTCATCTTGTGTAACAATTACAACTGGCTTGTCAAACGTTTTTTGAGCCAATACATAGCGTTGCATTTGTACTGGAGTAAATATTTCAGCAGGATTTGTTAATTCACCCGTTGCTTCAATAATATGGTCAGCTGGAACGGTGATATTCACATCAAAGTTTCCAAAAGGCAAGGCAAACTCGCCAGTTCCCCAGAATTGCATGTTTTGCCATCCTTCTACGTCATTGTAAACCGCCATTCTTGGATAAAACTGTGCAATTACATAAATTTTGTTACTGTCTTTATCAAATGCCTCGTAGCCAGATCGACCTCCTTCTTTTCTATAATTGTTGATGTTATACCACCATTTTGTAGAAAAAGTAAATGTTGAACCTGGTTTCATTGGTACAGGCAAATTGATACGCATCATCGTTTGATTGATGGTGTACGATAAAGGAGCACCTTTTATGTCTTTTACATATTCAATATGAAATCCGCGATCAGCCTTTTCTTTCAAATAGTCAGCAGCAAACTTTTCAGCTGGCAAAACCTGATCAATTTTTTGACTTTCCACTAAAGGTGTTTGAGAAGTTTTAGCTTGTTGATTTTGATCCAATTGTACCCATAAATACTCTAAAGTATCTGGCGAATTATTAGTATAAGTAACTGTTTCAGAACCCATCAATTTTGAATTTTTGTCGTCTAATTCAATATCAATCTTGTAATCTGCTTGTTGCTGATAATATGCTGGTCCTGGTGCGCCTGAAGCTGAACGGTACATATTAGGCGTAGCCAACAAATCATACATTTGACTGAATTTATTCGTGTCGTACTTTCCAGTTTGTTTCGGAGCTACGGCAGCTGGCTTCTCCTGAGCCAATGTTATTACTGGTAAAAGTAATAATAATGCGATTTTTTTCATTTTGAGAAATTTTAGCTTGTGAAAATAGTTAATTTATATAAAATGATTCGTGAAAATTAGAATTTTAACATTTCTGTTTTATGTGAAGGGGTAAAAAGAAACGTTTCTTTTTTACCAAATGCGTTGAAATGCAAAATATTTTGTTGTTCTGAATTCCAATGTGTAAGCAATGTATTGGTGATTTCAGCTGACTGAAGTTTAGCAACTGATACAATTCTGCTGTAACAAACCAAAATATCACCATCCAATTCTTTGCTTAAAAAAATAACGGGTTGCAGTTCTCCATTTATTGTAATCGTCAAATTATCAGTGAAATATTTTTTTAGCATTTGTTGATCTTCTGAAGACTCTTTCTCTGAACCTAAAAAGACTTTTTTGCCAAATTTTTTTTCAATAGCCAAATTCAAGTCATCGACAAAAATACGAGAGGTGATTTGGACCATCTTCTTTTCAGGCACATAATTGACCTGAAAAATAGCCATATAAAACTTATGAACTTCAAAAGCCGAGACACTTAATAATAAAAGACCTAAAAAGGTCATAAAAAAGATTTTCTTCATCGTTCAAAAATAGGAATTCTTTTGAAACTATTCTAAAAATCAATCTATAAAAGAATTTAATTCTCTTCTTTTGGACTAATAATTTCAATGTATTGCGTAGCCAATTCAGCCAATAAAAACTCTGTAGCCGTTCGGTTTTTAGTTTTTAAAACTCTTGTGAATTTTGGATTGTCTACTGCAAAATACATAAAGCCTTTAACGTGTATAGAAGGAATTTGCAGTATGTTCACAAAATGTTTTTTATCAAACAAGTTCTCTAGCTGAACTAAATACCTTTCTTTTTTTTCCACTTCCAATTCTTTTTTCAACATGGCTGTTCTGCCTGATAAATAATTTAATAACGGATCCAATCCCATTGGATTCAATCTTCCAGAGGATGCAGTGGCTAATTTACGTTCGGCTGGAGTATACTTTTTCTGACCATAGGGAATTATACCCAAAGACTCTGCGGAAACCACTGGCTGTTTTATAACAACCTCTTTCAATTCATTCAAGATGGGCAGCATAGTAACAAATAACAACTTGCCTTTTAAGTTTTCTTGAGTTAAGACGATCTTTCTAGACTTTAATTGAAATGAAGAAAAAAACAAGGTATCACCTACATTACCAGCTATAGTAAAATAGCCTTCTTTATCAGTAATGGAAGTGTTTTCTGTTTTCAAATTAACAACATAAATTCCGTCAACCGTATTCAATTCATTAGTCACTTTACCATGACATTGAAAACTAATACTTTCTTGAGAATACGTATTGGCAATCAAACCAAACATTAAGATATAAATCAATCGCACCATATAATCACTATTCAATTCATTTGAATAATTTACAAAAGTACTCTTAGTTCCTTAAAATTAATTACTAATGTGTTGGTAAAAATTTGTTAATTAAAAAATTGGTTTCTTTACCTTTACATTAAATCATAAATTACTACAACTTGAAAAATATCCTTCTAGCCAGTACTTCTACTCTTTATGGAAGTGATTTTTTAGACTACTTATTGCCTGAGTTACAAAAGCATTTTAAAGATTGCAAAACTATTCTTTTCATTTCTTATGCTCGTTCTGGCGGAATGACCAATGAGGAGTATACTGCAAAGGTTGCATTGGCTTTCGCCAAAATAAATATTGCTGTAAAGGGGATTCATGAATTTGAAAGTCCTGCAAAAGCTATTCAAAATGCAGAAGGAATTTTTACCGGTGGTGGTAATACATTTGTTTTGGTTAGCCAATTGTACAAAAATCAAGTGATGGAAGTTTTAGCAAAAAAAATAAAAAGTGGCACTCCTTATTTAGGTACTAGTGCTGGTAGCAATATTGCGGGATTGACGATGCAAACTACTAATGACATGCCCATCGTTTACCCTCCCAGTTTTCAAACTTTAGGTATGATTCCGTTTAATTTGAATCCGCATTTTATAGATTCTGAAGGACTTGACACTCACATGGGAGAAACCCGAGAAGATCGAATCAATGAATTTCATTCATTCAATTTCATACCAGTTCTAGGACTTCGAGAAGGAAGTTGGCTTGATATAAAAGGAGACACAATCGTTTTAAAAGGCAATCTCAAAGCGCGACTATTTAGACAAAACAAAACACCCGAAGAATTAGAAAGCGGTTCCGATTTAGGTTTTATAAAATAAAAAAGCCGAAACAAAAGTTTCGGCTTTAAAGAGCGAAAGACGAGGCTCGAACTCGCGACAACCAGCTTGGAAGGCTGGAGCTCTACCAACTGAGCTACTTTCGCATAAAAACAATAAATAAAAAACCTCAAATTAGATTTGAGGCTTTAGAGCGAAAGACGAGGCTCGAACTCGCGACAACCAGCTTGGAAGGCTGGAGCTCTACCAACTGAGCTACTTTCGCATTAATGAGGTGCAAATATAAATAATAAGTTTTCATCATTGCAAGTTTTTTTTAAAAAAATACCAAACTATCCATTTACTTTTCCCAATAAACTCGGACAATAATTTCATAAATATTTTAGTATGAAATTATTATCTCCTTAATTTGTAAATAAATTCAAGATCAAATAATGAAGTATTGCATACTAAAAATCACTTCCATTGACACTTATCCCGTTAGACATTCTGTTTTGAGAGTTGGAAAACCAATTGGAAGTTGTCATTTTGATGGGGATGATTTACCATCAACGCTTCATTTTGGCGCTTTTTCTAATGAGCAACTCGTTGGAGTAATCTCATTATTTAAAATTGGAAATACTACTTTTTTGAAACAAAAATCTTTCCAAATAAGAGGTATGGCTGTTCTAACTGCATATCAAAAACAAGGAATTGGAGAAGCGCTTGTTAGCGAAGTAGAAAACTTTTGTTTCACTCAAAAAGCCACTTTAATTTGGTTCAACGCTCGTTCCTCTGCCATTGGATTTTACAAAAAAATGGGTTATGAATCAAGAGGTATTGAGTTTGAAATTAAAGGTGTAGGACCTCACTATTTAATGTACAAACAAATCTAAGAAGACAGAGAAGAAAAGGATTTTGGATGGTAAATAAATAGACACGATTTGTCTTTAATAATTGTAATAATCTCTTTAGAAAGACCAATTGGAACAGCTAGACACCCTTGACTTCGTCCCAATCGTTTGTTATTTTTTATAAAAGAAGCAGACACATAATCAGCGGCATGCATTACCACACCCCTATTTCTTGCATTATCATTAATTCCTTTTTCAAGACCATCTAATCGAAGTGAAAGTCCATGTTTACCTGAATATACTTCTGCAGTTGCATAAAAACCAATACTACTTTTGAAAGATTGGGCGTTATTTGAGAACGAATTTGCAAATTCCTCACCAGTATTTCGTCCGTGTGCTACAAGTGATTGAACCAAAATAGTATTTGTTGTTAGGTCAATTACCCATAGACGTTTCACATTCGAAGACAAACTAAAATCAATTAAAGTAAGAATGTTTTTTTTGATTATTCCTTTTTCTTTCAATTTATAAAAGCCTATTAAAGCCTCTGAAAAAGATTGAATTTGAGGTGGTACAAAATTATTAGTTTGCAAATTAGCATACACTATTCTAGTTTCTGTTTCCAAATTGGGAGATCGATTGATTATAGCATTCGATTTTGGATTTGAAATAAAAAAGACTGATGTGAAGAATAAAAGGGCAATTGTAAGAACTTTTAATACCATTTTGAATTGGTTTGATTTCAATTAATTTGAGAAATACAAAAGTAGAATAAAAAAAAGCTTAATTAATTACAATCCAGTTATTTACTATAAATTTAACATAAAAAAAAGTTTTAACAGTATTACTCTTAAATACGTTGCGCTATTTTTGTAACAAATAATTGAAAAAACCTACTAATGTATGTTATTCAATTTTTTTTACTTCAACTTCGTTGTCTATATTGTAATTATTCTACTGAAACCTTATTTTATGAAATCCATTTTCAATTTTATTTTTGTTTTTTTCTTTTGTTTAGGATTCAGCCAAAAAAAAACGTTAACCACTCAATTGACAACCCAAAAAATAATAATTGATGGAAAATTTGATGAAGGAGGTTGGTTAAAAGCAGATGTAGCAAAAGATTTTGTCATGTGGATGCCTGATAACGGTACACCTGAACCTAAAAATAATCGAACAGAAATCCGTGTTGTATATGACAATGAAGCTGTTTATTTTGCGGCTACTATGTACGATGAAGAACCTGGTAAAATAATGAAAGAGTTAAGTCAGCGGGATAATTCAGGAACTGCAGATAGAATAGGTATATTTATAAATGGTTACAATGATGGCCAACAAGAATTTAGTTTTCTAATAAGTGCTGCTGGGGTGCAAGAGGATTTTCTTTTTACTGAAAATAACGGCGAAGACTCTTCTTGGAATGCTATTTGGGAAAGTAAAACACAAATTACTGATTTTGGTTGGACTGCTGAAATTCGAATTCCGTATGCTGCGCTTCGTTTTTCGACGGAGAAAAAACAAACTTGGGGAATTAATTTTGTACGAGATTTTAGACGTGCTCGTACGTTTTATTCTTGGAATTTGATTGACAATAAAATCAATTCTAGAGGTAACCAAGAAGGCGTATTGAATGGAATTGAAAATATAACAACTCCCACCCGTTTATTCTTAATTCCATATTCTTCATTTTATTTGAATTCGAATGCTTATCAAAAAACAAAAGGAGATTTAAAAGGCGGTGTTGACATTAAATATGGCATTAATGATGCATTTACTTTAGATGCCATTTTAGTTCCAGACTTTGGGCAAGCAGCATTTGATAATGTCATTTTGAATCTTGGACCCTTTGAACAACAATTCAACGAAAATCGTCCGTTTTTTACTGAAGGCACTGAATTGTTTAGCAAAGGTGATTTGTTTTATTCCCGAAGAATTGGCGGAAGCCCAACTATGAATACCGAATTATTTTCAAACGAATCATTTTCAGAATATCCCGCCAAAGTAAATTTACTAAATGCCTTAAAAATCTCAGGAAGAACCAAAAATGGATTAGGTATTGGGGTATTAAATGCTGTTACAGAAAAAACGGAAGCTACAATTACTAATGATGTAACTAAAGCAACACGAAAAGCCCTAATAGAACCTTTGGCAAATTATAACGTTTTGGTTTTAGACCAGCGTTTTGGAACTAATTCGTCGGTTTCATTCGTGAATACCAATGTAACTCGAAATGGAAATGGACGTGATGGAAATGTTTCTGCTCTTTTATTTAATTTGAATACGAAGGAAAATACCTATAATCTATCCGGAGATTATAAATATAGTATTGTAAATGGTCTTGGTGTAGATAACAAACAAGGATTTAGTTCAAGTATCAATTTTGGAGAGACTAGTGGAAAAATCCAATTTGGAGGTGGCGCTGAATATATTTCAAGAGATTTTGACAAAGACGATATGGGTATACAGTTTCAAAGTAATTACCATAGTGTTTATTCCAACTGGAGTTACCGTATTTTAAAACCTACCAAATCTTTTAACATGTTCAATCTTAATGTCAATGCCTATTCAGAATTTGACAATAGATCAGGTCGAATCCAACAGGGAATGGTCAATTTGAATATCAATTCCATGACTAAAAAAAATAATTATTATGGTGGTGGATTTAATACGAGACCAATAAAAACCTATGATTTTTACGAACCCCGTACACAAAACCAATCTCGATTCCTTGAAATTCCAGAAGTAATTAATACCTATTTTTATTACTCTTCCAATTACAACAATCGTTTTGCCTTCGAATTTAATCCGTCATATGGGATTGCAAATGAAAAAGGTCGAGTAGGATATGGATTGTCAATTTCACCCAGATACCGTTTTTCTGATCAATTTTCTTTAAATTATACCCTTGATTTTAGTCAACAAAATAACAATTTGGGCTATGTAGGAAACAACAGCGTTTCAAATGAAATTTTTATGGGACGAAGAGATCGCACCACCTATGTCAACACATTGCAAGGTAAGTTTACCATTAATAGTGATATGAATTTCAATCTTTCACTACGTCATTATTTAAGTTATGCGATCTACAATCAATATTACAGCCTTCAAAATGACGGAACATTACTAGCAACGTCAAATTTTATTGAAGATGCTAATTCTAATTTTAATGCGTGGAATCTGGATTTATCTTATTCCTGGTGGTTTGCACCCGGAAGTCAAATTTCAATTTTATATCGAAATAATGCTGCATTATTTGAAAATGAATTCAAAAGAGATTTGGAAACAAACATCCGTAACGTGATTGATAAAGAGAATTTAGATCATGTTTTATCAGTTAGTGTTCGTTACTTTATTGACTACAATTCTTTGAAAAAATTAAAAACGTTGTAAGTCCGTTTACTATCTATTTCAAACAAAATGAAATTGTTTTGTTAGGCTTTTGTTACTTTAGAATATTATGAATTAGATAGCTTCTAAGATTTTTAGAAATGACTTATCTTTGTGTAAAAATAAAATTCTCATGAACAAGAAAGTAATCCTTATGATTTTGGACGGTTGGGGAAAATCTCCAGACCCGAAAGTATCTGCAATTGACAATGCCAATGTCCCTTTTATTACTAGTTTATATACTAAATATCCGAGTGCACAATTGCGAACTGACGGTTTAAACGTTGGTTTACCTGATGGTCAAATGGGAAATTCTGAAGTAGGTCACATGAATTTGGGTGCTGGACGAATTGTCTATCAAGATTTGGCAAAGATTAATTTGGCTGTAGCCAATAAAACACTAGCCAAAGAAAAGGTTTTGATTGATGCTTTTAATTATGCCAAAGCAAATGATAAAAAAGTGCACTTTTTAGGTTTAGTTTCAGATGGCGGTGTTCACTCGCACACTTCGCACTTAAGAGGTCTGATAGATGCATCACAAGAATACGGATTAAACAAAGTATTTATACATGCTTTTACAGATGGTCGTGATGTGGATCCAAAATCAGGAAAAAAATACATTCAAGATTTAGAAAATTATATTTCAAATACTCCTGTAAAAATCGCTTCTGTGATTGGACGATATTATGCCATGGATCGTGACAAGCGCTGGGAAAGAGTAAAATTAGCTTATAATCTAGTTGTTCACGGAACAGGAATAGCTACAAAAGACCTTGTTGCTTCTATTGCTTCAAGTTATGAAAATAATGTTACCGATGAGTTCATTCATCCTTTAGTTCAAATAGATAATAATGGAAATCCTTTAGCAATTATTGAAGAGAACGATGTGGTTATTTTCTTCAATTTTAGAACCGATAGAGGTCGTGAATTAACCGAAGTACTTTCGCAACAAGATTTCCACGAACAAAACATGCACAAATTGAATTTGTATTATGTAACGCTAACTAATTATGACGAAACCTACCAAAATGTAAAAGTGGTTTACAATAAAGACAACATTACAGAAACTTTGGGTGAAGTTTTAGAAAAAGCCAATAAGAAACAAATCCGTATTGCCGAAACAGAGAAATACCCACATGTGACGTTTTTCTTTTCAGGCGGTAGAGAAACACCTTTTGAAGGCGAAACACGAATCTTAAGAAACTCTCCTAAAGTAGCCACTTACGATTTACAACCTGAAATGAGCGCTTTCGAACTGAAAGATGCTTTGGTCCTTGAATTGAATAAAGGTGAGGTAGATTTTGTTTGTTTGAACTTTGCTAACGGAGACATGGTAGGACACACTGGAATTATGGAAGCGGCAATTAAAGCTTGTGAGGCAGTAGATATTTGTGTAAAAGAAGTAGTAGAAGCGGCTCTATCCAATGATTATACAACAATCATTATTGCTGATCATGGCAATTGCGAAACGATGATTAATCCTGATGGGTCGCCAAATACAGCACATACAACGAATCCTGTTCCTATTATTTTAGTGGACAAAGATTTGAAAAAAATTAATGATGGAGTATTAGGTGACATTGCGCCAACTATACTAGAATTAATGGGCGTAGCTCAGCCAGATGCTATGACAAGTCATTCTTTGTTGTAAAATAGTTAATTATTACTTCTAAAAGCTGCTCAAATTAGAGCAGCTTTTTTTATAAATAAAAGTTAAAATTTCATTATTAATAGTAATACTATTATATTTGCAATTATTTTTGTTATAAAAATCAAAAATGTAATCATTATGAAAAAAATCTTATCCATAATTATACTGCTGCTGATTTTTTCTTATACAATGTATAGCCAAACTATAGATAGAAATAAAGAGTTTACAACGCTTAGCGAAGCACTACAAAACCCTGAAAATGTATACCGCTTGAACTTGAAAAACCAAAAAATTAAACTTTCTAAAGGCGATTGGTTAAAGTTCATCAATTTAGAATATATTAATTTGAAAAATGATCATTTAAAAGAAATTCCCATTGAAATAACAAAATTAAAAAGCTTAAAACAGATAGATTTGAGTGGTAACGATTTTATTCAGTTGCCAGAAGAGTTTTCTAATTTAACAAATTTGGAAGAAATCTATTTAAATGAAGAAAAAAGAATGGATTTACCAAAAACTTTAAAGATACTTGCAAAATTACCCAATTTAAAATCTATACATCTAGAAAACGATAATCTGTCCTCGCTACCAGTTGAAATGTTGCTTTTTAAAAATTTGGAATTTCTATACCTTAACCAAAATAAATTTATAGAAATCCCAAGACTTGAACCATTAAATCATCTCAAATTTCTTGATTTAAGTAATAATAAAATTAAACCTGAAATTCAAGAAGTTCAAAATATTAACTTCGGTTTTAAAATAAATTTTTAATATACAAACTATGTTAGATGCAATAATCCCTTTAATTTCATTGATTGCACTAGAAGTAATTCTAGGAATTGACAACATTATTTTTATATCTATACTAGCTGACAAACTTCCTGAAGAACAAAGAAATAAACTAAGGTATTGGGGAATGGTACTCGCTATGATAATGAGATTGATTTTACTAGGATTTATTTCTTGGATTTTAAAACTTGACACAACCTTATTTTCTATTCTTAACACCGAATTTACAGGGAAAGGAATCATTTTAATTCTAGGAGGTCTCTTTTTAATTTACAAAAGTACTAAAGAAATTTATCACAAAACAGAAGCTGCAAACTCAAATACAGAAAACAATACTAAAGTTAGAAAATTTAGCAAGTTACTTGGCGAGGTAATTCTTTTAGATTTAGTGTTTTCAGTAGATTCAATAATCACGGCTGTTGGAATGGTAAATGAACTTTGGGTAATGTACACTGCTGTAATTGTAACAGTAATTATAATGTTATTTGCATCAAAACCAATTAGTGAATTTATTTACAAACACCCGTCTTTTAAAATCTTAGCTTTATGTTTCCTGATGATGATTGGAGTATCTTTAATAGCAGAAGGTTTGCATTTTGAAATACCGAAAGGATATATATATTTTTCAATGGCATTTGCATTTGTAGTAGACATAATTCAAATGAAAACAACACCAAAAAAAGAATAATCAGTTTATGAAATTGAAAGGATACATTTCTCTTTTATTTGTTATGGTTTTTGGAACAATCCACTCTCAAAATGAACTTGGGAGTTGGAATGTGTTAAATTTTACATTCAAAACTAGCCCTAAATGGAATGTGTTTTTTGAAACCCAGTTAAGGAGCTTGTCTTTCTATAATCAATTTCATTACTATGAGTACAAAGGAGGAGTCTCCTATAAATTAAATAATAATTTTGCAATGACTACTGGACTTGGTTCATACAATACCTATAGCGAAGGAGGAAATTTTGAGTTGCCCATGCAAAATAGTGAAGTTCGAAGTTGGTTACAATTGAATTTAAAAAATGAATTTCGCTTAGCCACCATAGAACATCGATATCGAGCTGAACAACGTTTTACGTCAAATGGTTTTAGAAATAGATTTAGATATAGAATAGGAACAGTAATTCCAATTAACAACAAAAAAATTATTCCAAAAACCTATTATTTTACAGCTTGGAATGAGATTTTTTTTACAGATAACGAACCTTACTTTGAAAGAAACCGAATTTTCTTAGGTATTGGATATGAATTAACCAATAAAATTGCAGTGCAATCAGGCTACATCCATCAATTTGATTATAAAATAAATGACGAAACAGGTAGAGATTTTCTAAATATAGCAGTACTTTACAACCTGGATTTGACAAATAAAAATGATTTTTCACCAGTAATACACGACTAATTATGCAGAGTATACTTTCAAATATAATCATTTCCGTTAATAACAAATTATACGTAAAAAATCCCGAGACATCTGAACTTGGAAAGAAAATTATTGAACAAAGTATAGTGTTAATCGACGAAATTGGTTTTGAAAACTTCACCTTTAAAAAGTTAGGTGAAAAAATAAACTCTAATGAGAGTTCCATATATCGTTATTTTGAAAGCAAACACAAACTAATGTTGTATTTATCATCTTGGTATTGGGGATGGATAGAATATAAATTAGTATTTAGTACTAGCAACATTGAAAATTCTATGGAAAAACTCAAAAAAGCAATCAAAGTTGTAACAGAAAAAGTAGAGGATGACACTACCACTTTGCATATAAATGAATCAATATTAAATAAAATTATCATTCAAGAATTCACTAAGACTTTACTAACTAAAGAGGTTGATGAAGAAAATAAAGAAGGTTTTTTTTTAGTGTATAAACGAATCATTAATCGTATTATCGATATAATAAATGAAGTAAAACCGAGCTATGAATTCAAAAAGAGTCTTGCTTCATCTATTGTGGAGGGAGCGCTTCATCAACAATTTTTAAAAGACCATTTAAAAACAATTACTGATTGCAACGATAACAAAACTGTTACTGATTTTTACATTGATTTAGTTGAAAAAACATTAAAATAAAAAATTATGAGTCCAACACCATTACAACGATTTTATAATTTACTACAAGTAGATAAAAAAGATATCTCTCAAATATTTTTTTATGCCATATTTTCAGGTTTAGTAAGTCTTTCATTGCCCTTAGGAATTCAAGCTATTATTAATTTAATCCAAGCAGGAAGAGTAAGTATTTCATGGATTGTATTAGTAATAATTGTAGTTATTGGGGTAGCACTTGTTGGTGTTTTGTCCCTAATGCAATTGCGAATAACTGAAAATTTACAACAAAAAATATTCGTTCGTTCTTCGTTTGAATTTAGTTATCGCTTACCAAAAATAAAATTTGAAGAGATTTATAATCAATATCCACCAGAATTAGCCAATCGTTTTTTTGACACATTAACGATCCAAAAAGGAACTTCAAAACTATTAATTGATTTTTCAACGGCTTTGTTACAAATTATATTTGGTATTATTTTATTATCCCTTTACCATCCTTTCTTCATCTTTTTTGGAGTTTTACTGTTAATTTTACTCTATCTTATCTTCAAATTTTCCTACTATCCAGGTTTGTCATCAAGTATGAAGGAATCCAAATACAAGTATAAAGTGGTGAGTTGGCTTCAAGAAATAGCTAGAAATAATTTCAGTTTCAAAAAGCAAGAAAACTTTTCTTTTGCACTTGAAAAAAATAATAGTTTAGTTGCAGAGTATGTTCATTACAGAGAAAAACATTTTAAGGTAATTAAACAACAATACACACACCTTATCATCTTTAAAGTAATTATAACAGCTAGTTTGTTATTAATTGGAGGATTTTTAGTGTTAAATCAGAAAATGAACATTGGACAATTTGTTGCTGCTGAAATCATCATTTTATTGGTGATAAACTCAGTAGAGAAAATTATTGTTGGATTAGAAAGCTTGTATGATGTATTGACTTCTGTAGAAAAAATTGGACAGATTGTTGATCTTAAAATGGAAGGATTTAATGATGTAAAATCTGATTTTTGTTTTACCAATATAGCATTAACAACAGATAATCTTACATTCAAATTTCCTGATTCTACAGATGAAATTTTGTCTAATGTGAATTTGTTAATCGAACCTTCAGAAAAGATATTTTTAGAAGGAAATAATGGGTCAGGAAAAACAACTCTTATGAGAATTTTATCCGGCATAATGGAGCCAACATCTGGATCTATTTTTATCAACGATGATACCTACCGAAAAATTGATCTAAATCACTATCGTTCTCAGATAAGTATAATCACTCAGGGAGAAACTCCTTTTGATGGTAGTATTTTAGATAACATAACACTAAACAACCCCGATATATCAAATGAAGATATAAAATGGGCAATTGAATGCGTGAAATTGGATTCTTTTATAAAAACTTTACCTGAAGGTTTAGAAACTAGAATTTATCCTGATGGTAGACAACTATCGTCATCAAATGCCCAAAAAATATTATTAGCGAGAAGTATAATTAACAAACCTAAAATTTTATTTTTAGAGGATCCGTTAGACAAAATGGATGAGAAAGCTACTCATGAAATTATAGACTTTTTAACTGATTCAGCTAACAAATGGACCATTATTATATCTTCAAAAAATAACTATTGGCAAAAAAAATGCTCTAGAAAGATTACAATGGAAGATGGTAAAATAATTAATGATTCGAAAAAATAATATCTATGCTTAATATTTCTAAAAAAAATCCAATAGAGGAAAATATCGACCAGTTTAGTACAGTTAAAAATTTGGCTAATCGTCCACATTATAAAATACTAAACAAAATAATTTTGTATGTCTCATTAATAGGATTAGTAATTCTATTCCTTCCTTGGACTCAGAACATTTCGGGTTCAGGAGCAGTAACTACATTGAAACCGGATCAAAGACCACAAACTATTCATTCAGCTATTGCTGGTAGAATCGAAAAATGGTATGTAAAAGAGGGTGACTATGTTAAAAAAGGAGATACAATTTTATTTATTTCTGAGATAAAAGAAGACTACATTGATCCTAATTTGATAAAAAATATCAAAAATCAAGTAGACGCAAAAAAAATGGCGATGTCATCATATGATGGAAAGGTAAATGTCCTTACAAGCCAAATTGATGCTATTGAAAATGAAAAAAAACTAAAACTAGAACAAGCAAAAAATAAAATTCGTCAATCACTTTTAAAAGTAAAAAGTGACAGCATGGATTTAGAAGCAGTTAAAACCCAAATAAAAATTGCCATAACCCAGTTTAATCGTTCTGTAACACTGAATAAAGAGGGTTTGAAACCCTTAACTGATGTGGAAGAAAAAAGATTGAAATTACAAGAAGCGGAAGCTAAAATTATAACACAAGAAAATAAATTACTCACAAGCAAAAATGAGTTTATCAATACTAAGGTGGAAATAAATAGAATTATTGCTGAATATACTGAAAAAGGTTCAAAGGCAAGAAGTGATCAATTTACAGCATTAAGTAATCAATATGATACAGAAGCTCAAGTAAATAAGCTTCAAAATCAATATGTAAATTATACGATTCGTAATGAAATGTACTTTATTAAAGCACCACAAAGTGGGTATGTCAACAGAGCAATTCAATCTGGTCTAGGAGAAATCATCAAAGAAGGAACTCAAATTGTAAGTATCATGCCTTCAAAATATGATATCGCAGTAGAAACGTTTGTAAGTCCGAATGATTTACCATTAGTTCACAAAGGTGAAAAAGTACGTATTTGGTTTGATGGATGGCCAACCATAGTTTTCTCTGGGTGGCCTAACTTAAGTTATGGAACTTTTGGCGGGAAAATTGTAGCGGTGGAAAATTTTATTAGTACAAATGGAAAATTTAGAGTTTTAATTGCTCCAGACCAAGAAGAAGAGGCTTGGCCAAAACAGATTAGTATGGGTTCTGGGGCTCAAACTCTAGCTTTATTAGATAATGTGCCTATTTGGTTTGAATTATGGCGACAATTAAATGGATTTCCACCTAATTATTACCAACCCAAAGAGGGAAACACAAAAGATAAAAAATAAAATTTCATATACATGAAACAATTAATTTTAATCTTATTCCTAACCGCAAATATTGGATGGGCACAAGATCAAAACTTGAAAGAACTTAGCTATAATGAATTCTTAGGCTATGTAAAAAAATTTCATCCATTGGCTAAAAGTGCTAATCTTGAAATTAACATGGCTCAAGCTAATTTAATGATGGCAAGAGGCGGGTTTGACCCAAAAATTGAAGTTGATTTTGATAAAAAACAATACAAAGACCAGGACTATTTTTCAATTTTAAATAGTAGTTTTAAAATTCCTACTTGGTATGGAATTGAAATAAAAGCAGGTTTTGATAATAGCGAAGGTATATTTGTAAATCCAGAGCATGTTTTACCAAATCAGGGATTAACTTCTTTAGGCATCAACATCCCTTTGGGACAAGGATTGTTTATTAACCAGAGAATGGCTGACCTAAGAAAAGCAAAAATTCAAATTCAATTAAGTCAAGCTGAAAGAAGACTCCAAGCAATTGAAGTGCTTTACAATGCTTCATTAGCCTATTTCAACTGGAAAAGAAATTACAATGAAGTACAACTTTATAGAGAATATTTAAATAATGCTGAAATTAGATTTAAAGGAATTACAAGTTTAATTCAAAATGGAGACAAACCTCAAATTGATAGCGTTGAGGCAGGAATTGTTTTAAAAAATAGAAAATTAAACCTTGAAGAATCACAATTAAAATTAATCAAAGCAAAATTAGAATTGTCAAACTATTTATGGCTAGATAATAACATTCCATTTGAATTACAAGATATTATTATTCCTGAATTTAATCTTGATAAATCTATAGAAGAAACATTAAAAATTAATGAGCTTTTAGTTAGTACGATTTCAATTGAAAATCATCCAAAAATAAACGCTATCCAAAACAAACTTGATATTTTAGAAGTAGAAAGAAAGTTAAAAGCAAACAGTTTATTACCAAAAATTGACCTTGGTTATCATTATTTATCAGAACCTAATTATTGGAATTCTACTAATTTTAATAATTATAAGATAGGAATGAATTTTAACTTTCCCATTTTTCTGAGAAAAGAAAGAGGTGCTTTACAAATAGCAAAATTCAAAATTCAGGATGCAAAACTGTCTCTAGAACTAGAAAGAGTTCAACTCAAGAACAAAATAAATGCACAACAAACAGAAATAAAATCAATTGATAGACAACGGAAAATTATCACTGACTTAGTAAAAGATAATAGTATAATGCTTCGATCTGAAGAACGATTATTTTCTTTTGGCGAGAGCTCTATTTTTCTTTTAAATACAAGAGAAAATAATTTAGTCATTGCACAACTATCGCAATTAAATCTAGAAAATCGTTTTTATAACTCAAATGCTGAATTATTTAGGATAATGGCAAATCCGGATTAATAGTGTTACTTTTGTAACCTTATTTTTATGATATGATTATAGTTAAATCAAAGGAACAAATAGAATTAATGCGGGAAAGTGCCTTAATTGTATCTAAAACCTTAGGAATGATTGCCTCTGAAATCAAAGAAGGGGTAACCACTTTATATCTAGACAAACTAGCTGAAGAATTTATCAGAGATCATGGAGCTTTACCCAGTTTTTTAGGATTATATGGATTCCCTAACTCACTTTGCATGAGTCCAAACACTCAAGTTGTTCATGGTATTCCAAACAATACCCCATTGCAAAGTGGCGATATTATTTCGGTAGATTGTGGTGCTTTTAAAAATGGTTTTCACGGCGATCACGCCTACACATTTGAAATAGGCGAAGTAGCTCCTGAAACCAAAAAATTACTTCAAATTACTAAAGAATCCCTTTATGTAGGAATTCGCGAATTTAAAGCAGGGAATCGCGTGGAAGATGTGGGAAATGCAATTCAAAAATATACTGAAGCGCATGGCTATGGAGTGGTTCGTGAATTAGTGGGTCATGGATTAGGTGAAAAAATGCATGAAGAACCTGAAATGCCCAACTATGGTAAAAAAGGCCGTGGAAAATTATTTGTAGAAGGAATGGTAGTGGCTATTGAACCGATGATTAATCTCGGCACCAAGAATATCAAACAACACAAAGACGGTTGGACAATTACCACGGCTGATAATAAGCCTTCAGCGCATTTTGAACACGATGTTGCACTTGTAGACGGAAAACCCGAATTGCTTTCGACTTTCAAATACATCTATGATGCTATGGGTATTGTGAGTAATGAGGAAGATGAGTTTAGACAAAATCCATTAAATATATAATGAAAAAACTATTCAAATTCATTCTTAATACCATACCTCGCCCTATCTTAATTCGGCTAAGTATTGTGGCACAACCTATTTTAGCTTTTTTATTAAAAGGAAATACATTTACTGATCCTATTGATGGGAAAAGTTTCCGAATGTTTTTACCCTATGGCTATGGTACCCAAAGAAACAACGTGCTTTCTCCAAGTACACTTTCATTAGAAAGACATCGTTTATTATGGTTGTATTTACAAAATGAAACGGATTTTTTTACTGCAAAAGAGAAAAAAAACGTGTTGCATTTTGCCCCAGAACAAGAATTTTATAAGCGTTTTAAAAAGCAAAAAAATATTCAATACACAACTACCGATTTATTTTCACCTTTAGCTGATGTAAAAGCGGATATTTGCAACTTGCCTTTTAAAGACAATCAATATGACATGATCCTTTGCAACCACGTCTTGGAACACATTCCAGATGATACTAAAGCTATGCAAGAATTATATCGCGTTTTAAAACCCGGAGGAATGGCCGTTCTTCAAATTCCACAGGACTTGAACAGAGCCGCTACTTATTCTGATGATTCTATAACTGACGAAAAAGAACGTGCTGAAATTTTCGGACAATACGATCACGTCAGAGTGTATGGACGTGATTATTTTGATAAATTACGAAGTATAGGATTTACTGTAATTGAAGAAGATTACACCAAAAAAATAAGTCCTGAATTAGTAACAAAATTTTGTTTGGCTTCTGGCGAAATTATCCCAGTTTGTTTAAAATAATCAAAAGCCACTAATTGCTTATATTTATAATTCGTAAATCAATCAATTATGCAACGTCATTTGTTAAAAATTATACTTCTTTTAGCTTTTAGTTTGGCTAAAGCCCAAGTAGAAAAAGAAATTACGCCTCCCTACAATATTAAGACTGTTTCTTTTGTACAGAATAATCAAAACCTTGTACCCATATTTCAATTAGGCAATGAATTTCAACTACAATTTGATGATCTTTTCGGAAATGATACTTCCTATTTTTATGAAGTTGTTCATTGTGATTATGACTGGATTCCTTCCAATTTACAAAAAAATGAATACTTGATGGGATTTGATAATCAACGAATTTTAAACACATCCAATTCATTTAATTGCTTACAACTTTACACCCATTTCAAATTAGACTTGCCAAATGTGAATACAAAAATAAAAATCAGTGGTAATTATATATTGAAAATAATGAATGAAGAAAAGGAAGTTGTTTTCTCCAGAAAATTCATAGTGTATGAGGATTTGGCTACCGTACTTATTCAAGTAAAAAGAGCACGAACAATAGACCATTTAGATTCCAAACACAATTTGGAATTTACTATAAAATCAAAAGAAATTAATTTCCAAAATGCATTAAAAAATGTAAAAACACTAGTGCTTCAAAATGGTAAATTTCAAACTGCTATTACTAATGTTAAACCTCAATTTACAATTGGAAATGATTTAATCTATAAATATGATACGCAAACACAATTTTGGGCTGGTAATGAATATTTATATTTTGACAATAAAGAAATCAGAGTAGCCAGTAATGCAATTGCTCGAGTTGATAGTCAAAAAGAAATTTACACTTCCTATTTATTTACCAATGAAGCGCGCGGAAGTTCAACTTATTACAATTGGCAAGATACAAATGGAAACTTTGTAGTTCGAAGATTATTCTCTGAAAATAGTGAAATTGAAGCAGATTACTCTTGGATTTATTTTAGTCTTTCAGCACCTAATCATAGAAGCTCAGACGGATCAGTTTATGTAACTGGATTATTTAACAACTATGCTTTTACACCCGAAAACAAAATGGACTTCAATTCTGAAAAGGGAGTTTATGAAAAAGCTATTTTAATCAAACAAGGATTTACCAATTATGAATATGTTGCCGTTCAACCCAATGGCACAATTGATTCAGAAAAAGCTATTGACGGAAATTTTTTTCAAACTGAAAATGAATACACCGTTTTAGTTTATTACAAAGAGAATACTGATCGATACGTTAGAGTAATTGGAAAAGGAACTGCATCCTCTTTGAACATTATCAATTAATAAACATTTTATTGTTAAATGTAAAATAGAATTCATTTTTTTGTAATTTTGATGAGTATTTTAAAATTAACTATGGTTTCTCAAATAACAAGAGGCATTAAAATTTCCGTTTTGACTAGTTTTGAAGGTACTTACTTCAAAAACTACCGAATCCATTTTGCTTTTAGTTACCAAATAAAAATCGAAAATCACAGTAAAGACTCGGTACAATTAATTTCGCGCCATTGGGAAATTTTTGATTCGTTAAACGAATTAGAAATAGTTGATGGCGAGGGAGTTATTGGGAAAAAACCTGTTTTAAAACCAGGAGAATTTTATACTTATAGTTCGGGTTGTCTACTTTCTTCACCTCATGGTGCTATGAAAGGACATTTTAACATGATCAACTTTACAACAACTAAAAATTTCAAAGTAATTGTTCCTTCATTTAGACTTAGCGCTCCTTTTGCACTAAATTAATACAGTCTTTCTTTTGAATAAATTTTAATTTATTCCGTTTAATTCCTGTCTATTTTAAATTATCCTTTGTACTTTTGTATGCGTTTAGATTATTCGTAAATTTTACAATAATTCTATCAATTTTTGCTAATTCAAATCTATTTCATCCATAGATTTTTTAATACAATTACTATGTTAAAAGGATTTTTTAAAGTACCCAAAGCGGTAAATGAACCCGTTAAAACTTACGCACCTAATTCAGCAGAAAAGACCGCGGTGCTTGACGCTTACAAAACCATGTGGAATACGACTATTGATGTACCATTATCAATTGGAAGTGAAGAAATTAGAACCGGAAATACCCGAACGATGTCGGCTCCACACGATCACAAACATATCGTGGGAATCTATCATTTAGCTGAAAAATCGCATATAGAAAAAGCCATCGCAAATGCATTGGAATCAAGACAAGCATGGGCAAATATGGCGTGGGAACAACGTGCTGCTATTTTCTTAAAAGCGGCCGAATTGATAGCCGGACCTTATAGAGCTAAAATCAATGCTGCAACCATGATAGCGCAATCTAAAACAATTCATCAAGCTGAAATTGACGCATCTTGCGAGTTGATTGACTTTTTGCGTTTCAATGTAGAATTCATGTCCCAAATATATAGTGACCAACCTACATCAGATTCGTCTGTTTGGAATCGTTTAGAATATAGACCACTTGAAGGCTTCATCTATGCTATTACGCCTTTTAATTTCACAGCTATTGCAGCTAATTTACCTGCAAGTGCTGCCATGATGGGAAATGTTGTCGTTTGGAAACCTAGTGATAGTCAAGTTTTCTCTGCCAAAATTATTATTGATATTTTCAAAGAAGCAGGTTTGCCAGATGGTGTAATCAATGTCGTTTTTGGAGATGCTTTGATGATAACCGATACCGTTTTAGCAAGTCGCGATTTTGCAGGCGTTCACTTTACAGGATCGACTCATGTATTTAAAGACATTTGGGCTAAAATTGGAACTAACATTCACCATTACAAAACCTATCCAAGAATTGTCGGGGAAACAGGAGGAAAAGATTTTATTATTGCACATCCTTCGGCAAAGGTAAAACAAGTTGCTACGGGAATTGTTCGGGGTGCTTTTGAGTTCCAAGGACAAAAATGTTCTGCAGCCTCTAGAGCATATATTCCAAAAAGTTTATGGCCAGCAGTTAAAGAACAAATAATTACCGATACAAAATCTATGAAAATGGGATCTCCAGAAGACTTCTCAAACTTTATCACAGCGGTAATACATGAAGGTTCATTTGACAAATTAGCGAGTTATATTGACCAAGCTAAAAAAGATGCAGATGCTGAAATTATCGTCGGAGGAAATTACGATAAATCAAAAGGGTATTTTATTGAACCAACGGTTATTGTAACGACCAATCCAAAATACACGACAATGGAAACCGAATTGTTCGGTCCAGTGATCACCATTTATGTGTATGAAGATGCAAAATGGTCAGAAACTTTACAATTAGTTGACACTACTTCTGAATATGCTTTAACAGGCGCTGTTTTCAGTACCGATCGTTATGCTATTGAGCAAGCTACTGTAGCGCTTCAAAATGCCGCAGGAAATTTCTATATCAATGACAAGCCAACGGGAGCTGTGGTAGGACAACAACCTTTTGGTGGTGCGAGAGCTTCGGGCACGAATGACAAAGCAGGATCTGCATTGAATTTATTGCGTTGGGCTTCGCCACGAACTATTAAAGAAACATTGGTTGCTCCAGAAGATTATAGGTATCCATTTTTAGGATAAGACAATTTATAAAGTACGAGGTACGATATAAAAAAACCCACAAACTGAAATTCAGTTTGTGGGTTTTATTTTTAACAATTTACAATCGTAAATCGTATATCTTAAATCGTAAATTTCAAAGGCAAATGCACTACTTTCTTAGTTTCAAAAAATTCATCTTCAAAGAAATCAGCTAGATTGTACAAAGTCGCTTTTGGAAAAGCTGCTAATTCTTCAGTCAAGTCACCACCTTTAAGATATAATATCCCGTTTTTTAATTCGTGTTTGTGTTGTTTTTTGATTTTGGTTTTTACCCAAGAAACAAAATCGGGCATATTAGTTACCGCTCGACTAACTATAAAATCGAAATCGCCTTTTACATTTTCGGCACGAATTTGTTCTGCTTTCACATTTTTCAAGCCCAAAGACTCCGCAACAGCCTGAACAACTTTTATTTTTTTGGCAATGACATCAATCAAATAGAACCTTGTTTCTGGAAACAAAATCGCCAACGGAATACCTGGAAACCCACCGCCGGTTCCTACATCCAAAATAAAAGTACCGGGAACAAAAGACTGAATTTTTGCGATCCCAAGAGAATGCAAAATATGTTTCGTGTATAAAGCATCAATATCTTTTCGGGAAATAACGTTTATTTTTTCATTCCAATCATGGTATAAAAAATCCAATTGTTCAAATTGATTTTTTTGAACTTCAGTTATATTAGGAAAATGATTCAGAATTTCTTCCATTTTTAAAAATTTTTAACAAAAGTAATATTTTTAGATTGGAAATTGTAGCGCAAATGTGCAGATTGAAAATTTATAATAATTATCTTTGTTACTTAATTATGTAATGTATGGATTCAAACGCACCCACTTTTGCTAAACAAGACGATTTAAAATTTTTTAGAATTTTAAATTCTCGTGTCAATAATTATTTCAAAGAAAACAACCTTAATAAAACAGGAAATTGGAAATTGCATTTGAAAACAATCGTAATGTTTTCTATTTTCTTAACGCCTTACTTTTTTTTATTAGCACTTGAAATGCCTTTTTGGACGTATTTGTTATTGAATCTAATTATAGGCGTTGGAATGGCAGGCGTTGGAATGAATGTAATGCACGATGGCAATCATGGTGCATACTCAAATAAATCTTGGGTAAACAAATTTATGGGAGGTAGTATTTATATCTTAGCTGGAAATGTGTATAACTGGCAAGTGCAACATAATGTGTTGCATCATACGTATACCAATATTTTAGGACATGACGAAGACCTTGAAGCAGGTCGAATCTTGCGTTTCTCAAAAACTGCAAAATGGTATAGTTATCACAAATTTCAACATTATTACTCTGTTTTTCTTTACGGTTTATTGACTTTCAATTGGTCTATCACAACCGATTTTCTTCAAATGAAACGCTATTTGAAACGCAATTTATCGTATGGCGAATTCAAAAAACCAGTCATCCGTTGGACAACCTTAATCGTTACTAAAGTTATTTATTTTTCTATTTGGTTGGTAATTCCTATGGTTTTAGGAATCACTTGGTGGAAAGTTATACTCGGTTTTTTGGTAATGCACTACACCGCAGGATTGATTTTAAGCGTTGTATTCCAATTGGCACATGTAGTTGACGAAACTGCAAATCCAATCCCAAATGACGAAGGAGAAATTGAAAATACTTGGGCAATCCATCAATTATATACAACGGCTAATTTTGCTCCAAAAAACTGGCTAATTAATTACTATACAGGTGGTTTAAATCACCAAATTGAACATCATATTTTTCCTAATATTTCTCATATTCACTATAATAAAATTGCTGAGTTTGTAAAACAAACTGCTAAAGAATGCAACCTACCGTATCATGAGTTTAAAACTACAAGAGCAGCTATTTATTCGCATTTTACGCATTTAAAAAATTTAGGAATGAACCCTGAATTAAGCGCATAAAACACAAAAACTAACTATACCCAATTCGACAACTACGGATTAGACAATTCAACACGATTTAAAATGAGCAACGTACTTTCAGACAGAATTAACAACTTAGCAACTTCACAAACCTTAGCCATGGCTGCTTTAGCCAGAGAATTAAAAGCACAAGGAAAAGATATCATCAGTTTAAGTTTAGGTGAACCCGATTTCAATACCCCAGATTTCGTTAAAGATGCAGCAAAACGAGCTATTGACGAAAACTACAGCACTTATTCTCCAGTCGAAGGTTATGGAGAACTGAAAGAAGCCATTTGCAGAAAATTCAAAAGAGACAACGGATTAGATTACAAACCGTCACAAATCGTCGTTTCAACAGGCGCAAAACAATCCTTATACAATATTGCTCAAGTAATGCTAAACGATGGAGACGAAGTGATTTTACCTGCTCCGTATTGGGTTTCTTATTTCGAAATAGTAAAATTATCAGGTGGAATTCCTGTTGAAGTTCCAACAACTATAGATAGTGATTTCAAAATCACACCAGAACAATTAGAAGCAGCCATCACACCAAAAACAAAAATGATGTGGTTCAGTTCCCCTTGCAATCCAAGTGGCTCTGTTTATAATAGAGAAGAATTAACTGCTTTGGCCAAAGTTTTAGAAAAACATCCTCACGTTTATGTTGTTGCCGACGAAATCTATGAGCACATCAATTTCTCTGGCACTTTCTGCAGTATAGGTTCAATCCCTGGAATGTTAGAAAAAACCATTACAGTAAATGGATTAGCAAAAGCTTTCGCAATGACCGGATGGAGAATTGGTTACATTGGTGGACCAGAATTTATTGCAAAAGCTTGTACAAAAATACAAGGCCAAGTAACTTCAGGAGCCAATTCAATTGCACAACGCGCTGCAATTACTGCTGTCGATGCTGATCCAAGCGTCCTTAACGAAATGGTTGCCGCTTTCAAAAGCCGCAGAGATTTAGTAGTAGGATTGCTTCAAGATATTCCTGGAATCAAAATTAACGTTCCGGAAGGCGCTTTTTATGTGTTCCCAGACGTATCTTCTTTCTTCGGAAAAACATTAAAAGGAACATTTATTAAGGATGCCAATGATTTTTCAATGTACCTATTAGGCGAAGCCAATGTAGCAACCGTTACTGGTGATGCTTTTGGAAATCCAAATTGTATCCGTTTTTCTTATGCAACCAGCGAAGAGTTATTAACGGAAGCATTAAGAAGAATAAAATTAGCAGTATCTGAATAAAAATAATTATTAAAAGATGAAAAAAATAGCTTCGTTATTATTTCTGTTTTCTGTAGCATTAATAAATGCGCAAGACAAAAAAGAACAATCTAAATCTCAAATCGTTGAAGCAGCTTGCGGTCAGTGCCAATTCAAAATGAAAGGACACGACTGCGATTTAGCCGTTCGCATTGACGGAAAAACTTATTTTGTAGATGGAACTTCAATTGATTCACATGGCGACGCACACGCTGGCGATGGTTTTTGTGCCACCGTTAGAAAAGCCGAAGTGGTTGGTACAATCGTGGACAATCGTTTCAAAGCCACTTCTTTTAAATTATTACCAGAAAAAAAATAATTTGTATTTTAATATAAAAAAAATACTAAAACACCTAACTATTTCTGCATAAAGACAAGGACTTTTTGTATAAAGCCGAAAAAATAATAATTGTTTTTTTTAGTATTATTTTATAAACACTAAAGTATTAATCACCGAACGATAAATTCTTACTTTACCTTAAAGTACTAATCTGTTAATTCAACTTAAATTTGTACTCTAATCACAAATTCATCTATACCAATGGCAACTACAGTTTTTCACAAAGCAAATTCAAGAGGACACGCTGATCATGGCTGGTTAAATGCTTACCACAGTTTTAGTTTTGCAAGTTGGTACAATCCAGAACGAATTCAATTTGGAACGCTTCGCGTTTTTAATGACGATACAGTTGCTGCTGGAATGGGCTTTGGAACACATCCACATGACAATATGGAAATTATTACGATTCCACTAGAAGGCGATTTGGCTCATAAAGACAGTATGGGAAATGAATCTATTATCAAAACGGGAGAGGTTCAAGTAATGAGTGCCGGTACTGGAATTCAGCATAGTGAATTCAATCCAAATGCAGACTTACGGACAAAATTATTTCAGATTTGGTTATTTCCAAAACAGAGAAATGTGGAACCGAGATACCAACAAATTACTTTAGATATTACAAAGCAAAAAAATAATTTTGCTCAAATTCTATCCCCAAATTCAGCTGACGAAGGAGTTTGGATTCATCAAGACGCTTGGTTTTATTTGAGTGATTTTGATGCAGATTTTTCTAAAAAATTAGCTCAAAAAAAAGAAGGTAATGGATTCTATATCATGAATATCGAAGGTGAAATTGAAGTAAACGGAGAAAAACTAGAAAAAAGAGATGCCATAGGAATTTGGGAAACCAATGAAGTCGAAATCAAAGCCAATTTAGATTCTCGATTTTTAGTGATGGAAATTCCGATGGAGCAATAAAATCAAAAATAGTACTTTTGTGATTCAACTAAAGTACACAACACTAAACTTGAAATAAACGTTATGAAAGCATATGTATTTCCTGGACAAGGAGCACAATTTACCGGAATGGGTAAAGAATTATACGAGAATTCCCCTTTGGCAAAAGAACTTTTCGAAAAAGCCAATGTCATTTTAGGATTTCGAATTACTGATATTATGTTTGAAGGAACTGCCGAAGAATTAAAAGAAACAAAAGTAACGCAACCTGCCGTTTTTTTACATTCGGTTATTTTAGCTAAAACTTTAGCTTACTTTCAACCAGAAATGGTGGCTGGTCACTCTTTAGGAGAATTTTCTGCTTTAGTTGCCAACGGAACGCTGTCTTTCGAAGACGGATTACAATTAGTATCGAAGCGCGCTTTAGCTATGCAAAAAGCCTGCGAAATTACTGCTTCAACTATGGCGGCAGTTTTAAATTTAGAAGATACAATAGTAGAAGACATTTGCGCTTCTATTGACGGTGTTGTTGTGGCAGCAAATTATAATTGTCCGGGTCAGTTAGTAATCTCTGGCGAATACAAAGCCGTAGAATTGGCTTGTGAAAAAATGAAAGAGGCTGGAGCCAAACGCGCTTTAATTTTGCCTGTTGGAGGTGCTTTTCACTCGCCAATGATGGAACCCGCAAGAGAAGAATTAGCTGCAGCTATTGAAGCAACTACTTTTTCAACACCAATTTGTCCAGTATATCAAAATGTAACGGCGACTGCTGTTTCCGACCCAGATGAGATCAAGAAAAATCTGATTATTCAATTAACAGCCCCAGTAAAATGGACACAATCTGTAAATCAAATGATTCAGGATGGCGCTACTAGTTTTACGGAAGTTGGGCCAGGAAAAGTATTGGTTGGATTGGTAAACAAAATTAATAAAGAAGCGGTTACAATTTCTGCATAATACATTCATTATAATATATTCAATCCTCATTGACAATTTGTTTATGAGGATTTTTTATATTTGAAATCAAACCGAAAAATATGGCTAATCTTTTAGAATTATTGAACCAAATTGAATCTTCAAAAGTGATTGCACCCAACATTCCATATTCTGAATATGTCCCACTTGATTTGTCCGTTTCAAACCAAAATATTAATATTTCAAAATTAGATTCAGCTGAAGATTATAGCGTTTTTATCCAAAATCATTTGGATTTTAATAAAGGAAAAATTGCTTTTGGTGGGTATATTGAAAAAAGAAACTTATACAAAAGAAGTAGTGTATTTAATGCTGAAAATTCAGACGAACGCAATATTCACATTGGTTTGGATCTCTGGATCAATAATTCGGCTAGCGTTCATGCAGCGTTAAATGGCACTATTCACAGTTTGCAAAACAATACTGCTTTGGGTGATTATGGTCCAACGATTATTATTCAACACCAAATAAAAGATTTTATTTTTCACACGCTTTATGGCCATTTAAGCGAAGAAAGTTTAATAGACAAACAAATTGGAAATACTGTATGTAAAGGTGAGCAAATTGGAAATTTGGGTTTACCACCAATCAACGGAGATTATGCTCCCCATTTACATTTTCAGATAATTATTGATATGGAAAATAAGTTTGGAGATTACCCTGGTGTTTGCAGCTCAAAGATGTTGGATTTTTACAGTGCTAATTGTCCAGACCCGGATGTTTTATTAAAAATAAATTAACTTCTAATTTTCTGTTCCCATTTCCAGGCGCTAGCCATTGCTTCTTCAAGTGTTGATTGGGCTTTCCATCCTAAAACAGTATTCGCTTTATGAGTATTGGCGTACGCCACAGTAATATCTCCTTCTCTTTTTGCAACAATTTTATAAGGTAACTTTTGTCCGCTTACTTTTTCAAAAGCATGAATTACTTCTAAAACAGAGCTGCCTGTTCCCGTTCCTAGATTAAAAGTTTCAACTTTAGAAAGGTTTCTCTTTTCTAGCAAGCGTTGCATTGCAATAACATGGGCTTTGGCCAAATCAACTACGTGAATATAATCGCGAATTGCCGTTCCGTCAGGTGTTGGATAATCATCTCCATATACCGATAATTCTTGACGCAACCCAATTCCGGTTTGTGTTATAAAAGGCACTAAATTTTGCGGTACTCCTAATGGCAACTCCCCTATCTCGGCTGAAGGATGCGATCCTATCGGGTTAAAATAACGCAATAAAATAGCATTGATATTAGTTACTTTAGTGGTATCGGTAATAATTTCTTCTCCCATTTGTTTGGTGTTGCCATAAGGCGACAGCGCCACTTGAACGGAAGAATCTTCAGTAATAGGCATGGTTTCGGCTTGACCATATACGGTACAAGAGGAACTAAAAATAAAATTAGCAGTTGGTTTTTGTTCTAATTCTTGCAAAACATAGACCAATGTATTGATGTTATTTTCATAATACGATAATGGCTTTTCAACACTTTCTCCAACGGCTTTTGAAGCAGCAAAATGAATCACACCATCAATATTCATATGCCTTTTAAAAAAATCTTGTACTTTCTGTTTGTCGCGTAAATCCAAGTTTTCAAATACAGGCATTTTCCCAGTTATATTTTTTATCCCGTCTAAAACAGACAAAGAGGTATTGGATAGATTATCTATAATTACTACCTCAAAACCTTCATTTTGTAGTTCTACAACAGTATGCGAACCAATAAAACCCAACCCTCCTGTTACAAGTATTTTCATTTTTATTTTAAGGTGTAACCATTTATTTATTTAAGAATTCTAAAATACTATCTGTTATAAATTGGATTTGTTCATCATCCAATTCTGTGTGCATTGGTAATGAAATCACTTCTTGAACCAATTGATTCGTAACTGGAAAATCTTCTTCTTGATAACGTGCGTCAGCATATGCTTTTTGGCTGTGTAGCGGAATTGGGTAGTATATAGCACACGGAATTCCCTTATCTAACAAATGTTGCATCAATCCATTTCTATCGGCATCAATTATTCGTAGGGTATATTGATGAAAAACATGACAATCACAAATGTCACAAATACTTGGCGCAATAATATTTTTATGTCCTTCTAATGCTGTGGAGTATTTTCTGGCGGCATTTTGTCTCGCTTTATTGTATTGGTCTAATAATGGTAATTTAGCATTCAATACAGCAGCTTGAATACTATCCAATCGAGAGTTAACTCCTACCACATCATGATGGTATCTTTCATACATTCCGTGATTTACAATTCCTCTTAGAGTATGTGCTAATTCATCGTCATTTGTGAAAATTGCCCCTCCATCTCCATAACAACCTAAATTTTTAGAGGGAAAGAAAGATGTTGCCCCTACATGACCTATTGTTCCAGCTTTCTTTTTAGTTCCGTCCGAAAATTTACAATTCGCTCCAATCGCTTGCGCATTATCTTCAATTACATACAAATTATGTTCTTTGGCTAAAGCCATAATTGCCTCCATATTTGACGCACGTCCAAACAAATGAACAGGAACAATTGCTTTTGTTTTTGGTGTAATTGCTTTTCTGATTTTATCGATTGCAATATTCATATTGTAGATATCCACATCTACCAAAACTGGTGTCAATTGTAATAAAGCTATTACTTCAACAGTTGCTGCAAATGTAAAGTCAGCGGTAATAACCTCGTCACCAGGTTGTAATCCCAGCCCCATCATCGCAACTTGCAAAGCATCTGTGCCATTTGCACATGGAATAACATGTTTAACACCTAGATATTCTTCCAAAGATTTTTGGAACAAATGAACTTGTGGTCCATTTATGTAAGTATTGGTATCTAAAACTTCTTGAATTGAAGTGTCAACTGTTTCTTTTATTGCGTTATATTGACTTTTCAAGTCAACCATTTGTATTTTTTTCATTTGCTTTTTTTATCAAAAAATCCAATTTAAACTGAGTCACTTTGTAAAACGAAAACAAAAATAGGGATTTAATGAGTTCTAACCAATCAAAATAAAATAAAGAAACTGTATTTTAGCTCCAAAATAATTGGTATGCATTTTATTTACAATATACTTATTTCGATAGCTGCAGTCGTTTTACAAATTATTGCGCTATTTAATTCTAAAATACAACTTTTCGTAGCGGGAAGAAAAGAGGTCTTTCCTATCTTAAAAATAAAAATAAAGCCCACTGACAAAACTATTTGGTTTCATGCTGCATCATTGGGAGAATACGAGCAGGGATTACCCGTAATTGAAAAAATCAAAAAAAAATACCCCTTTCACAAAATTATAGTTAGCTTTTTTTCTCCATCCGGTTATGAAGTGAGAAAAAACAATACAATAGCCGATGCAACCGTTTATTTGCCTTTAGATACTTTAAAAAACGCTCAAAAATTCATCGATACAGTACATCCTGATATAGTTTTCTTTATCAAATATGAATTTTGGCCTAATTACTTGTTTAAACTAAAGGAAAATAAAATTCCAGTCTTTTTAATTTCAGGGATTTTTAGAGAAAAACAAACTTTTTTTAAATGGTATGGCGGATTCTACAGAAAAGCCTTAGACAGCTTTAGTTATTTCTTTGTTCAAAACGAAAAATCATTAAAATTACTACATCAAATAGGGAAAAAAAACGCGCTTATTTCCGGAGATACACGTTTTGATAGGGTAGCAAGTATTTTAGAAAGAGACAATACATTGGATTGTATTGACAAATTTAAAGACAACAAAACAACTATAGTAATAGGTAGTTCATGGCCTAAAGACGAGGAATTACTTATGAATTTCATAAATTATAAGTGGTCAGAGTGTAAATATATAATTGCACCTCACAATATTAAATCTGAACAAATTCAACAATTAAAAAACAATTGTAATAAAAAAGTGCTATTGTATTCAGAAAAAGAAAACAAAGACCTAGCTGATTACGAAGTATTAATTATTGATACTATTGGAATTTTAACCAAGATTTATAGTTATGCAGATATTGCATATGTTGGAGGTGGTTTTGGTCAGTCTGGTATACACAATATACTAGAACCTGCTACTTTTGGCATTCCTATAGTAATTGGGCCGAATTATTCTCATTTTGCAGAAGCTATTGAATTGGTTCATCTAGGAGGATGTATTTCTGTTAGTTCTGTGGAAAGTTTAGAATTAGTATTTAATGAATTAATTGACAATGAAGAGGTTCGGAAATCAAAAGGAGCAATCAGCGCTATTTTTGTTCAAAACAATACAGGTGCAGTCACCGCTATTATGAAAAAAATGTAGTGCTATTTTTGGTGTAAATTGGAATCGTTTGGTGATTTTCGACCATTTTTTTTAAAAAAGAAGAGAAATTGTCAAATATTATTTAAAAAAAAAATGAAAAAATATTTTACATATTAAAAAATTTATATCTTTGCCATGAATTAATAATTAACCTTTTATAATAAATTAAGATGAAAAAAGTATTTTTAAGTTTAGCTGTTGTTGCTGTATTAACTGTTGTATCTTGTAAGAAAGCTGAAGCTCCTGCTGAAGAAGCTCCTGCTGTAGATACTACTGCTATGGACACTACTGCTGTTGATACTGCTGCTGTTGATACTGCTGCTGTTGATACTGCTGCTGTAAAGTAATCAATTACTACAGAGAAAAAAATAAGCCGTACACTTGGTGTAACGGCTTTTTTTATTCTTAAACCAATTCCTTTATGCTAACTATTGATTAATTCTAAATTGTTAATCAGTAAAAATAACATCATTAGCTGAAAAGTCCAATACTTCTGAAATTGAGGCATACTTTACAATTTCGTTAATCCCTTTGTTAAGTCTAAGTTCTGTAGTGTACTTTCTACTTGTAGCAAAGTTAACTCCATCTAACAATACCTTAAAATAATAGTTTCCTTTAGTTGATTTAAACTTTAAGAAGGTAGCTAGGTTAGTATTGGATTTAAACTTTTCTATTGCTTGTTCTCCTTCAAATTTAAGTTCGTAACTCAAACTGGTGAAAATAGTTTTCCCTTTTCTAGAAGCAAATACAAATTTGTATTCGTCGTTAAACCGTTTTGTAATTACAAAAGTTCCCATATTCTTGATCACGCTAAAAATTAGCGCTCATTTTTTTCTGTAAAAACAAAAAAACCTCTTCAATTGAAGAGGCTTTAGTACTCAGAGCGGGACTTGAACCCGCACGAACATTGCTGTTCACTGGATTTTAAGTCCAGCGTGTCTACCAATTTCACCATCCGAGCGTTGTATGGTTTT
>CANHKZ010000001.1 GCA_947461425.1 Flavobacteriaceae bacterium | reverse complement strand
AGTAAGAACACCACATGTCCGCCGTCCAAAGCCGGAATAGGCAATAAGTTCATTACCCCCAACATAATGGACAACAAGGCGGTAATGTTCCAAAACACCTCCCAGCTCCATGAACTTGGGAAAATATTAAAAATAGCCGCAAAGCCTCCTACACCTTTATAAGCACCAGTGTCTGGATTGAAAATTGCTTTCAATTGCTTTCCATAGCCTAGTAATTGATTTGTCCCTTTATTGATTCCTACCGGGATTGACTCAAAGAAGCCATATTCTTGCATACTAAATTTATAGAGACCCAACTTTTCAAGGCTTTTAACTCCCACTTTAGCAGGATAAATGTCTAATTGACCTTCCTTGTTTACAGTAATTTTTAATGGAACTTCTTTTTCGTCTCTTAAAACAACCGCATCAAATGTCTGGTTTTTATTTGCTTTAGCAAATACAATAACCTGATCGGCATATTTAGTAGGAACACCGTTAATGGATTGGATAATATCTTTTGGTTCAAGCGTTTTATTTGATGAGGAATCCGATACTTTCCCTACCATAAATGGCTCTCGTAATCCAATAAAAGGACGTTTTTCGCCTTTCATTACTTTGTCAATTAAATCTACCGGAAAATTAATAGTTTGCTCAGCGCCGTCACGAACAATTAATGCTGATTTGGAAAACAAAAGTTTCATTGGAATCTCATCAAAATGAGCAATTTTTTCGCCATCAACAGCAATTATTTTATCCCCTGTTTTTAATCCTAACTCTTCTCCAACGGCACTTGTAACTGCAATTCCATCTTTCAATTCAGAATTGTTGAGGTACATCTCACCATATGCAAAAGACATCCCGATATAAATAATAAAGGCCAAAATAAAATTAACCGTCACGCCGCCCAACATAATAATCAAACGTTGCCAAGCTGGTTTAGAACGAAATTCCCAAGGTTGTGGAGGCAAAGCCATTTGTTCCTTGTCCATACTTTCGTCAATCATGCCCGAAATTTTGACATAGCCGCCCAAAGGCAACCACCCAATTCCATACTCGGTTTCGCCGATTTTCTTTTTTAAAAGCGAATATTTAACATCAAAAAACAAGTAGAATTTCTCTACTCTCGTTTTGAATAATTTAGCCGGTATAAAATGCCCTAATTCGTGTAAAATAATTAGTAAAGATAAACTTAATAAAAATTGAGAAAGCTTGATAACTATATCCATGTTCAATGTATTTCAAATTGAAAAGCAAAAGTAATATGTTTTTATCAGAAATTATAATGTTTAAGCAACCAATCCAAACACATTTGAGAAATTAACCTTGTTCAAATAAAATAAATAACAAAACACAAAAAAAATATTAAGTAAAAAGAATTGATTTAAATGTTTTACAAAAATTGTTTTTTGCGGAGGCTTTTATTCGATACTTGTTTAAAGGAAAATGGTCTAGCCCACTTGAAATTTCAATAACCTGTTTAATCAACTTAAAAATTACTCTAAAACTATATGAAAATAAAATGTTTTGGTTTTATACTTCCGTGCAATTAAATTGCACGGAAGTATAATAATTTTGTCGTTGTAAAATATAGTTCTCGAGAAGCCTATTTTAAATTAACCAAATTATTAACATAAATTATTTTAATCATGAATTTAGAAAATTTGAATTTAGAGGAGCTTAATGCTCAGGAAGTACAAGAAACTGAAGGAGGAATGTGGCCTTCTATCGGTTGGTGGATGGACACTTGTTTTGGCTATGGTGGTTATTACGGAGGTAATGTCTTTGCCAATACTCATGCAGGCGAGAGGTGGTAACAAAAATTAAAACTCTCTAAAAAGTAAATCTTACAGGGTTTTAATCAACTTTTTAAAGAGCTTTTTTTTATGGCTTATCCTAGAAAGGGTTTAACTTTAAAGTTAAGCCCTTTCTAATTTATTGGAAATTAATTGATGATTAATTATTGGCAAAAACATTTGTTCCTTGTCTGTATTTTCGTCAATCATTACCGAAATTTTTACATGACCAACCAATTCCATACTCGATTTTGTCTATTTTATATTTTACGAATTACGAATCTCAAAAATCTTTACGCTTATGCTTCTTCGCGGCAAAAAAAACTGTACTTTGCATACGCATCAAAAATAAAAAATCATGCAAAAAATCAAAACGGCTTTACTCTCTTACGGTATGTCTGGAAAGGTATTTCACGCTCCTTTTTTAAGACTACACCCAGGTTTTGAACTATTGGGCTCTTGGGAAAGAAGTAAAAAATTAATTCAAAAAGACTATCCAACTGTAACAAGCTATCCTAATATGGAAGCCGTTTTAGAATCGGATGCCGAACTGATTGTGGTGAATACTCCTGTGGAAACGCATTTCGACTATGCCAAAAAAGTCTTGCTGTCAGGCAAACATGCTTTAGTCGAAAAAGCCTTTACTACAACTGTTGCCGAAGCGCAAGAATTGATGGAATTGGCGAAAGCTAAAGGATTAAAATTGGCTGTTTTCCAAAACCGACGTTGGGATAGCGATTTTAAAACCGTTCAAAAAATACTTGCGAATACTGTATTGGGTGACATTGTAGAAGCCGAGTTCCATTTTGATCGTTACAACCCAGTTTTAAGTCCAAAAATTCACAAAGAAACCGCCAATCCAGGTGCTGGAATTTTGAAAGATTTAGGTCCGCATTTAATAGACCAAGCCTTGTGTTTGTTTGGGATGCCCAACAGCGTTTTTGCTGATATTCGTGTCACAAGAGAACATTCTGTCGTGGACGATTATATTGATATTATGTTGTATTATACAGATAAAAGAGTGCGGCTGAAGGCCGGTTTTTTTGTTCGCGAAGCGAATCCAGCGTTTGTGTTACACGGCAAAAAAGGATCGTTCTTAAAGCCCCGTGGCGATGTACAAGAAGACGACTTAAAACTAGGTAAAATACCCAACTTAACCACTTGGGGAACCGAACCCAAAGAGAAAGAAGGAGTGTTGCACACCGAAATTAATGGAGCCATTATTCGAGAAAAAATACCGACACTTCAGGGAAATTATTACGGCTATTTTGACGGGCTATACCATTCGATACTAGAAAACAACCCCGAACCAGTTACCGCTCAAGATGGTGCTAACGTAATGCAAATTATTGAAGCGGCCATTGAAAGTAATGCCCAACAAAAAGTAATAACGATAGGGTAAATACGATATTCGATTTACGATATTCGATTTACGATTTACGATTTAGTAGGTAGAAAGCAGATTGAAGAAATTTGAGAAATCTTAATTTCCTTCATTTCTTAACTTTTCGAAAAACATTGTGCCTTTGCGCCTTAGTGGTAAATTTTTATAAACAATAACGTTGTAATTGAGTAACATTACAGATTTATCGCTTTCGAACTGTCCGTTTTTGTATTTTTGCAACACAAAATCTTAAAGATTCATTTTGATTGATTTAAACTTTTTAGGCCGGTTTAAAGGTAAAGGAAAATACAAAAAAAGCTACCGCGAAGCCAAAGCCTCGTACTTAAACAGAATCCGATTAGGAGTTGGTTCGTTTTATTTTGGGATGGGATTGTGTTTTGCCTCTTGGGCAAGTCGAATTCCGGATATTAAAACGACTTTACATCTTAGCGAAGCTACTTTAGGTTCCATTTTATTTGCGGTTCCAGTAGGTCAATTAGTGATGATGCCCTTTTCTGGAAAATTAGTCACTCGTTTTGGCAGTCACAACACGCTTCTTTTTGCCATAATTATGTACACCATAAGTTTGACCTGTTTGGGCTTGGCAACAAATCCTTGGTTATTAGCTTTAGGATTGTTCTTTTTTGGTGTTTTTGGAAATCTATCGAACATTTCTGTAAATACCCAAGGGGTGTATACCGAAGGTTTGTTTAGAAAAACCATTATGTCTTCTTTCCACGGTATGTGGAGTTTGGCGGGTTTTACTGGCGCTTTTGTGGGATTGGGTATGTTAGCGCTGGAACTAACACCATTACAACACTTCGCGATTGTAGGCATTTTTGTTTTATCTCTGATTTCGTTCAACATCAAATACCTCATCAAAGCCATTGAAAAACCGCAACCCAAAAAAGAAAAAGGATTCCGAAAACCAGACAAAATGTTATTATGGTTAGGCATCATAGGATTCTGTTGTATGGCAAGCGAAGGCGTAATGTTTGACTGGAGCGGTTTGTATTTTAAAGATGTGGTTAAAGCGCCAGGTCCTTTGGTGATTTTAGGATACACTTCGTTTATGATTATGATGGCAAGCGGCCGTTTTTTAGGCGATCGGTTTATTTTAAAATTTGGAAGAAAACGAGTTATGCAAATTAGCGGTGTAGTCATTTCCAGCGGTCTTTTTACAGCAGTATTTTTTCCTTATTTAATTCCCTGTACGATTGCTTTTATGTTTGTAGGATTGGGCGTTTCGACTATTATCCCAACTTTATATAGTATTGCGGGAAAACATCCTACTATTCCAACCGGCGAAGCCTTAACCGCTGTGGCGAGCGTCAGTTTCTTAGGATTTTTAATGGGTCCGCCAATTATTGGTTACATAGCCGAAGCTTTTGGATTGCAATTTTCTTTTGCTTTTATTGGCGTGTTTGGTGTTCTTATTTCTTTTATGGTATCCAAAATCAAAACCGCAACATAAAATTAATTTTGCATTTTTAACTTTGCCACACTAAGGAAAAAAACTTGGTGAAAAAATAAAAAATAGTAGTACTTTTAGCTTGTAAATTGGAGAAAATACCAGCTTGTGTGTTTTTTACTATTTGCTTTTCAGAACTTTAGACCCCCTGAGGTTTTGAAAAATATAATTTCATTTTAATCCCAAATTGTATGAAATCCTATATCCCAATTCTACTATTTCTATTCCAAATAAATTGGGTTTTTGCTCAAAAAGAAACTCTTATTACTGGAAATGTAATCGATTTAAAATCACAAAATCCTTTGGTTTCTATTGTTGTGACTATTCAGAATAGCGCTACAATGGCATTAACTTCTTCCAAGGGGAAATTCCAAATAAAGACTAATTTACAAGGCAAACAATTACTGCTTTTTCACAGTCAAGGATACAAAGACAAACTGATTGCGATCGTAATTGGTAAAGAACAAATACTAGACTTGGGCAATATTCCTTTGGAAGATGACGATGAACTAAATGAACGGGCTATTGTCATTTCTATTTTAGACAATGACTTAGACGAGGACAACGGTGGTTCGGAAAGTACATCAGGATTATTACAGGCTTCTAGGGATGCTTTCCAACAAGCGGCGGCTTTCAATTGGGGACAAGCAAGATATAGGGTTCGTGGTCTCGATAATCAATATGCAGCCCTATTGATTAACGGAATAACAATGAACAAGATCTATGATGGAAGACCACAATGGGGCAACTGGGGTGGTCTCAACGATGTGTTGCGCAATCAAGAGATCAGTATTGGCACCAGTCCTTCTGATTATGCCTTTGGAGGTATTTTAGGAACGCAACACATCAGCACACAAGCATCAACTTACAAAAAAGGAACACGGATTTCGTTTTCTGGAACCAACACTAATTACCAATGGCGTACTATGGTTACTTATGCTTCAGGGATGAACGAAAAAGGTTGGGCGTTTGTAGTTTCAGCAGGAAAACGATATGCTGATGAGGGGAATTTTCAAGGAACAACCTATGATGCTAATTCCTTTTTTACCAGTATCGAAAAAAAACTTACTGATCGTAATTCACTGAACTTCACGGCTTTTTTTACCCCAAATTCCCGAGGGAAAAATTCGCCAAACACAGATGAAATAATCCATTTAACTTCTACAAAATACAATTCGTATTGGGGTGTTCAAAACGGACAACAACGCAATTCACGTGTTAAAACTATCGAAGAACCGGTCTTGATGCTGAACGATTATTTCAAAATTAATACTTCCACCCAACTCCATTTGGGTGTGCTTTACCAATTTGGAAAAATTGGAAATAGCACTATTGATTACCAACATGCCAATAGCCCCGATCCCTCTTATTATAAAAAAATGCCGAGTTATTTTAGTTCACTACACGCCAAAGATGAGGGGGAGTTTTCGGGTGCTTATACCCCTGATTTAGCAAATGCCAATCTTAGTAAAACACTATTTTTATCCCAACCGCAAATTGATTGGACTGCCATGTATCAAGCCAATCAAAATCCAATTACGGATGCTAATGGCAACATCACGGGTTTTGAACCGGCACAAAGCAAATACATTCTTTATGAAGATCGAACGGACGATACAACCTTAGCTTTCAATGCGCTTTTGAATTCAGAGCTATCGGAAAATATACGACTAAATGCAGGGGCTTCTTTCCATAAATTACAGTCACATAATTATCAGAATGTATTGGATTTATTAGGCGGATTGTATTTTGAAGATATTGATACCTTTTACAAAGGCAATCAAGCGCAATCTGATTTAAACCACCCCAACCGACAAGTGAAAGAAGGTGATTCTTATGGGTACAATTTTAATTTGTTTGCTACACGTTGTAATGGGTTTACCCAATTCCAATTCCAGTACAAAAAAGTGGATTTTTACTTGGCTCAAGAGTTTTCGACCTCAATATATCAACGCGAAGGATTGTTTAAAAACGGGATTTATCCAACGAATTCTTTTGGTAAAAGCCCAACTATTCATTTCGAAAACTTTGGTTTCAAAGGTGGAATTACTTGGAAATTATCAGGCAAACAGTTACTGCTTTTCAATAGCTCACACGCCTCCAAAGCCCCAAATCTGAAAGCTGCTTTCCCTAATTCCCGCCTCAACAATGCACTAGTAGCCGGAATCGAAAATGAAAACAACAGTAGTATAGATGCGAGTTATGTCTATCGTTCGCCAAAATTAAAAATGAGATTCACAGGTTATTTTAGCCAAATAAAAAACGCAACCGAAACCTCTTTTTTTTATGCTGAAGGTATTTTTGACAACGGCGCAGGGAATACTAATACTAACGGCTTTGTTAGCCAAACCCTAACGCAACTGGATAAAAAGAATTGGGGAACCGAACTGAGTTTAGAGTACCAAATTGATCCCACTTTGAAAACTGTTTTTGCGGCGGGTTTTGGCGAATATATCTATTCAAGTAATCCCAAAGTGACTATTACCAACGATGCGAAAGCATCTGCTGAAAACAGCTTGCCTGTTTTTGATTTTGGCACTGCTGCACTCAAAAATTACCGCCAAGCGGGTACACCTCAACAGGGGTATTCGATAGGATTGGAATATAGAAATCGCAGCTATTGGTGGGTAAGCGCCAATCTAAATTATTTAGCTAACCGTTATGTCGACATATCTCCCATAGCCCGTACTTCGGTTTTTTTTACCAATCCGGCTAGCGGATTCCCATTTCCTGAAGCGGATGAAGAGCGCGCTAAAGTGCTTTTAAAACAAGAAAATTTGGCTGCTGTTATGTTGTTGAATTTAGTCGGTGGAAAGTCGTGGCGGATTCTTAAAAAGAACTTGAACTTGTTTGTTAGTATCAACAATTTATTAAACACTTCATTCAAAACAGGCGGTTACGAACAAGCTAGAAATGCCACCTTCAGGCAACGCAATCAAGAAATTTCCAGCGGAACTCCCAACTTTGGCAACAAATATTTTTATGGCTATGGAAGAACCTATTTTATAAGCCTTGCTATTAACTTATAATACCCTAATATTATGAAAACCCGTATTTCAAATCTCTTTTTTTATGTTTTAGTGTTACTAAGCGCAACAAGTTGTGTAAAAGACGACATTGCCTTACCTCCTTTAGTATGTACGCAACCTAACTTAACTGTTAACCGAACTGTTGAAGAAGTTCGCAACAGTGCAGATGCCATTGTCAAACAATACAAATTCGACGATATTATTGAAGCTTATGTGGTGTCCTCTGATGAAAACGGGAATTTTTTTAAAACCATTTCCTTTCAAACATTGGGTACAACTGAAAAACCCGCTATTGGGTTCAGTGTTCCTGTAGATGTAAGCAACACCTATATTGATTACCGATTGGGCAATAAAGTTTATATCCAACTCAAAGATCAATACACTGATATCTTCTATGGAAGCTTACGAATTGGGAATATATATGTCAATTCGTTTAACGAAGGAGGTGTTGGGCGACTTTCGCCCAATGTTTATAAAAAAGTCCTAGTTGCATCTTGTTCTAAACTCAACGAATCAGTCTTAACCAAATCTGTTTCTCTTAATGATTTGCTTAATGATCTCTATCTCAACACCTTAGTAGAAATTGCTGAGGTACAATTTTCTGCAGAAGCTATCGGGAGGCATTATTATGAAAGCAGCAATGATGTGGGTGGAGGCACCAATTGGAATGTTGAAGACAAATTGGGTAACAAAGTCTATTGTAGAACCAGCAGTTTTGCCGATTTTTCTACCAAAGATGTTCCTTTAGGAAGTGGAAAAATAAAAGGAATTTTGACCAAATACGGCACCGATTACCAACTAATTCCGCGCTCTGAAAAAGATGTAACTATGACCGGTAAACGCAATACTTCGTTCTTTTCTGAAAATTTTGAAACAGCTGTTGCTAATACCAATATCAACTTGCCGGGTTGGGCAAACATTGTTCAAAAAGGTAGTTTGTACTGGAAAGGTTCCGTGTATTCAGGTAATGGTTGTGCTGAATATGCGATTAGCGGGACTAAAGTAGTTTCTAATGTGGGTTGGTTAATTACTCCAGAAATAGATTTAGACACCTATACTAATGAGGTTTTAACCTTTCGCTCTGCCCAACATCATCTAGATGTAGACTCGCCTTTAAATGCTTTAGACGTGTTTATTTCAGAAAATTTTGATGGTTTAAACATTGCAGCGGCGACTTGGATTCCGCTCAAGGCTAAATTGCCTACACAAGCAACGCCTTGGTATCAATTTGTCGGTTCAGGTGGGATCGATTTGTCTTCTTATAAAGGGAAAGTACATATTGGCTTTCGCTATACAGGTTCTGGGAGAACACTAACCTTAGACGGCGCTTTTCAAATTGATGATGTTCAGATTTATGGGGATAAGTAAAAGCAAATGATTAAATTTGTGGCTTATTCAATATCATGCTAGAAAAAGAAGTATTAAATTTCGAAAAAACCGCTATTGTAGGTATCGTTACACAAAGCCAATCCGAGGAAAAATTAAGAGAGTATTTGGACGAATTGGAGTTTTTGACCTTTACTGCTGGAGGACAAGTGGTAAAACGTTTTTGGCAAAAAATGGACAAACCGAATCCTAAAACTTTTTTGGGAACTGGAAAAATAGACGAAATCAATCTGTATGTTAAAGAAAACGAGATTTCAACCGTTATTTTTGATGATGAGTTAACGCCTTCACAACAAAAAAATATTTCGAAAATAATTGACTGCAAAATTCTAGACCGAACTAATTTAATCTTAGATATTTTTGCCCAAAGAGCAGAAACTTCCTATGCCAGAACACAAGTAGAATTGGCACAATGTATTTATTTATTACCCCGTTTGTCAGGACTTTGGACGCACTTGGAACGTCAAAAAGGAGGTATTGGAATGCGTGGGCCTGGAGAAACTGAAATTGAAACCGACCGCCGTATTGTTCGTGATCGAATATCGTTATTGAAAGACAAAATTAAAACGATTGACAAACAAATGGGGGTTCAGCGCGGCAACCGTGGTGCGATGGTGCGCGTGGCTTTGGTGGGTTATACCAATGTAGGGAAATCAACTTTGATGAATGCCGTTGGGAAAAGTGAGGTTTTTGTAGAAAATAAATTGTTTGCTACTTTGGACACTACTGTTCGAAAAGTGGTCATTAAAAACCTCCCTTTCTTACTTTCTGATACAGTTGGATTTATTCGAAAATTACCTACGCAACTGGTGGATTCTTTCAAAAGTACTCTTGATGAGGTGCGTGAAGCTGATTTACTATTACACATTGTTGATATTTCTCATCCTGATTTTGAAGATCATATTGTGGCGGTAAACCAAATTTTAATGGACATCAAAGCTAATGATAAACCGGTGATTATGGTGTTTAACAAAATTGATTCCTATCAACATTTGACCATTGACGAAGATGATTTAATTACAGAAAAAACAACTCGCCATTATACGCTGGACGAATGGAAATCAACCTGGATGAACCGATTAGGAGAGCAAAATGCTTTATTTATTTCGGCTACCCAAAAAGAGAACTTCGAAGAATTTAGAGAACGAGTGTATGAAGCGGTTCGCCAAATACACATTACACGTTTTCCGTACAACAAATTCTTGTATCCCGATTACAAAGACGCTGTTGAAAAAGAAGAATAAAACAAACATCCCTTTTGAAAAATCAAAAGGGCTTTGTTTATAGCATCGCTTTAGGAATTTATTTTTTTGCCTTATACAAGGGCACTGCCGAACAAGCCTCGCCAAACATTACGCTTTTTGACACTTTAATTAATTTTTGAATTGCCAATGTATACACTTGATTTGGAACCGCTTTTTTAGAACATCCTTTCAAAATAACGGGATTATCAAAGAATTCGGTATAATCTAATTTGTTCAAAATGTCTTGGTACCACTCAATAATAGCCGTTTCTTTTGTTCCATGTATAATTTTCAAAGCAAATGGGGCTAGATGAGCCGCTACCAAGGCAAAAGTCCAAGCGGGTAAAATAGCTTCGGTAGAACAATATAAAGCCACATATTTATCTTGAAATAAAGAAAAATCCATTTCTTTTAATTGCGCCCTAAAATCGGCTTCTATCAGGATAAACCCTTCCGTCAACCACTGCGAAACATCTAAATCTACCACATGACCATCTGGATAGTAATCTTCTAAATCGAAAACTATCAAGGAACTCTGGGCTACTTTGTTTACTATTTCTTCCATGATTAATTTATTGATTCGTCTTTAACTGAACACTCTTTTACTAAAGCATTCCCAACTCTAATTTGGCTTCTTCACTCATCAAATCTTTACTCCAAGGTGGATCAAACGTAATCTCTACATCAGCCGATTTAACGTTTTCAATTGACTTCACTTTTTCTTCCACTTCTCTTGGTAAACTTTCTGCCACAGGACAGTTAGGAGATGTCAAAGTCATTAAGATTTTTACTTCGTAGTCAGTATTAACCATCACATCGTAAATCAAGCCAAGTTCGTAAATATCAACAGGGATTTCTGGATCATAAATCGTTTTTAACTTTTTTACAATCGCTTCCCCTAATTCGTTAGTGTCTATTTCTTGTGTCATAATTATTAGTTTTTTGAATGGAATGCCAAGGCATACATTTTTATATTTTTTATCATTGAAACGAGTCCGTTAGCGCGAGTAGGTGACAAATGCTCTTTTAATCCAATAGCGTCTATAAAATCCATATCGGCTTCCAAGATATCCGCTGGTTTTTGATTGGAAAAAACCCGTATCAAAATAGCAATAATTCCTTTTGTCAATATTGCGTCACTATCCGCTGTAAAAACAACACTGTCTTCTTTTTGTTCGCCTTGCAACCACACTTTGGATTGGCAACCTTTGATAATGTTCTCTTCCGTTTTGAACTCTTCTTTGATCAAGGGTAAGTTTTTACCCAGTTCGATGATATATTCGTATCGCTGCATCCAGTCATCGAACATAGAGAATTCCTCAATTATATCGTTTTGTATGGCTCGTATTGTCATTATTGAGTTTTAGTAAATGTATTTATTTTATCAACTAATTTTTTTATTTCTGTTGGAGGAAATCCATGATCGAAACTTTGAGACTCGTATACTTTTCCTCCTTGAATTATTTTTAAACTGGCAATCGCCGCGCCGTCAAAAAATCGTTTTTCGGTTGGCGCCTTAATATTGGGTAAGGATTCCAAATCCAACTTTAAAACTGTTGTCTTCAAACTATTCCAATCAGCCGCTGAAAGTTGAAATACATTGGGTTTGTCCTGTCTTCTTTTTGTCACATAAACCACTTGGCTTTCAATCAAAATCATTTGATAAAATCCTCTTGAATGGGCTTTATATTCTATTTTTAGCGAACTTTCCGTTCCTTTTTTCTGCCCAGCACATCCTGTAAAAACAAAAATAATCAAAAATAAGATCAAGCTCTTTTTCATAGTAGTTGTTTTTAAGACAACATCATTTTAGCTTTCTTGACCGCTTCGACCATAAGGTCAATTTCTTCTTTGGTATTATAAAAAGCAAACGAAGCACGGATTGTTCCCGGTATGTCAAAAAATTGCATAATCGGTTGCGCGCAGTGGTGTCCTGTGCGAACGGCAATCCCTAATTTGTCGACAATCGTTCCTATATCATACGGATGAATTCCGTCAATATTGAATGAAATCACCGACGTTTTAGCTTCAGCTGTCCCGTAAATTTTTAGTCCTTCAATGGCTAATAATTGTTCTGTAGCGTAAGATAATAATTTCGATTCTTGTTTTTGAATGTTATCAAAACCAATAGAATTCATATAATTTACAGCCGTTCCTAACGCAATTCCGCCGGCAATGTTGGGCGTTCCAGCTTCAAATTTATGCGGCAATTCAGCATAGGTTGTTTTTTCAAAGGTCACTTCCTTAATCATTTCGCCGCCACCTTGATAGGGTGGTAGTTTATTCAACCACACTTCTTTTCCATACAAAATTCCAGTTCCTGTTGGTCCACACAATTTGTGTCCTGAAAAAGCATAAAAATCACAATCTAGTTCCTGCACATTGGGTTTCAAATGCGGTACAGCTTGAGCGCCATCAATGAAAACGGCAGCGCCAAATTGATGCGCTTTGTCGATCATATACTTGATTGGGTTTATTGTTCCCAAGGCATTCGAAATATGATTAACCGTTACAATTTTTGTTCTATCCGAAAGTAGTTGGTCAAACTCAGTCATAACCAATTCGCCTTTTTGGTTCATCGGAATCACTTTCAAAACAGCGCCTGTTTTTTCGCATAACATTTGCCACGGCACAATATTACTGTGATGTTCCAAAGCCGAAATCAAAACCTCATCGCCTACTTTTAAAATCGAAGCAAATCCATTTGCAACCAAATTCACACTATGCGTTGTTCCAGAGGTAAAAAGCACTTCATGAGAAAATTGGGCGTTGATGTGGTGTTGGATTGTAGTTCGAGAGGCTTCATAAGCATCGGTCGCTAATTGACTCAAAGTGTGTACTCCGCGATGAATATTCGCATTGATTTCCTGATAATAGGTCGCAATCGCATCAATCACCACTTGTGGCTTTTGGGTAGTTGCTCCGTTATCAAAATACACCAAAGGCTTTCCGTTGACTTGTCTTGAAAGTATCGGAAAATCAGCTCTTATTTTTTGAATGTCAAACATTTATTTAGAATTTATCTAAATACAAAAGTAGTGAAAATGAAGTTGATTTTTCAAAATAATTAGGCTTGATTTTAGGAGCTCATATTTTGTATTTCACAAGCATTTAATCCCGCTGTACGCTCTATCTTTTTGGCTAAAAGCCTAAAAGGATGCCGCTCCCATCGGGGCTAAAATAGACGAATGTTTTTCTATTGAAAATAATTCCTGTTTTTTTTTTACATTGCATCAATTTCAAATCACTCCAAATGAAAAAAATAGTTAAAATTATTGGTGTTGCTGGGGCTATTGGGCTGCTGTATTTAGGCTATACCACCTATCCAAAACTCGATTTAATCTCTGGTTTTTCGGCTAAAAGTATTGCCTCTGGGCATTTTATTGACGACCGTTCACAAGAATTAATTGAAAAAGGCGACAACGATATTGACCTCATCGATTTAGCACAAAATTCAATTGACGAAAAAGGTCAATTTGCCACCGCTTCTGTCAAAGGTTTAAAAGAACGCAAAGCCATTTATCGGAAAGGATTGGGTGCCACTTTAATCAACGATAATTTTGATGTTTCGAAACCGTATTTGGTTCCGAAAAGAGATCGCTCGAAAGTAAACTTAGTATATCCTTACGGTGATGCCGAACAAAAAGACACGATTTTTTCCAATATCGATTACGATCAATTGAACCAAACTGTAGCCAACGCTTTTGACCAAAAAGGACAAAAAAACAAACGCACCCGATCTGTAATTGTCATTTACAAAAATAAAATTATTGCCGAGAAATACGATACGGGATTTACTAAAAACAGTAAAATATTAGGTTGGTCCATGACTAAAAGTATTACTGCAACCCTTTATGGAATTCTCGAAAAACAAAAAAAATTCAATATTTATCAAGCGGCTCCTATTTCGGAATGGGCGAAAGACGAACGCAAAAAAATCACCATTAACGATTTATTGCACATGAAATCTGGTTTGGAATGGAATGAAGATTACGGAGCCATTTCGGATGTGACTAAAATGTTGTTTCAAGACGAAGACATGACGCGTGCACAACTCGAAAAACCCTTGGCATTCCAGCCCAATACGCATTGGAATTATTCTTCTGGAACTACTAATTTGCTTTCTGGCATTTTGAGAAAACAATTCAAAACGCATCAAGAATACCTGAATTTTTGGTATTCGGCTTTGATTGATAAAATTGGGATGCACTCGATGTTGGTGGAAACTGACATGGCGGGCAATTATGTAGGTTCGTCTTATGGATGGGCTACAACACGCGATTGGGCAAAGTTTGGATTGTTGTATTTACATAAAGGAAATTGGAACGGAGAGCAGCTTTTTAAGCCTAGTTGGGCCAAATATGTTGCGACCCCTACCAACACTTCAAACGGACAATACGGAGGCCAATTCTGGCTCAATGCAAGCGGACGTTTTCCTGACGCGCCTAAGGATATGTATTTCGCCAGTGGTTTCCAAGGGCAAATGGTTGCTGTCTTTCCTAATCATGATTTAGTTATTGTTCGAATGGGGCTCAAAGAAGATCCTGAATTTGATTTTAATGGGTTACTCGGCGGAATTGTGGGGAGCATAAAAAGAAAAAATAAAAAAACCCGACAGGTTTTAAAAACCTGTCAGGTTTAAACCTGGGGTTAAAAACTACAAATCAAAACCCAACTTTACGCCCAATTTATTGGCAATAATCGTGGTAATTCGTTTTTTTAATTCTGGAATTTTAATGCTTTCAATAACCGCATTTGAAAAAGCATACATCAATAATGCTTTGGCTTCTTTCTTTGGGATTCCGCGTTGTTGCATATAAAACAAAGCCGTTTCGTCTAGTTGTCCTACCGTACATCCGTGAGAACATTTTACATCATCAGCAAAAATTTCCAATTGTGGCTTTGCATTAATTGTGGCTTTATCGCTTAACAAAATGTTATTACTTTTTTGGAAAGCGTTCGTTTTTTGTGCTTCTTTTTCTACAAAAATTTTACCATTGAAAACCCCTGTTGATCGGTCAGAAAAAATGCCTTTATAATCTTGAAAACTTTCACAGTTTGGAGCTGCATGGTGTACTAAAGTATAATGATCAACATGTTGTTTATCCCCAATGATAGTAATTCCGTTCAAAGTACTTGTCAAACGTTCTCCAAAATGATAGAAATTTAAGTTGTTTCTAATCAAATTTCCTCCAAAAGAAAAGGTCTGAACTGAAACGTGACTTTCTTGTTTTTGGGAAACATAGGTATTGTCGATCAGATTCGCTTCTATCTCGTCGTTTTGAATTTTATAATAATCGACAATGGCTCTTTTTTGTGCAAAAATCTCAGTTACTGAATTCGTCAAAACCGGATTTTCATTCAAACATTGGTGTCTTTCAATGATTTGAACATGTGAATTTTCCCCAACAATAACCAAATTTCTTGGCTGTACCAAAAGAGCTGCTTCTGAACCCGTGGAGAAATACATAATCTCAATCGGTTTGTCTGCGACTTTGCTTTTTGGAATGTTGATATAGGCTCCTTCATTGGCAAAAGCTGTATTCAAAGAAGTCAACGATTCGTCTTTATTTGCAATTTGGTTAAAATAAGTGTCGATTACCATTTTGTATTTAGGTTTGGTCAATGCCGAAGACATTAAACAAACATCTATCCCGTCATGGGTAGTCGATGACAAATTAGAAGCAAAAACGCCGTCAATAAAGACTACTTTGTGCGTGTCAATTTCGTGTAAAAAATATTTTTTTACATCCTTAAACTCAATTGTAGTTTCATTTTTTGGGAATACACTAAAATCATTTTTCAGAATTGCATTCAGTGAGGTGTATTTCCAAGCTTCGTCCTTCTTAGTTGGAAACCCTTTATGTTCAAAGTTCTTTAAAGCCAGAGTGCGAAGGTCGTGAAGTTCCGTTTGAACATCTACTCCTTCTTCAAAAGCCATAAAAGACGATAGTAATTTTTCTTTTAATTCCATTTTTTAAAGTTATCGGTTGTCCGTTATTGGTTGTCCGTTCAAAACGGAAAACAGAAAACGGAGAACATTTTAAACCAACTCTTCCTTAATCCAGTCGTACCCTTTTTCTTCTAGTTCCAAAGCCAAAGCTGCAGTGCCAGATTTTACGATCTTTCCGTCCATTAAAACGTGAACAAAGTCAGGAACAATATAGTCTAACAGTCTTTGGTAGTGGGTAATCACTACAACTGCATTGTTTTCGTTTTTTAATTTATTAACACCGTTGGCTACAATTCGTAACGCATCGATATCCAAACCGGAATCCGTTTCGTCCAAAATAGCAATTTTAGGTTCTAACATAGCCATTTGAAAAATCTCGTTACGTTTCTTTTCTCCACCAGAAAAACCTTCGTTTAAAGAACGGGACAAGAACTTTCTGTCCATTTCTAATAATTCTGATTTTTCACGAATCAATTTCAGCATTTCATTTGCCGGCATTTCTTCTTGACCATTGGCTTTGCGTTTTTCGTTAATCGCCGTTTTGATGAAATTCGTCACCGAGACTCCTGGGATTTCTATTGGATATTGAAACGACAAAAACACCCCTTTGTGTGCTCTTTCTTCTGGAGCCAATTCAGAAATGTCATTGTTTTCCAAAAAGATTTGTCCTTCGGTCACTTCATAGTTTTCGTTTCCTGCAATAATAGATGCCAGCGTACTTTTTCCGGCACCATTGGGTCCCATAATAGCATGAACTTCTCCCGCTTTAACTTTAAGGTCGATTCCTTTTAATATTTCTTTGTCACCAATATTGGCGTGTAAATTACTAATTTTTAACATTTTATTCTTTTATTTTAAACCGTTCGGTATTAAGATTTATATCAATTACCCTACACTTCCTTCAAGTGAAATTTCTAATAATTTTTGTGCTTCAACAGCAAACTCCATTGGCAACTTATTCAAAACGTCTTTACTAAATCCGTTGACGATTAAGGCAATGGCTTTCTCAGTTGGAATGCCACGCTGATTGCAATAAAACACTTGGTCTTCGCCAATTTTACTTGTTGTTGCTTCGTGTTCTATTTTAGCCGTAGGGTTTTTACTTTCGATGTACGGAAAAGTATGCGCTCCACAACTATTTCCCATCAACAATGAGTCGCATTGCGAAAAGTTACGAGCATTATCTGCTCTTGGACTAATTTGGACTAAACCTCTATAACTGTTTTGGGATTTTCCTGCCGAGATTCCTTTAGAAATGATGGTCGATTTTGTGTTTTTCCCTAAATGAATCATCTTCGTTCCTGTATCAGCTTGTTGGAAATTATTAGTTACGGCAATCGAATAAAATTCGCCCACTGAATTATCTCCTTTTAAGACTACCGAGGGATATTTCCAAGTAATCGCTGATCCTGTTTCAACTTGAGTCCATGAGATTTTAGCATTTTTCTCGCACAAACCTCTTTTGGTCACAAAATTATAGACTCCGCCTTTTCCTTCCTTATTCCCAGGATACCAGTTTTGAACGGTTGAATATTTGATTTCAGCATCTTCCATCGCAATTAATTCTACTACAGCCGCATGCAATTGGTTTTCATCTCGACTTGGCGCCGTACATCCTTCCAAATAACTCACATAACTTCCTTCGTCAGCAATTAAAAGCGTTCGTTCAAATTGTCCCGTTCCCGCTTGATTGATTCGAAAATAAGTTGATAATTCCATTGGGCATCTTACTCCTTTTGGAATATAACAGAACGAGCCATCTGAAAATACTGCTGAATTTAAAGCGGCATAATAATTATCTTTTTGCGGAACAATTGTTCCTAAATGTTTTTGAACCAAATCTGGATACTCCCGAATGGCTTCCGAAATACTCATGAAAATAATGCCTTTTTCAGCCAATGTCTTCTTGAAAGTTGTCGCTACCGAAACAGAATCGACTACAATATCCATCGCCACGTTGTTCATCATTTTTTGCTCGTCGACAGAAATTCCTAACTTTTTGTACATCGCCAACAATTCGGGGTCTACATCGTCTAAGGTTTTATTGGGGTCTGCCTTTTTTGGAGCTGAATAATAGGAAATGGCTTGAAAATCAGGTTTTTCATAATGTACGTTAGCCCATTCTGGCTCAACCATTTGTTCCCAAGCACGAAACGCCTCAATACGCCAATCGGTCATCCATTGCGGCTCTTCTTTTTTCTTGGAAATAGCGCGTACAATATCTTCATTTAGACCTATGGGAAAGGTTTCCGAATCGAGTTCAGTATAAAATCCGTATTCGTACTCCTTGTTTTCGAGTTCGATTTTTAAATCGTCTTCAGTATATTTACTCATAATTTTTATCGTTTAACCCTAATAAAGGTTGGAACCTTTGAGGGTTTTATAAAGAAAAAGATTCCCCACATCCACAAGTTCTACTTGCGTTGGGATTGTTGAATACAAATCCTTTTCCGTTTAAACCGCCTGAAAATTCTAAAACCGTTCCTGCTAAGTACAAAAATGATTTTTTCTCCACGGCAATTTTTACATTATTATCTTCAAAAACCTTGTCGTTCTCGGATAGTTCTTTGTCAAATTTCAATTCATAAGACAAGCCCGAACAACCACCGCTTTTTACGCCCACACGAACGTAATCTTGGCTAGCATCAAAGCCTTCTTCTTGCATCATATTGACTATCTTTTTACTGGCAGTATCTGAAACTTTTATCATGTGCAAAAATTTGTTATTTTTATTTTTTCTAAATAAAGAACAAATATACTACCTTTTCAAAGAATTGCCATGCGTAACAAGATTTTTATATCTAATGTGGGCATAGAAAAAATCGATTTTAAAAATTAGAATTAAACTAATTAGTAATTTGCAACGATTTTAATCAAATACAAGATGAATTTATACCCAATAGAAAGCGGAAATTTTAAACTGGATGGCGGAGCTATGTTTGGCGTGGTGCCAAAAACCCTTTGGAACAGAACCAACCCTGCGGATGAGAATAATTTAATAGATATTGCAGCACGTTGTTTATTAATTGAAGACCAAAGTCGGTTGATTTTGATTGATACCGGAATGGGCAATAAACAATCAGATAAGTTTTTTGGATATTATTCCCTTTGGGGAAGTCATTCTTTGGATGCGTCATTGGCTAAATACGGTTTTCATCGCGATGATATTACCGATGTGTTTATGACGCATTTGCATTTTGATCATTGTGGCGGAAGTGTCCAATGGAACAAAGAAAGAACTGGCTATGAAACTGCTTTTAAAAATGCAATATATTGGACCAACGAAAACCATTGGCAATGGGCTACCGAACCGAATGTTAGAGAAAAAGCCTCGTTCTTAAAAGAAAATATTTTACCAATGGAGGAAAGTGGACAACTACGTTTTATTCAAAGGCCTGAAAATGATTTCTTATCGAAGTCAGAATTGGGTTTTGGAATTCTATTTGTAGATGGTCATACAGAAAAACAGATGATTCCCCACATTCAATACCGCGACAAAACGATCGTTTTTTGTGCTGATTTATTGGCAACAGCCGGTCACATTCCTATTCCTTATGTTATGGGCTACGATACGCGTCCGCTATTAACCATGCCCGAAAAAACCAAATTCATGAACACGGCAGCAGAAAACAATTACTATTTGTTTTTAGAACACGATGCACACAATGAAATTATCACCGTAGAAAAAACAGAAAAAGGCGTTCGATTAAAAGAAGTTTTTTCTGCTAATGAAATAGTAAAATAAAATTAATCGTTGCGATTACTTTCCCAAAATAAAAGTATTTTTGAATAATTATTAAAAACCAAACGGATGAAAAAAATAAATGTATACCCATTATCGCTTGTGGTGGTAGCTGTTTTGTCGCTTTCGGCAAAAGCACAAACAATAACTAAAAGAGCAAAACTAACAGAAACGGAGTTAAATCGTTGGAGTCATTTGGATTTGGTCAAAGACACCATTCCTGGAATGAGCGTGGACAAAGCTTATGCTGAATTATTACAAGGCAAAAAAGGGGTTCCGGTTATTGTAGGAATTGTAGATTCAGGAGTAGATATTGAACACGAGGATTTGAAATCAGTGGTGTGGACCAATAAAAAAGAGATCCCTGGTAACGGAATTGACGATGACAAAAACGGATATATCGATGATATTCACGGTTGGAATTTCCTAGGAGACATCACTAAAGAAAACTCGGAATACGAACGTATTGTTAAAGACAAATCGTTGGTAGACGAGAAAACGTATTTGACCGCTAAAGCCATGAATGATAAAAAGGTAGCCGAAGCGGCTCAAGGGAAAGCTCGTTTAGAACAAATGTTAGCTACTATCGCCGAGGGTGATGCTACTTTAAGCAAGCACTTCGGGAAAAATACCTACACCCTTAATGAAGTAAACGCAATTAGTTCAACAGATGCTGCGCTACAAAAAAGCAAAGCAGCTATGCAAAAAATGTTGTCTTATGGAATGCCAATTTCAGAATTGAAAGAAGCTGTTCAAAAACAATTGGATGGATTTATTGGCTTATTGAACGGCGATAATCTTAAAACCGATTATCGAAAAGTAGTAGGGGATAATCCAAACGATATTAGCAATACTAAATATGGAAATAACAATGTTATTGGTCCAGACAAGGATGAAGCGCGTCATGGAACTCACGTTGCTGGAATTGTTGCTCAAGTACGAAATAACAATTTAGGCGGAGACGGAATTGCAAACAATGTTCAAATTTTAACTGTTCGTGCAGTGCCCGATGGAGACGAGTACGACAAAGATGTTGCTTTGGGTATTCGTTATGCAGTAGATAATGGTGCAAAAGTTATTAATGGAAGTTTTGGAAAAGCCTTTTCCCCTCAAAAACAATGGGTGTATGATGCTATTAAATATGCTGAAAAGAAAGATGTTTTGATAGTTCACGCTGCTGGTAATGATGCGAAAGACATTGACTATAACGATAATTTCCCTAATGACTCAGATGATAAAGTAACTGAATTTGCGGATAATTTCATTACAATTGGTGCTTTAAACTTTGAAAACGGAGAAAAAGTAGTAGCTCGTTTTTCGAACATTGGAAAAATCAACGTAGATGTTTTTGCTCCAGGAGTTAAAATTTACGCTACTACTCCAAAAAACACCTACAGCTTTTTACAAGGAACCTCGATGGCATCTCCAAACGTGGCAGGAGTGGCTGCTTTAATTCGCTCCTACTATCCAAAATTAACTGCTAAGCAAGTGAAACATATTTTAATGGATTCTGGTGTGACATTGGATAACAGTGTAATTGTAGGTGGAAAAGCTACGGATTCACGTCCGTTTTCTGCACTTTCTAAATCCGGAAAAATTGTAAATGCATACAATGCATTACAAATGGCTGAAAAAATGTCAAAAAAATAATTTAAAAAGAATACTAACTTGGAAGGGCTTGCCCTTCCTTTTTTATTATAAACCATGAAAAACCTCTTTTTTATCGCAGCTTTTTCTTTTGGATTTGCGGGAATGTCACAAAACACTTCCTATTGGCAACAACATGCCGATTATAAAATGGAAGTCCAGATGGATGTAAAATCCTATCAATACAAAGGAAAACAAGAATTGGTATACACCAACAATTCGCCTGATACTTTACGAAAAGTATATTATCATTTATTCAACAACGCCTTTCAACCTGGAAGCGAAATGGATGCGAGAATCCAAAGCATTAAAGATCCAGACGGAAGAATGGTTCACAAAATAAAAGTGGGCGAAACCGAGGTAAAAGAAAGCCGAATCAAAACCTTGAAGCCAAATGAAATTGGGTATTTACATGTTGCTAATTTCAAACAAGATGGACAAACAGCTTTGGCAAAAGAAGTGGGAACGGTTTTAGAAGTGACTTTGGCAAAGCCAATTTTACCCAATTCTAAAACTACTTTCAGCTTGGATTTTGACGGTCAGGTGCCGATTCAAATTCGTCGTTCAGGAAGAAACAATGCTGAAGGGGTGGAATTATCAATGGCACAATGGTACCCAAAATTAGCCGAATTTGACTTTGAAGGTTGGCACGCTGATCCCTATATTGCAAGAGAATTTCACGGTGTTTGGGGAAATTTTGATATAAAAATAAGTATTGATTCCAACTATATTTTAGGCGGTTCTGGTTATTTGCAAAACAAAAATGAAATTGGTCACGGTTATCAAGATGCGGGAATTACCGTGGTTCATCCAAAGAAAAACAAAACGCTTACTTGGCATTTTGTAGCGCCTATGGTTCACGATTTTACTTGGGCGGCCGACAAAGAATACATTCACGACATAGCAAAAGGACCTAATGATGTAGACATTCACTTCTTATATAAAAACAATCCAAAGTACATTCAAAACTGGAAAAACTTACAACCAAAAACAGTTCAGTTGATGGAGGTGTACAACAAAACCGTTGGAAATTATCCGTACAAACAATATTCTGTAATTCAAGGTGGTGATGGCGGAATGGAATATGCCATGTGTACTTTGATTTTAGGTCAAGGAGATTGGGATGGATTACTAGGCGTTACAGCTCACGAAATGGCGCATTCTTGGTTCCAACATGTATTGGCGTCTAACGAATCCAAACACGGCTGGATGGACGAAGGATTTACTTCGTTTTTAGAAGATTATGGTTTAAATGAAACTGCCGATAAAAAAGTAGAAAATCCATACAGTGGCGCTTACAAAGGGTACAATTGGTTAGCTAATTCCGGAAAAGAGCAACCTCAAGGAACACATGCTGATCGTTTTGACGAAAACCGCGTATATAGCATCACTTCGTATAGCAAAGGCGAATTGTTTTTAACACAATTGATCTATTTGATTGGGAAAGAAAATTTGCTAAAAACGTTGAAAAAATACTACGCTGATTTCAAATTCAAACACCCTACACCTAACGATGTAAAACGTTCAGCAGAACGTATTACAGATGCTAATTTAGATTGGTATTTGTTAGATTGGACACAAACGGCTAATACGATCGATTACGGCATTAAAGACGTAAAAGATACTGCTGGAACTACTGCCGTAACGCTTGAGCGATTAGGTAAAATGCCAATGCCAATGGACGTTTTGGTAGAATATACCGACGGCACTTTGGAAAGTTTTTACATTCCGCTACGCATGATGAGTTTTGAGAAAGAAAACCCAACGCCAGCAATCAAAAGAACGGTTTTAAACGATTGGGCTTGGGCCTATCCTACTTATGAGTTTAGCATTGCCAAACCAAAAGCAAGCATTAAAAAAATTACCCTTGACCCAAGCGGTCTAATGGCAGATGTAAAGCCGGAAAACAATAGTTATATAGCGAAATAGTTGATTCGCACTACAATCAAAAAGGTCTATGTAATTAGGCCTTTTTGTTTTTATTTACTTAGCATTTTATCTTTAATTCTAGCTAATAATCTTTATCATCATACCGTATATTTAAAAAAAAGAACGAAAAGCGAGTGAAAATGCCGCAAACTTTGCGAAATTTGCACACAAGAAAAACAACCATGGCAAAAATACTTACAGGAGTTCAAAGTACAGGAACTCCGCATTTAGGAAACCTATTAGGTGCGATCATTCCCGCAATTGAATTGTCTAATAATCCAGCAAATGAATCCTTTCTTTTTATTGCTGATTTACATTCGGTTACCCAAATAAAAAATGGCGAAACCTTACGTGCCAATACGTATAGCACCGCTGCTGCTTGGTTAGCTTGTGGCCTAAATGTAGATAAAGTAGTATTTTATAGACAATCGGATGTGCCTCAAACAGCAGAATTGTCTTGGTATTTGAGTTGTTTTTTCCCTTTCCAAAGACTGACTTTAGCGCACTCTTTCAAAGACAAATCGGATCGTTTAGACGATGTTAACGCAGGTTTGTTTTCGTATCCTATGTTAATGGCTGCAGATATTTTGTTGTATGATGCGGAGTTTGTACCTGTTGGAAAAGACCAATTGCAACACTTGGAAATCACGCGTGATGTCGCTTCTCGTTTCAACCACCAAATGGGTGAAACTTTTGTTATTCCTGAGGCCAAAATTCAAAAAGATAGCATGCTTATTCCTGGAACTAATGGTGAAAAAATGAGTAAATCGGCTAATAATGTAATCGACATTTTCTTGGATGACAAAGCATTGCGCAAACAAATCATGAGCATAGAAACGGACAGTACGCCACTAGAAGATCCTAAAAATCCAGATACTTGCAACACCTTTGGTATATACAAACTCTTGGCTTCTGAAAGTGAAATTGCAGCCATGAAGGTCAATTATTTAGGTGGAAATTATGGCTACGGTCATGCCAAACAAGCTTTGTTTGAATTAATTGTAGAAAAATTCAAAACCGAAAGAACGCAATACAATTACTACATGAACAATCTAAATGAAGTGGATGAATTGCTTCGAAAAGGCGCTCATAAAGCAAGCGCTTTAGCGAATGGTGTTTTAGCAAAAGTGAGAGCAAAGTTAGGTTTCGAAAAGTTGAGTTAACAAATTCTTATCGTAAATCCAATTTCGCAAATCGTAGATTATATTGCCTCAAATAACTTACCTGGCAAAGGTCTAATCACGCCTTTCAATTCCATATTCAATAAAATTCCTGAAATTTTATAAATAGGAAAGTCACATTCTAGCGCAATAATATCAAGTATTTCTTTGCCGGTTTTTAAAAGAAAATCATAGATTTTTTGTTCGTCCTCATCTAAGGTTACAAACAACTGCTTTTGAACGGATTTTACTGTTTTATCCAAATCCCAATTTAGCATATAGATCAAATCTGCAGCACTTGTAAGCACATTCGCTTTTTGAGTTTTAATCAGTGTATTACAGCCCTGGCTGTACTTGTCCGTCACCCTTCCCGGGACTGCAAACACGTCTCTGTTGTAATCATTGGCCATGTTGGCAGTTATTAAACTCCCTCCGCGCTCTGCCGATTCGATGACAATCGTAGCCTCGGTTATTCCTGCCACAATCCTATTTCTTCGAACAAAATTCTCTTTATCCGGGTTAGACGAACTCCAAAATTCGGTCATAAAACCTCCATTTTCCTCCATTCGAGCAACGTGTTTTTTGTGGGCTTTTGGGTAAATTTGGTTCAATCCATGCGCCACGACACCAATAGTTTGGAGGTGGTTTTCCATAGCCAATTGATGCGCCACAATATCCACCCCATAGGCAAAACCGCTGACAATAACTGGATTTAACGGTGCTATTTCCTCGATGAATTTACGGCAAAATTCCAATCCGTAAGAAGTAATTTGACGTGTCCCGACGATGCTAATTGTTTTTCTATTTTTCAAATTAATATTTCCGGAACTAAACAGCAAAAGCGGACTATCAAAACAATGTTTCAATCGTTCAGGGTAATCGAGATCTTGAAAACTAGTGACGGAAATGAGATTAGAAGTGATAAATTGCAATTCATTTTCTGCTTTCGTGAAAACCGAGAGGTCTTTGAAGTTCTTCAAAAGAATATTTCCTACTCCGTCTATCGATGCTAATTGAGTTGGTTTTGCTTTGAAAACCGCTTCGGCATTGCCTAATTGGGTTAATAGTTTTTTAGCAATAATATCGCCTACACCTTCTACGCTTTGTAAGGCAAGTAAATAAAATAATTCTTGGTCATTCATTGGGGGTAAATTTGGAGTCTAAATGTAGTTATAAAGTCTTAAAGGAATTTCCTTTTTGAATAAAAATTCGCTGTAGAAATTTAGTTTTTAGTTTTTTACTATCGGGTCGTAGATTATTAACTTGTTGAAATGAAATGTAATGGAAAAATAAATCAGATTGTTAATAAAAATTGTGAATAAAGTTTTGATAACTATTTTCGTTGTATAACTTTGTTACTATGAAAATCGAAACTTATATCGCGCAGCTTTTATACCGTTACCAATGTGTAACTGTTCCTGGTTTTGGTGCTTTTTTAACAGAAATTCAATCTGCACGGTTGGTGGATAATTCCAACACATTTTTTCCTCCAAAGAAATTAATTTCTTTCAATACTTATATAAAAAATAACGACGGATTATTAGCCAATCATATTGCACAGGCTGAAAAAACATCTTACGAATATGCTGTTAGCGCTATTCAATATGAAGTGTTCAATTGGAAAAAAACCTTGCAGGAAACAGGCGTTTTTTCTATCAAAAACATCGGTGATTTTTACTTAAATGCTGATAGAAATTTAATTTTCAATCCTTACGAACAAAGTAATTACTTAAGTAGTTCGTTTGGTTTGAGTCCTTTTGTTTCTCCAATGGTAAAAAGAGAAATTTTCGAACAACATTTGGAATCTATAGAAGAAACGGCAACAATCCAGTTAGTTCCAGAGCACAATAACAAATATACTTTCCTAAAGTATGCTGCTATTTTCGTTTTAGGATTAGGGTTAACTGCTGCTATAGGTTACCCTATTTTACAAAACGAGATTGCTACTCAAAATATTATTGTGGAATCGGCTGTTCAAAGACAAGTGCAAAACAAAATACAAGAGGCTACTTTCTTCATCGAAAGTCCTATTCCGGCCGTAACCCTTACGGTTAAAGAAGGCAAATTACCATATCACATTATGGCGGGAGCGTTTAGAGATGAGGATAATGCACAACGCATTTATGAAGATTTAAGCGAAAAAGGATACAAAGCAAAACGAATTGAGCGAAATAAACACGGATTGTATCCAGTACTTTATGGAAGCTTTACTACTTATGCTGAAGCTGAAAAATTGAAAAACGAAATCAGAGCAAAAGAAAATCCTGAAGCATGGATTTTAATTGAATCTTTATAAAACACAAACCGCCTTTCGAGGCGGTTTTTTTATTTTCTAGATATTCAGACTTGCTTTGAACATTCGTGCTTCTTCCCAACTGAATTTGTCGCCGTGTTTTTCCATTAAAGCATTTAACGACTCCTCTTTATAGCTTTCAAATGCAGCGGCAAGTTTGTCTAATGTATCCGAAGGAATAATATCTTCAATAGCTACTTTTTCGGATTGAATTAATTTGACAAAATGACCATAGATCGTTTGTTTGGTTAGTACCCGTATAGCCGCAATCTCTGTAACTGAATTGTTTTGTTTCCACAAATCGTAGGTTTCTTCTACCGTAGTTTTCTTGGTGGGAGATTTGGATTTCTTTTTAGGAAGATAGCGTTCTTCGTCTAATTCGTCGTCAATCAAGTTCGCATTTACTTTTTTGAATGTCGCTTGAATTGCAGCTACTTTTCTGCTGACGTAGTTTTTTATTTCTGGTGAAGTCAACTTTTCTTTCGAAATAGTTTCTCCTGCCACAACTGTTTCTATCAAGAGTTTGGCTTTCATTAAACGCAAAACGGCTTTCGTTTGAAGTTCTTCTAAAAGCACTAATTCGTCAAAATACGCCTTGGCTTTTTTAAGTCGCTTGACTTCTTCTAGTTTCCATAAAATCTCAAAAACCAATTCGTCCATTGGGTTAAAAAAGTAGTTGAACGCCGCTTGCATTCGGTCCAAAATATGATTCAAATCGACTGTTTCTTGACTAAAAAGTACGTTTAATTGCTGAATGAATTTTTTAGCCGGATCGACCACTTTTTCTATTCGTTCGGTTTGTTCTTTGGCCCAGAAGGAATATTTGGCTTTAGAAGACAGTTCAGATTTTTCGTTATAACTAAATTGATGGTTGCGCCATTCTTGAGCCAATTCAGCCCAATCAAAGGATTGAACCAAGTACTGATGAATAAAATTTTTGGTTTCAAAGTGTAGGGCATTTTCCAAATGTGTTTCAGAAGCTTTGTTCAAAGAATAGTCCATTACATCCTGATCGTTTGAAATACCATTCATTTGCAGCGGAGAAAGCAAAATAAGCCCTTTTAAGGCGCGCAAACGGGACAATGCCACATAGGCTTGTCCGGGAAGAAAAACTTGGGACACGTCGAGTGCGGCTTTATCAAACGTTAAGCCCTGGCTCTTATGAACAGTAATAGCCCAAGCCAGTTTGACGGGATAATGTACAAAGGTGCCTAAAACTTCTTCTTCAATCTCTTTGGTCGTATCGTTTACTTTGTAGCGAATGTTTTGCCACTCATATTTTTCAACTTCTATGGTTTTATTTTCTTCGGGAAAATGCACTAGAATTTCTTTAGCAGAAAGTGATTTCACTACGCCCATTTTTCCATTGAAGTATTTTTTATCAAAAGACAAATCGTTTTTAACAAACATGATTTGCGCCCCTTCTTTCAAACGCAAGACTTCGTCAACTGGGTAAATTTTATCCGGAAAATCTCCCGTTATTTCTGGCGGATACAACCATTCTTTAGCCCCTAAAGATTCCAATGCTTCGGCATTCATAAAATCGGCTTTGGCATTATGTGTGGTTAAAGTAATATACCCGTTATTGGCTTTCAAATCAAAATTAGGTTGAACGTATTGATTTAAGGCTGCAATATCGTCTTTTGAAATTTGATTGTTGCGTAAGTTGTTCAAAACCGAAATAAACGCATCGTCCGTCTGGCGGAAGATGGTATCCAACTCAATATAAAGTGGCGGATTTTGTTGCACCACCTGCGAATGGAAAAAGAATTTTCCTTTGTAATGCTTCTTGAGAATATGCCATTCGTCATCGCGAATTACGGGAGGCAATTGTAATAAATCCCCAATAAACAAAACCTGAACACCGCCAAATGGACTGTTGTTTTTTCGAACTGTTTGCATCATAAAATCCATAGCGTCTAGCAAGTCAGCACGGAGCATACTCACCTCGTCAATAATCAATAACTCCATATTTCGAATTACCGATTTCTTCAAACCGCTCATTTTGAAATGGCGTCGAAGTGTCGCTTTGGTTTCAAACTTGGTGCTTTCAGAAAAATCGGGTGCCGAATTATCCGGAATAAATCCTCCAAAAGGCAGTTGAAACATGGAGTGAATCGTAACTCCACCCGCATTCAAGGCCGCAATTCCTGTTGGCGCAACCACCACGGTATTTTTATGGGTGGTTTCAATGATTTCACGAAGCAAGGTGGTTTTTCCCGTTCCGGCTTTTCCGGTAAGAAAAACGGATCGTTGTGTTTGATTAATAAATCGTAAGGTGTAAGCTGCTGCTTCTGAGATGGTTTGCATTGGGCGTATAGATTTGAGAATGCTAAAATATTGAAAATAAATATTTCTTTTAGTCATTGTTATAAAAAAATGCCTTCAATCTAGTTCAAGATGAAGGCATTTTATAGAAGTAAACTTCAATTACTTTTTAGCAGCTGCTTTATCGTCTTTAGTTCCGCTTGATTTGTACTTGTCATTTAAAGCTGCAATCAGTTCTTTGGTGATATCAAATTTATCCTCAGCATACAATACCGAAGCTACATCTCCAGTACCAAAAATATAAGAATATCCTTTTTCTTTTCCATATGATTTGATGAATTTTTTCACACCTGAAACCAGAGAATCCATTTCTTTTCCACTTTCTTGTTGCAATTGTTGAGACAACTGTTGTTGTGCATAACCCAATTGTTGTTCTCTTTTTTGTAATTCAGCTCCTTTTTGTTGTGCCCAAGCTTGCCCGTTGGCTTGTGCTTGTGCTTGAAAATTTGACGCCTCCTGTTTGAAACGATTAATTTCAGCTTCTAACAATCTTCCTTTTTCATCTGCTTGAGCTTTGTATTTTGCTTCAAGGTCTTTTGCTTCTGTATATTCGCTCATCAATTTTGAAGTGTCTACATACGCTGTTTTAACTTCTTTAACTTCTGTTTTTTTGTCACAAGCAATAACTGAAATTGAAAGTGCAATAATTACTAATACTTTTTTCATTTTGTGAATTTGTAAATTTTATAAGTGTATCAGACAAAAATATAAAAAAATAGATAGTCCTAACAAAAACTTAGAAAAATGCTGTGTTATTTAATATATCAGTTTTTATTATAACTATTATAATCGTTATAAGGCAAAGTTATTAAAAACGGATTTATATTAAACGTTTTAAAATGCGTTCTCAAAAAAGACACTAAATTCCTTTTATGAGATAAATTAAGCGCCTTACAGGCGCTTAAAATGATTTTTACCAATTTTTCAGGACGTAAATATGAGAAGAATACTCTAAATCAGATTTTCCTTTAATATTAGACCATAATCCGACGAAAAATGCTTTCGCAAAATTCATTCTACCTGTTTTGTACTTTTCGGACAATAGACTTACATAAAACGAATCAAATTTCATAGGTAGAATTTTAACTAATTCCATTTGCTCTTTTTGAAATAATTTTTGAATGGCAGTTTTTGAGAAGTGCCAAAAATGAATTGGCACATCATAAGCAGCCCAATATTTTCCATAATATTGTGCATCAAAAGATTTAAAATTTGGAACAGCAATAATTAAAGAACCTGTTGGTTTTAACAAACGCTTTAATTCCTTGATTTGGTGATTCAAATCAGGAACGTGTTCTAAAACATGCCACATTGTAATTACATCAAAAGAATGGTCTTCTAATTGAGCAAGAGTGTCTACAAAAGAAACCCCTTTGTTCCTCGCAATTTGTTTTGCTTTGTCGCTGGGTTCCACTCCTATTGTTTGCCAACCGTTTAGTTGTGCCACTAAAAGAAATTCTCCTGTGCCAGCTCCAACATCTAAAATTGCGCCTTTGGTTTTCTGTAACGAATTAATTAAATTGAGTTTCTTTTTTAAAGCAATGCCTTTTACGAAATGATAGGCTTTTTCAAATAAAGTGCGTTTGCTATCCGTGTGTGAAATATAATCAGTGCTTTCATAATATTTTCCCAACTCATCTAAACTGGGTTGCGGATGTGTAATTAACATATCCAACTCCTCGTCTTGATACAGTTCGAAAATTTCTTTAGAAACCGAATAATCGGTTACGGCAAGAAAATGTTTTTTATTTGAAATGTCCATTTTTATTATATTCTTTTATTTTAAATCCTTTTAAAAACAAGTCTTTACAGGGTGGTTTCACGTGGAACATTTTATCTACCCATATAAATTAATAAGACCGAAATGTCGCTAGGTGACACACCGCTTATTCTAGAGGCTTGTGCTATAGTAGCTGGTTTAATGTTACTCAGCTTTTGTTTCGCTTCTATCGACATTGATTTAATTTTATTATAATCGAAGTTTTCTGGGATTTTTACATCTTCCAATCGAGTCAATTTATCTGCGTTGTTTCGCTCTTTTTCAATATATCCGGAGTACTTGACCTGAATTTCAGCTTGCTCAATAACTTCTTGATCTAAATTATTTTCTTCAACATAAGCCGCTACTTTTTCAAACTGCAGCATGTCTTCTAAATTAATTTGAGGACGTGAAAATATTTTATACATTTTATCTCCTTGAGAAATAAGAGCCGTTGATTTAGCTTCCAATATCGGATTGGTTTCTGCGACAGAAACACTAGTCTCTTTGAAAAAATTGACCATTTTTTCTGATTCCTTTAATTTAAAATCCATGCGCCGTAAACGCGCTTCGGAAGCTAGTCCTATTTCATGTGACATTGGAGTCAATCTAAAATCTGCATTATCTTGACGCAATAAAGTTCTGTATTCAGCACGAGAAGTAAACATTCTATAAGGCTCTTCTGTTCCTTTCGTAATTAAATCGTCAATTAACACCCCTATATACGCTTCGTCTCTTTTTAAAATTAACGGTGGTTTTTCGTGAACTTTTAAATGTGCATTAATACCAGCCATCAATCCTTGAGAAGCCGCTTCTTCATATCCAGTTGTGCCGTTAATCTGTCCAGCAAAATAAAGGCCTTCGATCAACTTTGTTTCTAAAGTGTGTCTCAATTGTGTAGGAGGAAAATAATCATATTCAATGGCGTAACCTGGTCGTAAAAATTTGACTTTTTCGAATCCAGCTACAGAACTTAATGCTTTAAACTGTATGTCTTCTGGTAAAGAAGTAGAAAAACCATTCACATAGACTTCACAGGTTTTCCAGCCCTCAGGCTCTACAAACAACTGATGCCTTTCTTTATCAGCAAAACGATTGATTTTATCTTCAATAGACGGACAGTATCTTGGGCCTAAACTTTTAATTCGGCCATTAAACATTGGCGAACGATCAAAACCTTCTCGTAAAATATCATGAACATCTAAAGAAGTATACGTCATGTGACAGGATCTTTGATGAATCAAGGGCGAGGTGACATCCGAATACGAAAACTTATCCGGTTTGGCATCTCCTTTTTCTTCGTTCATTTTAGAGTAGTCCAACGAGCGTCCGTCAACACGCGGAGGAGTTCCTGTTTTCATTCTTCCAGCTTGAAAACCCGCTTTAACCAAATCTTCAGTGATCCCAAAAGAAGCGCTTTCTCCAGCTCTACCACCACCAAATTGTTTTTCTCCAATATGAATCAATCCATTCAGAAAAGTACCATTAGTCAAAACAACCGATTTGGATTTAATCTCTAAACCAAGAGATGTTCTAACGCCTAAAATTTTGCCGTTTTCAATAATTAAACCACTTACCATTTCTTGATAAAAATCAAGATTCTTAGTTGCCTCCAACATCATTCTCCATTCTTCTGAAAAACGCATTCTATCACTCTGCACTCGTGGAGACCACATAGCGGGTCCTTTGGACTTGTTCAGCATTTTAAACTGTATAGCCGTCCTGTCAGAAACAATTCCTGAATAACCCCCCAAAGCGTCAATCTCACGTACAATTTGTCCTTTTGCAATACCGCCCATGGCAGGATTGCAAGACATTTGAGCAATGTTTTGTAAGCTCATTGTGACCAACAATGTTGTGGACCCTAAGTTAGCAGCTGCAGCTGCGGCCTCACAGCCTGCGTGACCCGCACCAACAACAATGACATCATACTTGTTTAGAAACATTTTTTATGATTTTAATCCAATTTATGGATTGTGAATTGAATTCTTTTTTTAGTACTTGTTCCACGTGAAACATATTGTGAATAATTATATTTAATCCGTTATTGTTCCACGTGAAACATGGCCAGCTTTTCGTCTTCTTTAGAACGCATTAATTGCTCGTCTGCTTCTGTTTTGTCATTATATCCGCAATAGTGTAACAGTCCGTGAACCAAAACCCTTTTTAACTCTTCTTCAAAAGAAACATTAAAATCATTTGCGTTGTCTTGAACTCTTGGTACTGAAACAAAAATATCGCCATTTAACTCGTTGCCCATTGTATAGTCGAAACTAATAATGTCGGTTAGAGTATCGTGATTAAGGTATTCAATATTAATTTTTAAAAGGTAATCGTCATCACAAAAAATATAATTAATCTCGCCCTCTTTCTTGTCTTCAGAGACAATTACCTGAGACAGCCACAAGGATATGGCATCTTCATTCTCTAAATTAAAGTTGGTTTCGTAATTAAAATCGATCATTTTATGTTGAAATAATTTTGAACCTTGATATTAAAATTCGAGCGCAAAGGTAATGATTGTCGGTTTAATATCTCAATGCTATTAAAATATTCTAACAATGGCTTAGGCAAAGAACTAGATGAATTTAAATAGTGTCTTTGGTTGGTTTGTGATTCGCGTTTACTTTCTTCTCCTTGTTGCTGCAAAGCAGTCTTTAGTTTCAACAATTCTTGTTGGATACCATTTGCTTTTTGAATTGTTTCTTTATTAAATCCTTTATTTACCAATTGCTTTTCTAACTGTTTTATCTGTTCTATAACCAACTGCCCTTGGCTGCCCAATCCTTGCTTTTCTAATTCGTTTTCAAGAGTCTCTCTAAGTTTGCGTTGCTCTTTATAAATTTGCATAATAGCTTCGGCATTACCTTCGCCATCTTCGCCGCCTTGACTGTTCTTTTGTGGCTTTCCTGATTTGCCGTCTTGGCCATTATCTTTCATTCCTTGCTTGATTTGTTCCCCGATGCCTTGTTGCTTTTTAATGATGTCTGGCAATTGCATCCCTTGACCTTGACCTGGTTTTGGTTTGCCGCTACTCATTCCAGACAAAGACATTTGCATATTGAACAACATATCGCTCAATCTGTCTGCTAATATATTAGCATTTGAAACGGCGTATTGTTGGTAGGAAATTCCTTTGCTAAATTGAGAATTCGTAAGTGTTTCAATAGCTGCGTTTATGTTATATTCTACATTGCCCACTTGTTTTGTGATCTCTTCGGCAATTTTTGGATTGCGCAACGACATTGCAAACAAACTGTCGTCAACATGTTTAAATTGCTGCTTTAGATTCTGTTGTGTTTTAATATTCTTATTAAAGGAGGGCGAAGCGGGTTTTGAGGATTTAAATTGCTTCATCACTTCTTCTTGAGCGTTTGAAAATGCTAAAAGATTATCGGTGATTTGGCGCAGCATTATCACATCTTCTTGTAATTGTTCCATTTCGGAGGACTCCATGCTCTCTTTCATTTTTTGAGACATTTCTTTCATTTTACTAGCAGCAGATTTTTGCTTAGGTTGTGCTTTTTTAGGGTTGTTTTGCTGCAATTCGTTCAGCGCTTTTTTTAAGTCAACATCAATGCTTTTTTCTCTACTATCTTCTTTTGGGAGATCCAATGGGGTTATTAATTCGTTATTGTCTTTTTGAAGTTCTGTTAATTCTTTTTGAATCTTATCAAACGCATAGTTAATACCTTCTTGCGCATCGAATTTGTTTTCTTTTTGGTTGTTAGACAATTGTTCTTGCTTATCAGAAAGCTGATCTAACTTTCTGGCTAGTTGACCTGCTTTCTTATCTACAAAAAAGCGCTTGGTCAACTCCACTAATTGCGCTAAATTTTTAGTTTGGTTTTTACTTTGTTGTTTGTAATTGTCTAAATTTTGAAGCAACTCCTCTGCGCCAATTTTGTCGTTTAATTGTTGAAGTTCTTCTAACGACTTTTTGTTTTTATTGGAGTCTTGCGTCGCTTTTTCAAAACGTTTTACTAGATCGTCTTTCAAAAGGTCTTTTTGATCTGACTTGAAATTTTCTAAATTTTCTTTCATCTTCTCGGCAAATTCCTGTATGAGTTGTTCTTGGTTTTTTTGACGCTTCAAGAAATACTCAACTTTTTGCTGTTCTTTGAATTCAAATTCTTTTTTTTCTTTTCCGAGTTTTTTCAATTGATCAATTTCTAACAATTGCTTTTCTTGAAACTTAAGCGAATTCTCTAGTCCAACACTATTTTCAGATTGCTGCTGTAACGATTGTTCTTCTTTCTCTTCGGCTGTAGCTATACGAGAAGAAAACAGAGGTGATTTAGTTCGTTTAAAATGATGCATCAAGTCATTGTCAAACACTTCAAAATAATATTCGTAATCAATCCCGGCATGAACGGCCAAATTGCTTGGAAACAAAAAAATAAATTGGTCAAAAACTTCTGTTTTTATTGGTATCGTTCCGCGATTAACATTAGAGGGTTTGTTTTTGGGATAATACACTATCTGAAGCTTAGATAAGCCGTAATCGTCAGAAATTTGACCCACACAATAATTTGTTCCAAGCTTTAAACTGTCTGGAGCTTGGTTAACTTGAATAATTGGAAATTGATCTTTTATTACAGCTAGTTGATAATTTAATTTTTCATTGTATTTTGCAGTAGAATTAGAACTACTGATCTGATAGTCTGTGTTTTGTAAGATATTTTTTGAGAAAAGAAATTGATTTCCTTTCTTAGTAAAAGATAGCGCGGTCCCGACACTTTTCCAGCTCATGCTTTGAGTGGCTTGTGTGGTAGCTTTCCAAAGAATTTGAGTGCCTTCTGGCACAATAGCGTTTCCTGTTCCTTGGATAATTTGGGGTTTCTTTTTCAAATAAGACGGAAAACGCAATTGCATTACAAAATTAGTGATAGAAGGAACTGCAACTATTTTTAATTGATAATCTATAGATCTAATTTCGTTGGCTTCTAGACGGAAAGTCAAATCTTGTGTCGGGTGCGTAACTGTAAATTCAAATTCACCAGGGCTAATTGTTTCCATGAAATAACTTTCATTATTAAAAAAAATAATTGTTTTTTCAGGAACTGCCTTTCCGCGAGTCAAGACACGAATTGTAAAATCTTTGTTTTCTTCAGTAATTAAACTAGCGTTAAGGATTTGAAATTGAAAAGGGGCCGGAGGAGAAAATGGAGTGTTAAAATGCAGCACTCTGTCAAAGCTTTGGGAGAGAATAGTACCATTGCCTGTTGCATAAAAAAAGAAAATGAACACTAATGGCAACAAAGCCCATGGTAGATACTTCTTATTAGTTCTAAAATTAACCGCATTAGTAAAAGGAATTGGTTGTAGTTCCATTGATTTTTGTTGGATCGACGCCAACAACAATTCGGACCTGTCTGTGTTTTGTGCCAACTGAAGAAAATTAATCAATTTATCCCCTACTTCGTTAAAATGACTTCCAATAATTTCAGAGGCTTGTTGGTGGTCAATTCCTTTTTGGAGTTTAACCAATTTGGAAAAAGGAAACAAAATCAGCCGAACCAATAAAATCATTTCAACGATAATAAACAAACAAAACAAAACGGTGCGCTCCATCGGCCTAAGCCAAAGAAAGTGCTCAACAAATAGCGTGAAAATAAAATACAATAACCCTAAACCAACGAAAAAGATTTTGCCTCGCAACAATTCGTTGGTATAATACTTTCTTGTAAAGTCTTCTAACTTTTGAAAAATAATAGTTGAATCTGACAATTTTTGTGCCTGTTTGTTATGGTCAATAAATGTACAATTTTAATTAAATAAGAAAGCGTTAAGAAAAAGTCAAAGAAAAAATTTGTTAATTGCTAAATTTTTGCCAATTTTAAAACCTAATTAAACTGAATATGAAGTATTTACTAGCATATAGTATTCCTATTGTAGGCATTTTAGGAATTTATTATGGGGGGGCATGGTGTTATGCTGCTTTGATTTTTACCTTTGTTTTATTACCTGTTTTAGAATTATTGTTGCCAGTAAATAAAATAAATTATACAGAACCGGAAATTCAAAACCGGATAAAAAACAAATGGTTTGATATTTTATTATATTTAAACGTTCCTATTGTTTATAGTTCATTAGTTTTCACATTGTATAAAATCTCTCATAGTGATTTATCGCTATCTGAAGTAATTGGAACGACTTTAAGTTTAGGAATTATTCTTGGTTCTAACGGGATAAATGTAGCGCATGAACTAGGACACAGAGAAAAAGTACTAGAAAGAATTCTTGGAAAAATCCTTCTAATTCCGTCTCACTACACCCATTTTTTTATCGAACACAATCACGGACATCATTTACACGTTTCCACTCCCGAAGATCCATCAACAGCAAAATACAATCAGAATTTATATTTGTTTTGGTTTCAAACAGTAATGGGTACTTACATCAAAGCATGGCAAATTCAAAAGAAACTGAATCAAATTGAAAATCGGACTTGGTATTCGATTAAGAATGACATGATTTGGTTTACAATTATTCAAATTAGTTATTTGTTTTCGGTTTATTATTTCTTTGATTTTATCGGATTCATTGTCGGTTTATTTTCAGGAGCTGTAGGGTTCTTATTATTAGAAACCATTAACTATATAGAACATTATGGTTTAAAGAGAAACCAACTTGTTTCTGGAAGATATGAGCGTGTAAGCGAAAAACATTCTTGGAATTCCAATCATGTGTTAGGTAGAATTATACTTTATGAACTAACGCGACACAGCGATCACCATTACAAATCGCAAAAAAAATACCAAATTTTAGAATACCACGATGTTTCACCTCAAATGCCATTTGGATATCCAACTTCGATGGTTTTGTCCTTCTTCCCTCCAATTTGGTTTGCTATAATGAATAAAAGAATTCCTTTGGAAATGAAGCCATAATTGTATCTTTGCACAAAATTTTCCAATAATGTCTAAACAAGTTCGTGTGCGTTTTGCGCCCAGTCCAACTGGACCATTACATATTGGCGGTGTGAGAACGGCGCTTTTCAATTATCTATTTGCAAAAAAACACAACGGTATTTTCTATTTACGAATTGAAGACACCGACCAAAATCGTTTTGTTCCTGGAGCTGAAGAATACATTTTAGAAGCTTTAAATTGGTTGGGCATCTCTCCTGACGAGACCGTTGGAAAGAATGAAAAATTTGGGCCATATCGACAATCCGAAAGAAAAGAATTGTACCAACAATATGCCGACCAATTAATAAAATCCGGAAATGCCTATTATGCATTTGACACTGCCGAAAGTTTGGATTTTCATAGAAAACAACAGGAAGAACAAGGAAAGACATTTATTTATAATTGGCACAATCGTGAAAAATTAGATACTTCTTTGGTCTTATCTAAAGAAATAACCGAAAAAAGAATTGCAGCTGGTGAAGAGTATGTGATCCGATTTAAAACTCCAATAAACGAAACCTTACATTTACAAGACATCATTCGTGGCGAAGTAAAATTTGACGCCAATTTATTAGACGATAAGGTGTTGTTTAAAAGTGATGGAATGCCAACCTATCATTTGGCTAATATTGTAGACGATCATTTAATGGAAACCTCACATGTTATTCGTGGCGAAGAATGGTTGCCGTCTATGCCATTACACGTTTTGTTGTACCGCGCCTTTGGCTGGGAAGCTCCTGAATTTGCGCATTTGCCTTTGATTTTAAAGCCGATTGGAAACGGAAAATTATCCAAAAGAGATGGTGATAAAATGGGATTCCCCGTGTTTCCTTTAGAATGGACAACTTCAGAAGGAGTTTCATCAGGTTACAGAGAAAATGGATTTTTTCCAGAAGCCGTAATTAACTTTTTAGCCTTATTGGGTTGGAATGACGGCACCGAAAAAGAATTGTTTTCTTTGGAAGAATTAGCGGAAAATTTCGATTTAAATCGAGTGCACAAAGCTGGCGCTAAATTTGATCCTGAAAAAAATAAATGGTTCAATCACCAATATTTAATGCAACAAACCGATGCTGACTTAGCGAATGATTTCGCTCCTGTTTTAAAAGAAAAAGGAATTTCAATAGACGAAGAGAAATTGATTGCCATTGTTTCTTTAATTAAAGAACGCGCGCATTTTGTGTCGGAGTTTTGGGATTTGAGTAATTACTTTTTTGCTGCACCAACTTCTTATGACGAAAAAGCAACCAAAAACTGGAATTCAGAAACACCTGCTTTCATGCAAAATTTAATTGCTGTTTTAGACGGAATTGAAGACTTTACTGCTACAACAATAGAAACCGTTGTAAAAGAATGGATGATTCAAAACGAAATTGGAATGGGAAAAATAATGCAACCGTTTCGTTTGAGTTTGGTTGGCGCTCTAAAAGGGCCTCACTTATTTGACATAGCTGAATTGATAGGAAAACAAGAAACTATTCAGCGAATTCAAAAAGCGATCACTAGTTTATAATTTTAGATTAGATAGAAAAAGAAAAGAGGCTTAATCGCCTCTTTTTTTGTTTATTAGCCAGTTAATTAAATAAGGAATGGCAATTTGTAAAAGCATGCCATACGAATTCGATAGTATTTTTTTGAAAGATACCAAAGCTTCTCGGAATAGATTTTCTGGCTGAAAAGCGTCCTTTGTTTTCTCCATATTCAAGAAGATTTTTTGCAAGTGGATTTCTCTTTCTGTTTTCAGGATTTCTAAATCTGAATCAATTTGGTTGTACGAGGAGTATATTTTAGCCATAATTAATCATTGAAAAAAATGGTTGAAAATTTCTCTAAGATAGGCCCTTCAACTGTTTTATCTTTTACTAAAAACAATAAGCCTGTTGCGACTAAATAAAATCCACCGACAGACAAAAAACCTAAAACAATATTATCAAAATAAGCCCCGATTGCAAATGCGGCGGCAATCGAGCCAAACAAAACGACCATGCTTAAACAAAGTACAATTAGGAGTAATTTGACAATCATTGTGGTGGATTGCATTAAAACTTTGAATCCACGGAGTTTATAATACTCAATACTTGTTTCTATATACCCTTTTGCGTGTTCTTGAATTTGATCGGTTTGATTTTTTATTTCTTCAAAAGCCATAATTTGAGATTTAAAGTAAAACTTATTTTTGAAGTTTGGCGTTTTGTTCTTTCAGCTCGGCCAACTTTTGTTCTAAAAAAGAAATAAGGTCTTCGGTTTTATGACTTACATTGGAAACCATATCTTCAAAGGAATCTTCTAAATTGTCTTTTGAGTGAGTCAACTTACTTTTTAATTGTTCTGAAACCTCATCTAATTTCTGTTTCAAATCGTCTTTTGCATCCTGAAAACCATCTTTAATTTTTTCTCTTGTTTTGGTTCCTTTATCTGGAGCGTACAAAACTCCAATTCCGGCTCCAATTAATGCGCCTACTAAAAGCGTCAATAAAGAATTTCCTGAAGTGTTTGACATAATTTCTTTTATTTAATGATTACACCATTAAAGATACAACATATTTTTTCTTTTGTAAGTTAAGAACTCGTTAAAGCGACTTTTTATGTGATGAAAAGCAGATAAAGCCGTTAAAATGATTTTCTTTTATGGCTTGGGGCTTGTTGATGTAAAAAAGGAAAAACATCTTTAAAAGCGATATATTTAATCTGTTTTTAATTGGATAAATCAATAGAAACAGACAAGACTATAAGATCTAATTATAATAACAAAAACCCGCCATGTAACGGGTTTTTAATTTATAAAATCTATAAATCGACTCTTTTTAAATTTGGTTCAAAAGAGACAAAACCGATTCGTTTTTTTCAGTTGCTTTTATTTCGAACAAAATGGATTTAAAATTTGCTAAATGAATTGGGTTGTGAAGCAAATTTTGTATAACGGCAATTCGAACTAAAGCCAATTGACTTTTTAAAGACATCGTATATAATTTTACTAAAGAGTCTGTATCAATATCAATTGGATTCACTTTGTCTGAATGTTCTAAAATCAAATTGGCAAACAATAACGAATTATTGTCATTCTTGATATTTTTTACAATCGTTTGGTTGATTAAGCTATAATTATCGATCGTTTTAATGTTTTCAATAATCGGTTGCAAAATCAATTCGGCAGTTGAAGCGTCTTTTTCTTTGACGTATTTATTGATTTCTTTTTGCGTATTCATCAAAACATTTTCTTCCTTCTTGCCTTTTTCTTCCCAAGTATCTTTTAAACCTACGGTTTTATTGAAAACCAACTTTTCAGTAGTTGAATCCTTATCTAGGTTGAAGTACCCCAAACGTTGGAACTGAAATTTATCAGCAGATTGAGCATTCTGTAAACTTGGTTCTACAAATCCAGTGCTAATTTGCAACGAATTAGGATTTATAAATTCTAAGAAATTTTTCTCTTTGTAACTATCTGGCGCTTCGTCAGTAAACAAACGATCGTACAAACGAACTTCGGCCTCTATTGCATGAGAAATGGATACCCAGTGTAAGGTTCCAGACACTTTCCGTTGACTTGCTTCGCTCCCGCTTCCGCTGCGGCTATCCTCGTCAAACGAAACGTGTATTTCTGTAATAGCTCCGTTAACGTCTTTCAATACAGATTCGCCTTTAATAATATAAGCGTTTTTCAATCGGACTTCTTTACCCAAACTCAAACGGAAAAACTTAGCCGGTGCTTCTTCTAAAAAATCTTCTCTTTCAATGTACAACTCTCTTGAAAAAGGCACTTTTCTAAACCCTGCGCTTTCATCTTCCTGGTTGTTTTCAGCCTCCAACCATTCTTCTTTTCCTTCTGGATAATTTATAATTACCACTTTTATGGGGTCTAAAACTGCCATAACACGAGGCGCAGTTTTATTTAAATCTTCGCGTAAACAAAATTCTAAAAGCGAATAATCAATTACATTTTCTCTTTTGGCAACGCCAATAATATCACAGAATTTCCGAATTGAATTTGGGGTATACCCTCTTCTTCGTAAACCAGAAATCGTTGGCATTCTTGGGTCGTCCCATCCGTTAACAACGTTTTCTTGAACCAGTTGCAAGAGCTTTCTCTTACTCATTACGGTATAATTCAAGTTCAAACGTGCAAATTCGTATTGATTAGGTCGTACTTTATTGGTATCATAAATTTGGTCTAAAAACCAATTGTATAATTCGCGGTGCATGACAAATTCTAAGGTACAAATAGAATGAGAAATTTGTTCGATATAATCACTTTGACCGTGTGCATAATCGTACATCGGATAGATTTTCCATTCGTTGGCTGTTCTGTGATGATGACGGTGTAAAATACGGTACATCAACGGATCGCGCATTAACATATTAGTAGAAGTCATATCAATTTTAGCACGCAAAACATGAGTTCCTTCTGGAAAATCACCGTTTTTCATCGCTTGAAATAAAGCTAAATTTTCTTCAACAGAACGGTTTCTATAAGGACCGTCAACGCCTGGTTGTGTTGGTGTTCCTTTTTGGGCCGCCATTTCTTCTGAAGTTTGGCTATCCACATAGGCTTTTCCGTTTTTAATCATTTGAACCGCCCAATCGTATAATTGTTGGAAATAATCCGACGAATACAATTCTTCAGTCCAATTAAATCCCAACCATTTCAAATCTTCTTTAATAGCATCTACATATTCCTGCTCTTCTTTGGCTGGATTGGTGTCGTCAAAACGTAAATTTACAGGCGCATTGTGCTTCAATCCCAAACCAAAATTCAAACAAATTGATTTCGCATGACCAATGTGTAAATACCCATTGGGTTCTGGTGGAAAACGAAAGCGCAAATGATCCTGAGGAAACTCAGAGGCTAAACTGTCTTCTATAATTTGTTCAATGAAATGCAATGATTTTTCTTCTGAAGCCATTTTAAAAATTTTGAAAAGCAAAGTTATCAAAATTGTTGATGATTCTGCGAAGTGTATGGTTGTTTATTCGGTTTTAAAACTAAAAAAGCAAAACATTTTGTACTTTTAACCCGTCATGGTGATAAAAATTTATCTTGAAAATAACAGCAATGGGAACCATCAAACTAAAAAATATTCGCACCTTCTCCTACCACGGTTGTTTAGTAGAAGAAAGTAAAATTGGTTCTGACTATCGAATAGATTTGGAGGTAAAAACAGATTTACGCAAATCCTGTATCTCAGATAAATTAGCTGATACTGTTGATTATGTCCTTTTAAACCAAATTGTGGAAGAGGAAATGGCGATTCGATCTGAATTGTTGGAACATGTAGCGAACCGAATTATTGTTCGTGTTTTTGCAGAAGCAGCCTCTGTTTCTTACATCATGGTTGGTGTTTCTAAAATTAATCCGCCTATAGGCGGGGATGTTGAAGCGGTTACCATTGAACTAGAAGAATATCGTAATTAAGAAGTAAGCGATCTGTTGTTTACAAACAAAGTTTTTAGCATAAGCCTTTTAAACATTAAACTTTTTGCTATCTTTGCAACCCAATAAACAATTGGCGTCGTGGCCGAGCGGCTAGGCTGGGCTCTGCAAAAGCTCCTACTCCGGTTCGAATCCGGACGATGCCTCTAAAAGAGATACAGTAATGTGTCTCTTTTTTTTATTTAATTTTTTAGAAAAAATTTAGTAAAGTATGGTTCGAATCCGGACTATGCTTCTAGAAAAGATACAGTGATGTAACTTTTTTTAACATTTTAGAAAAAAATTAGTAAGGTTAGGGTGAGAATCTTCTAAAACATCGGAATGAGGATGCAACTGAAACTTTACGAAAATTAGAGGTGTCTTATGTTATTTTTTTTAAAACACATCATAATTTACAACATTCTTCTCACGTTGTTTTTATATTCAATATACAATTTACCATGTGTTTTTTGAAGAAACTCTTCTTCTAATCGTATTTGAATTTGCATTAGAATACAACCAACTATTAAGAAAATCAATGTTATACAATTTGAACTAACTAAAAAAAGCCCCGCTAAGCTTAAAGTCATTCCTAAGAAAATAGGGTTTCTTGAATATTTAAAAAGGCCAGACAATATTAATTCTGTTTTTACTTCTTTATCTATACCGATTCTCCATGATTCTTTCATGTTAATTTGAGCAATTATCACGCAAATCAAAGAAAAAATCATCAAAATTATTCCGAAAATCTTTAAATTATTGCTGTCAAAATAAGTTGTTTTTAAATATTTATTTTCGAATTCTAAAGAACCAAAAGATAATAAAATCACATATAAAAAAACAGTAATTAAATTGATTTTAAAATACTTTCCTATTAATCCATAAGCCGAGTCATCATTAGGTAAAACATTTGGATTTTTACCTATTTTTTTTGCAACAAAGAAACTAGTTCCAAAAAACGCAATCCCAAAGAAAATAATAAAATAAATTAGTAAGAAGAATTTAATAAAAAGTGTCATAATTAATTTTTAACCAAATTTCATTATAAAACGAATGCAACACTATTGCAAAGTTTAAACTAAGCAATTTTCGCAAATTCCCTTCGCAAAAAAACGAATTTCGTCGATTCTAAATGTATTTGAAAAATCAGGCAATAAAAAATTATCTCGACAAGTGGTTTCTTTACAAATTTTACAATAAAAATGTAAATGTAGATCGCGGTGTGTTTGTTCGTTACATTCATCCGAACAAAGTATAAATTTGGTAGTTTTGTTTTCTTGAATACTATGAACAATCCCTTTATCTTCGAAAGTTTTTAAAGTTCGATAAATGGTAATTCTATCTGCTACTGAAAATTGGTCTTCTATTTCTGAAAGAGAAACGGCTGTATGTTGAGAAGAAAGAAAATCATAAACTAAAATACGCATGCTTGTGGGTTTAGTATTTTTTTGATTTAGTTTATTTTCAATTGATTTTTTCATTCTATAAAGTATTATTTATAAACTTACTTTTCAATCTTCTTCCAAGCATTTTTAACCATTTCTTTTTCTTTTGGAAACCAACCTTGAGCCATTAAAGCGACTCCAAACACGATTAAAACAATACTAATCCCTTTTTTGATTTTCAGAATATTAACAGGTGTTAATTTTGATTTTAATTGCTTAGCTAAGATAATTTTTAAGCAATCTACTAATAAATATGTTAGAATTACTGATGTAAAAAATGTCAGCATTCTTGAAGTTTGCATATCTAATTTTGGTCCTACAGAAATAATAATAGCCAACCAAAATCCTAATACCCCAATATTTATAATATTTAAAAAAAATCCTTTAATAAATAAGCCTGCATAATTTTTTTTAATGATTTCATCGTCAATCGCTTCGTACTGTATTTTTGATTGTTTTTTTAATTTAATCAGCGAAATAGTTCCATATGTTAACATTAGAATTCCTCCAAAAACAAACAATGCGGGTTTGTCTTTTAAACTTGCTATCAAGCGATAACTACCTAAATAAGCAACTGCAATAAAGAAAATATCCCCTAAAACCACACCTAAATCAAAGAATAAAGCAGATCTAAATCCCTTAGTAATACTGGTTTCTATTAAAATGAAAAACACTGGGCCTATCATAAAACTAAGGAAAATTCCCCAAGGTATTCCGGTTATAATATCATTTATCATTGCTATTAGGATTTGGGATTATACTTATTTTACTATTTTAATATAGCCTCCGGCAAAAGTTTTTTTATTGACTTGTTTTGGGTTTCCGTAAATCAATATATCGCCTCCGGCTCTTGCTTTTGCGTCAACTAATTCTGTTGCAAAAACAGCAGCTTCTCCACCAGCATTAAGGCTAATAGTAGTTTGTTCTGTGCTTAATTCTTTGCCTTCATAAATAGCACCTGCAGAAATTATAACATCTTGATTTTTAGCTATTCCGCTTGTTGTTACTATCCCTCCGCTTGTTATTTTTACTGTAACTTTCGCTACATCTAAACCAATATTAATTTTAGCTCCTTCTTTTACAACAATATCAAAAGCAGTCCCTATAATAAGTGCTCCACTTGAAATTTTCGACCCTTCATTAGCCTCAAGGGCATCTAAATTAGTATAATATACTTTAGCGTTAACCTTATTTCCTTTTAATAAATTAGTTAATGGCATTCTGAGTTTAAGTTCGCCATTTTTATTAACCACTTCTACCATCTCAGAATTAATTCCAGAAAGCACAACTTTATTTTCATTTGAAGAAAATAACTCCACTGTTATTTGATCAAAAGCGGTTACTTTATGAAAATCACCTACGTTCTTTTCGGTTTGAGCATGAGTTAATGAACTGATTAATACTAAAATAAAAAGTAATTTTTTCATAATACTGTTTTTTAAAATAAGCTTATTCGTTTCTTCTAATAAAGTGAAAATCCAATTGTTTTTTAACTAAGTCAGCATTTTTAACCTTTACATAAATTTCATCTCCTAGTTGTAATAAGCCGTGAGATGTGGCGCCAACTAAAGCATATTGTTTTTCATCAAAAGTATAATAATCCTCTTTAATGTCTCTAATTCGAACCATCCCTTCGCATTTGTTTTCGATGATTTCGACATAAATACCCCATTCTGTTACTCCAGAAATCACCCCTAGAAACTCCTGGTCTTGGTGATTTTGCATGTATTTAACTTGCATGTATTTGATAGAATCCCGTTCAGCATGAGTTGCTAATCCTTCCATTGTAGAAGAATGTAAACATTTAGCTTCATAGGTTTCTTCATTAACTGATTTTCCACCATCTAAATAAAATTGTAACAAACGATGCACCATTACATCTGGATAACGACGAATTGGTGAGGTAAAATGCGAATAATAATCAAACGCTAATCCATAGTGACCAATATTGTCCGTTGAATATTTAGCTTTGCTCATGCTTCGTATAGCTAATGTATCAATAAGGTTTTGCTCTTTAGTCCCTACAACATCGCTTAATAAATTATTCAACGATTTAGAAATATCGTCTTTATTTCTAAAGTCAATTTTATAACCAAACTTAGCAATGACAGTTTGCATCGCAATTAATTTATCTTCATTAGGTTCGTCATGAATACGATAAATAAAGGTTTTCTTTTGTTTACCAATATACTCAGCTACTTTTCTATTAGCTAAAAGCATGAATTCTTCAATCAAATGATTTGCATCTTTTGAGATTTTGAAATACACTCCAGCAGGTTCTCCTTCTTGGTCTAGGTTGAATTTAACTTCAACTTTATCAAAAGAAATTGCACCTTCATTCATTCTGTTTCTTCGAAGTATTTTAGCTAGTGCATCTAATTGTAAAGTAGCATCCACAATCTCTGGTGAAACTTGATAGGATGCACCAGTAATAGAAACTTCTTGTGGAATAGTATCCTCTTTGGTTTCAATAATATGTTGGGCTTCTTCGTAAGCAAAACGTTGATCAGAAAAAATAACTGTTCTTCCAAACCATTGATTAATTAACTGTGCTTTTTTATTAATTTCAAATACAGCTGAAAAAGTGTATTTTTCCTCTTGAGGGCGTAATGAACAAGCAAAATTTGACAAAACTTCAGGTAACATTGGTACTACTCGATCTACTAAATACACTGAAGTAGCTCTTTGATAAGCTTCATCATCTAAAATAGTTCCTTCTTCTAAATAAAAAGAAACATCCGCAATGTGAATTCCAATTTCAAAATTTCCATTCTCTAACTTTTTAAAAGACAACGCATCATCAAAATCTTTGGCGTCTTTTGGATCAATGGTAAAAGTCAAAGTATCACGCATGTCGCGACGCTTTACAATTTCGGATTCTTGAATAGAAGTATCTATTTTTTGTGCATAGGTTTCTACTTCAATAGGAAATTCAGAAGGTAAACCATATTCCGCTAAAATAGCATGAATTTCAGTATTATGTTCGCCAGGTTTTCCAAGTACTTTTATTACTTTTCCAAAAGGACTATCAGCTCTTTTTGGCCAATCTTCAATATGAACCAAAACAACATCACCTTGCTCTGCTTCTCCTATTTTATCTTTTGGAATAAAAATATCCGTGTACATTTTTGGATTTGCAGTCGATACAAAAGAGAAATTTTTTTGAATATCAATAACACCAACAAAGTCTGTTTTATTTCGTTCAATTACTTCAATTACTTCTCCTTCTGGGCGGCGACCTTTTCTTCGGTTGTAGATGTATACTTTTACAATATCTTTATCTAAAGCCCTATTTAAATTAGTAGTTGGAATAAAAACATCTTCTTCTAAATCCGAACAAACAAAATAAGCTGTTTTTCGTCCTGTCATATCAATTTTACCTTCGAAATATTCTTGACTTTCTGCTTTAATTAAGTATTTTCCAGGTTCAGATTCAATAATTAGTTTTTGAGCTGCTAAAATTTTTAAATCTTTAATAATTTGATTTCTACTTTGTGTATCGTCTACCTCTAATTTAGCAGCAATTTGTTTGTAGTTAAACAGTTTATTTGCACTTTCAGACAGTATTTTTACAATTTTTTCAGAGTAATTCCTCTCTTTTTTTAGCGGTTTTCTTAAACGCTTTCCCATATATTTTTTCTTAAAAGTCTAAAATTACAAATAAGAAATAAGAATACCTTTTTTAAGACTTAGATTTATTAAAAATATAACTTTTAGTAAATAAATAAAATTTTTTAAAAATATTTTAAAAAATCTAAAAGTTGTCAACATTAATATATTACAACAAAAAGAAAAGAAAATTTAAATTTATTTTTTAATGGTTATTATAGTGTGTTAATAGTTAGTATAAATTTTTTAAAAAAGGATTTTAAATAAAGTTACATCTAGTTATTTTTAGTTATCAACATTGATTTTTATAGGTAACGATTTAAAAACAAAGAACTTCTTAATTTTAATTAACAGCTGTTTATAACCTAAAATTTATTCATTTTGTAAATAAGTAAATTTTTAAAATCTGTTAATAAATCCTTTTTTTCTATTCATAACTTTTCTAAAAATTAAACAAACTAAATTAGGATTTTTAAACTAGATTTTGGATTACATAATTTTTCTTTTCCTGTACTAAAAAGTTCTTATTTTCTATCTCGAGTTATGAACACAGTATGTTAATTTAAGGTTAACTGAAAATCAACACTTTATGTTTTACTATTAACAATTCAATATTTTAACATTTTTAATATGAAATACAGTCTAGAATCTAAATGTTTTTATATTATTTAGAAATTGTTTTAAGCTAATATTCTGTTAGACTGCTATTTAAATTTTATTTTTTTTATAATGTAACACAAATATTAAACAAGTAAATAAACCAATCTATTTATGATTTCTAACTCAAAATCTTTCCTTAATTTTGAACAAAATATAAACACACCACTTAAATGAAAATTTCAATTGGAAATGACCATGCTGGTCCTGAATATAAAAAAGCAATTGTAGCTATACTTGAAGCAAAAGGACATCAAATTACGAACTATGGCACTGACTCTTTTGATGCGGTTGATTATCCTGATATGGCGCATCCAGTGGCTCAAGATGTTGAAGATGGAAAGGCTGATTTTGGAATTGTGATTTGTGGTAGCGGTAATGGAATTGCCATGACAGTGAATAAACATCAAAAAGTGCGCGCTGCTTTGTGTTGGATAAAAGAGATCGCTGCCTTAGCAAGATTGCATAACGATGCAAATGTGATTAGTATTCCCGCTCGTTATACTTCCATCCCGCAAGCAGTAGAAATGGTGGAAACGTTTATAAACACTGAATTTGAAGGTGGAAGACACCAAAACCGCGTAAATAAAATTGCCTGTCAATAAATACCAATAGTATAGGTAAAATAAAAAGTAAGCGCTGCTAAAACCTAAAATAATAGAACAGCACACAACTTCCAATTTCCTAATTCAAAACAGGTTTTGTGGGAGTTGTCAAACCGCACCAACAGGTTGAGCTTAAAGTGACTGAGGCGGACGAAGACCGCAAACTGATTTAATTGACAATGATAGTTTAAAAGCAAAAAACCCAAGTTAATCAACTTGGGTTTTTGTATTATAAAGCGAAAAGAATTATTCTTTGGTTTCGTCTTTTTTGTCAGATGAATCGTCTTTAGCGGCGTTTTTAAATTCTTTAATTCCGCTTCCCAAACCTTTCATTAGTTCTGGAATTTTTTTACCTCCAAAAAGCAATAAAATAAATGCTCCAATAACAAGTAATTCTGTAATACCAAATCTTCCCATAATTAAGATATTTTTAAATGCCGAAGCAAATTTCTATTCTAGTTTAAAGTACAAATGTATATAGAATTACTGAACCACAATTGTTTTTTCATCATTTATTTATTGATGGCAGCGTTAAAATTCTATTAAAATCCTTTTTGTAGCAATTTCGCTTCTTTAATACAACTCTCTTTCTAGTATTATTTATTGTTTATATTTGTTCAATAAACTACATTCCATGTTTAACAAAGGCTTATTTAGACAAAAATTAAAAGAAAATCTGTTTAACAAAAGGCGTTTAATTATTTTAAACGAAGACACTTTTGAAGAGACCTTTTCGTTAAAACTAACGTTAATGAATGTTTTTATAGTGTTGGGATTGGGGGCAATTTTCATTATTTTTATTACAACTTTCATTATTGCTTTTACTCCTTTGCGGGAATTTATTCCGGGCTATTCGTCTTCCAAATTAAAACGCGATGCTACCGTATTAGCTTTAAAATCAGATTCTTTAACTCAAGCCTTGGAATATAATGAAGCCTATATTAAATCGCTTAAAAAAGTATTGACAGGCGAATTGGAATTTGCAAAATTTAACAAAGATTCTATTCTGTCATCTGTAGAAGAGATCCCGGTAGAGGGAAATTTATCAGCCACAAAGGAAGAGTTAGAATTACGAAAGCGCGTAACCAAAGAAGAACAATCTTACCAAAAGAATAAATAAATGAATACAGTTGTTGAACATTGTTTATTAATGAACCTACTGATGGGTTCTATTTTTTTTATTTCAGGTTTGATATCTCATTTTTTTCCGCCTAAAAAAATAAATCAGTGGTATGGCTACCGAACTACAAGGTCAATGAAAAACCAAAACAATTGGGATCTTGCACAACAATTTTCTACCCAAAAAATGATAAAAGGTAGTTTAGTTTTAATTCTGATAAGTTTTTTTAAAATAGTTATTACTACAACAGAAACGACCGAAGTTTGGATAGGAGTACTGTCGTCAATTGCTGTTGTCGCTTATATTTTATTGAGCACCGAAAACGAATTAAAGAAAAAAGAAACACCATGTCAATAAAATCTATTGCAGCTCGTTTGTTTGCAAGTCAAGTGGTAAAAAAAACTAAAGTTTGGTCATCAAGCCCCGTTGCTACGCAAAAGAAAGTTTTCCAAGAATTAATTCGTCAAGCGAAAGACACGCAGTTTGGCTTAGACCACAATTTTCATCAAATTAAAAACCCTGCCGATTTTGCCCAACAAGTCCCTGTTCGTGATTACGAACAATTGAAATCCTATGTTGATCGAGTAGTAAACGGGGAGGAGAATGTACTTTGGAAAGGCAAGCCGTTGTATTTTGCCAAAACCTCTGGCACAACTTCTGGCGCAAAATACATTCCGTTGACCGCAGCATCCATGCCGTATCATATTGAAGCGGCGCGCAATGCAATTTTACATTACATTCACGAAACAGGCAATGCTGATTTTGTAGACGGAAAAATGATTTTTTTACAAGGAAGTCCGGTTTTGGAAGAAAAAAACGGAATACAACTAGGGCGTTTGTCAGGAATCGTAGCGCATTTTGTTCCGAAATATTTACAAAAAAACCGGATGCCCTCTTGGGAAACCAATTGTATTGAAGATTGGGAAACCAAAGTCAACGCCATTGTTGAAGAAACGTTTGACGAGAACATGTCGGTCATTTCTGGAATTCCGTCTTGGGTTCAAATGTATTTTGAAAAATTACAGCAAAAAGAAGGGAAGCCCGTAGGCGAAATTTTTAAGAATTTCAATCTATTTATTTATGGCGGTGTGAACTACGAACCTTATCGTGCCAAATTTGAAAACTTAATTGGTCGAAAAGTCGATTCAATTGAGCTTTTTCCAGCTTCAGAAGGATTTTTTGCGTACCAAGATTCCCAAAAAGAGAAAGGGATGTTGTTATTATTGAATTCTGGAATTTTCTACGAATTTATTAAGAGCGAGGAGTTTTATAAGGAAAATCCACAACGGCTTACCATTGGCGAAGTGGAATTAGGCGTGAATTACGTTTTGATTTTGTCCACTAATGCCGGTCTTTGGGCGTATAATATTGGCGATACCGTTCAGTTCACGAGTTTAGCACCCTACCGAGTGATTGTTTCAGGTCGAATCAAACATTATATTTCTGCTTTTGGCGAACATGTCATTGGAAAAGAAGTAGAAAGCGCCTTGCAGGAAGCCATGGAGGGAACTACAATTCGCGTGAATGAATTTACAGTGGCACCACAAATCAATCCAGCCGAAGGATTGCCCTACCACGAATGGTTGATAGAATTTGAAAACGCCCCCGATAATTTAGCAGCATTTGCATTACAAATTGACGGCGCGATGCGAAAGCAAAATGCATATTATGACGATTTAATTATTGGAAATGTGTTGCGCCCATTAGTCATTACAATAGTGGCTAAAAACGGTTTCCAAGACTATATGAAATCGATCGGAAAATTAGGGGGTCAGAATAAAATTCCGCGACTGTCTAATGACAGAAAAATTGCTGATTTATTAGATAGAGAATAGGAAAAAGATGCAAAAAAAAAGGTTTTTGTTGGTTTTGCTTTTGCTTGGGTTTTATACCTCCGCACAAATTCGCGGCGTTGTAAAAGATAGTATTTCGGGACAACCCATTCCTTATGTGAATATTTGGGTAGAGAATGAAACTATTGGAACAACATCTGAAGAAAACGGCAGTTTTTCATTGGACATAAAAGACGAAAAAGTATTGGTCTTTTCGGCTTTGGGTTTTGAAATAAAGAGAGCCTCATCAAAAAACGGGATAATCTTATTGAATCCTAAAGTTTTTGAATTAAAAGAAGTGGTTGTTGAACGGCCAAAATTTAAAAAAGAAATAGAAATTGGTGAAAATCTTCAAAAGAATGCAATTCGAATTACAGCTGTATTTAGCAATTTGAAAGGGCGTTATTTTCCTTTTAAAGAAAGCTACAAAGAGACTAAATACATAAAAAAAGTTAAAATTTTCACGAAATCTAAAATAGCATCCGCAAAATTTAAACTTCGCGTTTTGGGAGTCAATAATCTAGGGTATCCCGGCAACGATTTAATGGATGAAGAAATAATCATTACAGTTAAAAAAGGAAAGAATGAAAACGCAATCAATTTCGAAAAATACAATCTTGTATTCCCTGAAAACGGAATTTTTATAGCTTTTGAAACGCTTTTTTTAGAAGAAAATAAAAGTTTCTACAACCAACCTAATAAAAAATTAAAAGCAGTTAGTTATGAACCCGGATTGGTTTATAATTTAGTTGACGACCAAAACAGTTTTGTTTTTACTGAAAAAGGGTGGTATAAATTTCCGAAACAACCGATTAGTCAAAATGAGGATTTTAAAAAATTTGACAGTAAAGTTTTTGAGCCAGCCATTAATTTAATCCTTACTAACTAGAAAAAATAGTGTATTTTTGCAGGTTAAATAAAATAGAAAAGTATGGATACTAAACACATTTCGCGCTCACGAGCGCAAGAGTCGTCAGCAGCTATTGAACGACTGTACATTACCATGAGGCATTTATTCAACCGCGGTTTTTACAAACCGATGGGAGTTTCAGGAGACACTTTACGCGAAGCTTTATTGGCTTTACGCCCAGAAATTTATGGAAATATTGCCGACGAAAAAGTAGAATTAAACGGCCTTTTGTATGTTATTGAACGACTTCCAATAGGTATTGAAGAATGCCGATTCATCAATTTAACTTCAGATGAGGGTTATTCTAAATCCCATTTCAAAGCGATTGTTCCTCCAAAAAGACGCCGTAATTGCTACCGCATTGACGAAGAGCAAATGAACGTAGTCATTACTCGTGGGCGTTCCGACATTTACGATATTTTGACGCACTTGACTTTTATTTTCATCGAATCACACAAGATTAAAAACAGAGTGTTGCTAGACGAAGCAGGAGAGGTTTCCCACGATTGGAAAAAATTAGAAATCGCCGTTCAGCAAAATAAAAAATTAACTCAAATAGAGAAAGAGAAAGCGATTTCTCATACTGCCAATATTCTTGGCCGAACTTTCGAAGAAATCTTAGATATTTATGATGCCTTTGGCTCAGCAGCAGCACCAGATCGTTTTTTACATCTTATTTATTGGTTAGGAAAATTAGCCATCGAAGAAATTTTTGAAAACAACAAACGCACCATTACTTTCAGCCCAGTGTTGAGAGAGCGTTTGGGACACCACATTCACGGTGAGATTTGGGCGACCAACATCAAAGAAGTATTAAAAGAAAATCATTTATTAGGCAGACCCATTCATGTGATTAGTGCCAATATGCACTCGGTGATGAACTCTATTTTTGCGGTTCCAGCTTTGAAAACCAAGTTCAAAAACCAATCCGATTTCTTTGTTTATGAAGAATTGAGTAAGTCAGGCGCTAATGAAGTACGGGATCTAGTCGAAGCGATTGCCTTGAAACAAGGAATGATTTCCTTGCCCGATACTTCAGGAACGAATATCGATGTTCAGATTTTTGACACAGCCAAAATAGATTGGAGCAAAACGTCTTTTCCTAAAGCGAATCTAGGCGACGAAAAGCCAGTCCTAATTGTCATGGATTATGCTTTTGGAGAGCAAGCGTATGAAACGATTGACGAGTTGTTCAAACCCTTTAAAAAAGAAACCTTCTTAAACGCTCAGTCGATTTCCATTATGGGAAAAGCCGGTATTTTAGAAGGAGGCAAGGGAGATATTATGATTCCAAATGCGCATATCAACGAAGGAACGGCCGACAATTACTTTTTTGAAAACGAATTAACTGCCGAGATGTTTGAAGGCAATGACATTGCGGTATTTGCCGGACCTATGGTAACGGTTTTAGGAACTTCCTTGCAAAACAGGGATTTGTTGCAGTTTTTCCACGAATCGACTTGGAGAGCCATCGGATTAGAAATGGAAGGAGCTTATTATCAAAAAGCCATTCAATCGGCTTCAAGAATTAGAAAAAGCGTACCAAAAGATATTAAAGTACGCTACGCCTATTATGCTTCAGACAATCCATTAGAAACCGGAAGCACTTTGGCCTCTGGCGGATTAGGAACCACAGGCGTAAAACCAACCTATTTGATTACGATCAAAATTTTGGAACAAATATTTAATGTAAATCAACAATAAATAAAAACGTCAATTCGAGTGTTTTTTGTGTAGTGAAATGGAACAAAAAATGTATCGAGAATCGTTTTTAATGAAATTTTACTAGTTCTGTCATCCTGAGCGGAGACGAAGGACAATTTTCTTCCTGATCCCGACGTTTCGGGACGGTCGAAAATCACTCGAACTGACGTAAAATCAGCAATAAAACCAATGGGTAAAAAAAGATAAACTATGAAACGAATATTGATAACAGGAGCGGCGGGATTTTTAGGATCGCATCTTTGTGACCGATTTATAAAAGAAGGTTATTTTGTTATAGGCATGGACAATTTGATTACGGGCGATCTGAAAAATATCGAACATTTATTCAAGTTGGAAAACTTCGAATTTTACCACCATGACATCACCAAATTTGTTCACGTTCCCGGAAAGGTAGATTATATTTTACATTTTGCTTCGCCAGCAAGTCCAATCGATTATTTAAAAATTCCGATTCAAACCCTAAAAGTAGGTTCGTTAGGAACACACAACTTATTAGGCTTGGCACGCGTTAAAAAAGCACGCATTTTAATTGCTTCGACTTCAGAAGTGTATGGCGATCCATTAGTGCATCCACAAACCGAAGAATACTATGGCAACGTAAACACCATTGGCCCAAGAGGCGTATATGACGAAGCCAAACGTTTCCAAGAATCGATTACCATGGCGTACCATACGTTTCATGGCGTGGAAACTCGAATTGTTCGCATCTTCAATACCTACGGACCAAGAATGCGCCTTAATGACGGCCGCGTCATTCCAGCCTTTATTGGGCAAGCGATTCGTGGCGAGGATTTAACCATTTTTGGCGACGGATTGCAAACACGTTCGTTCTGTTATGTAGATGATCAAGTGGAAGGAATTTTTAGGTTGCTACATTCGGATTATGTGTATCCGGTTAACATTGGGAATCCAGACGAAATTACGATTAAAGACTTTGCCGAAGAAATCATCAAGTTAACGGGTACGAATCAAAAAGTAGTCTATCATCCGTTACCCATAAACGACCCATTGCAGCGCCAACCTGACATCACCAAAGCCAAAGAGCTATTGGGCTGGGAAGCCAAAGTAGGCCGTGCCGAAGGAATGAAAATTACCTATGAGTATTTCAAATCCTTATCTCCAGAAGAATTATTGAAAGAGGAACACAAAGATTTCTCGAATTATATTACATAAAAACTAACCCGCTTCTCGAAGCGGGTTTTTTATTGGCATATAAACAACACGAACTTTCGAATATTTTAAATTTTTAAATTTTTAAATTGTTCAATTAATTTATTACATTTGAAAAGCCCTAAAACTGCATTGGATCTCAAATCAACTTCCTTTACAGATTTTATTTAAAATGCAAACGACTTAAATCGTTTGTAACCGCTTGTATGGGCAACTTGCGCCAAAAAACGAGTTGTAAGAAATTATAACTGAAAAAACGCCAAAATTTGAACCAATTAGATAGAAATAATATATAATGAAAAATATTAAAAATAGAAAAGTCTTTTAATAGTAAAGCGGTGAGTAAATTTGTTTGCTACAAAATCTTGAAAATTGCTTTATAAAATGGGAAATGTAGTATTTATCAATTTTAATTTAATAATAATATATCAATATGAAATCTAAATTTTTTATTTTCGCGAGTCTTTTAATAACTTTGGTATCATTTTCTTTTTATTCTTGTTCAAGTGAAAATGATGAAAATGTAATTGAAAAAAAGGCTGATGCAAAAAAATTAGCATCAACCTTAAAATTACAATTTAATAAGGTTAAAGAAAACCAAAAACTAAGTAATTCGCTTCAGATGCGTGGTACTGGCTTAACAGAAGCAGACGCTCAAGAATTTTTAGAACCATTTGTAATTGAAACAAAAAACCTTTTATTGCAAGAAGGCATTACGCAAGCTGAAATAATTCACGAATTTGGTTCTTTAGATGCGCCTGAAATTGCTTTAGTTGGTATTTTAATTATCGAAATGGAAGAAGATAATTATCAAATGCAAGTTCAAGGCGATCCTTCTGTTTTAGATTGTGTTGCTCGTTCTTTTGTTGGTTTTGAACTTCACGAAGGTTTTTGGAACCAATTTTCTAATCGTAGATTATTAATAAGAGCTATTGGTAAGGTTGCAACTAGATATTTGGGAGTTGTTGGCGCAACTTTGATAGTTTACGATTTTGGTGATTGTATGGGTTGGTTTTAAATTATAAAGTATGAAAGTATTAGATTTTATGTATATAGGCTTTTTTTCTTTAATTTCTTTATTTGTTTTATATAGATTAGTTAATAACAGAGTAAAGAAAAAGAAATATGAATATCTTAGAACTTCGTTACTATTATTACTAATGGGTTATTTTATTTATGACAAGATTACCAATTTATAAATAGCTTCTTACAAACGCAGTTTTTAGCAATAGCGGCTTTCGGGCATAACTGAAAGTCGCTTTTGTACTTGCAAGGGTTAGTGTTTAAAGAAAAGTTTGGGTATATTTATCTGCTACTGCTACAAGCCCCAGAAAACGTTAACTTTAATTATAAAAAACACAAAAATGAATCTACTAAAAAAAATCTTTTTTCTTGCGTTATTTATTACTTTGAATTCTTGTAAAAACAATTCATTTAATGCAGATACTGAAACGTATAAAATTGAGATTAAAAAAGCAGCATATTTCCATCATGATTTTACCAATCATATTCAAAAAACACCATTAAACATTAATGCAGAAAATATAACGCTGAAAGAAATATTTGGTATACTAATTAAAACCGACACAAGCAATATAAAATTTGACAATGAAAAATCACAAAATAAAAAATACGCTTTACTTATCAAGCAAAAAGATGAAAACATTTCTGTTAATGAAGTTGTTTTAAATAAAATTATCCACGAATTAAAACTAAAAATAATTAAAGAGAAATATCAATCATTCAATATTACAATTAAAGACAGTTTAAAATATTCGAAATTCATTAGTAATTCAAAAAATAAAATTTCTTCAGTTACCATTTTTAAAGACTCAATTATACTATCTAATTGTGATTTAAATAAGCTAGCAGAAGTATTGAATTCAGAATTTTTAGAAAAAACCACTTGCGAAACTAATTCTGAAAGAATTAATTACAAGTGGAAAAAAACATCATTTGATAAATTAAAATTACAGTTGAAAAATGATTTAGGAATGAATTTTTTTAATAGTAATAATGACAGAATAATTTACAGAATAAAAAACAACTAAAGCCAACAGCAGTCTGGCAAAATAGGGGTTTAGTGCTAAATTGAAAGCAATTGCTTTTAAATCTTCCACTTCATAAATATGCAAACTGTTTGGAGACAATTATAAAAAAACTAAAACATGAAAAAACTAATTTTAACAACATTTTTGATTACAGCTTTAAATTGTTTTTCTCAAACAGAATATTATTCGACAAATGGAAAAAACAGGCTGACTAAAGCAGAACTTGACTTAAAAACTTCTGAATTAAAAACAAAATACAAAAAAATATCTAATAAGGAAGCGTTTGTCAAGTTCAATATTGATAATACAGAAACTAAAACAGATTCAATTATCCATTTTGTTAAATTTGAAATTAAGGACACTAATGCTTTTAAAGGTCCTTTATCAGAATATGTAGGCAAAAAACTTCCTGAAATGATTTTAACAGATATAAATGGAAAAAAGATACCAATAAATAAATTAAATGGAAAACCAACCTTAATAAATTTTTGGTTTACTGCTTGCGCACCTTGCATCGATGAAATGCCAATACTTAACAAAATTTACGATGAGTATAAAGAAAAATATAATTTCATAGCTGTAACCTATGAATCTCAAAAACAGGTAGATAAGTTTCTAAAAAAACATTTATATAAATTCTTACATATAGTTGATGCAAGAGAATTTACAGACAAATTGCAATTAAAATCTTATCCAGTAAATCTATTTTTAGATAAAAACGGAATTGTAATATACTCTGAGTATGGTATTCCTTACGAAAGGGGTGAAAATGGAAAATTAAAAATAGGAGACGGCAAAGATTTTATCAAAAAATTAGAAAAATTGAAATAACTAAAGCCAACAGCAGCCTTGGCAATATGGCGGGTTTAGTGCTAAATTGAAAGCAAGTACTTTTAAATCTAACACATCGCGTTGCATAACGTTAACAGCCATTTTAAACCCCTTGCGCTTTTAAATACCATTTCAGAATTTAATCAGAGTGAACCAAATTAAGCTTGACAATTTTAATATCCTATTTTGTATGATGAATAAGTTTTCTTTTTTTTTATTGCTGTCCTTTTCCTTTTTTGCGCAAACCAAAGGCGTTGTGGTTGACGAATTGGGCAAGCCCATTCCGTATGTGAATATCTGGGTCGAAAATGAAAACATCGGAACGACTTCTGAGGAAAATGGCGAATTTTCGATCACCGTTGATGTAAACAAAACCCTCGTTTTTTCAGCCGTTGGATTTCAAACAGTAAAAGCCAAACTAAGTGAAGCTAGAAAAGTAGTTTTACAATCAATTGCTTATCAATTAAACGAGGTTGTAATTCAAAAACGAATTGGAAAAGACCAAATCGAAATTGGAAAGTATCAAAAGGAAAACATTAATTTATATTATGGAGCAGGTATCCAGCCTACAATAATAGCCAAATTTATAACGCCAACCCAAGACATAAAAAAACATCCTTTTGTCGATGCAATTACTTTTTTAACTCGGTCAAATATTAACAATGCGAAAATAAAGCTTCGGTTTTATGAAGTGGCTCCAGACGGAAGTCCGGGCTTGGATTATTCAGACGACATCATTATTGTTAGGGTTAAAAAAGGAAAGCGAGATACCACAGTTGATTTGAAAGATAAAAACATCGTAATTCCAGATTCTGGTTTGTTTATTGCTTTTGAATGGATGATTATAGAAGAGAATAAATACACATTTAAATATACTCTTGGTGAAAATAATGCAAAAATACAAGGCTGGCTTCCGGGCCCCAAGAAGAAAGTGTATAAAGACGGACTGAGTTACTGCCCAACGATTGGCACCATCCCCTCAGATTCAGGCACTTCCTGGCACTTCTTTGCAGGCAAATGGGTTTCTAGAGGAATTCACAAAAAATCAGAATTTAGTAAATACCTGGATAAATATGATAATAAGTTTGGTGAATTAGCCATTAAAATAACTTTATCAAATTAACCCTCGATCGACAATTAGAAAAGAAATCAGGCAAAAAATTGTAAGCAAAGAAAATTTTAACAACTAAATAAGAATCTTTAAAAACCCAAAAAAAATGGAAGCAATTGTAGCAATCGTAATTTTGGTAGTAATTGTTTTAGTAATTAGATTACTTGGAGCATGGATGCTCCGAATAGACGAGATTATAAGTCTGCAAAAACAACAATTAGAATTGACTAAAGAATTACTAGAAAAAAAGTAAAATTTGACACACAAAATCAAATCGTAGCCCGCTATTTTAGGGGGTTTTTGTTTACAGAATTATCTAACCTGCAAGGTCTTTTTGACCTTGTAAGTTTTAGTTATTTAACACCCTTTTGAAATCAATTATTTCAACTTGTCAACAATTCATTTTAGGATAAAAACGTACATTTGAATTTAAGAACCCCAAACTTAAATTTAGTATGAGCAACATTAAATTATTTGAAGAAAAAAATGTACGTTCAATTTGGAACGAGCAAGAGCAGAAATGGTATTTCAGTATTACGGATATCATTTTTATATTGACCGAAAGTGTTGACCCTTTAGCCTATTGGAGAAAATTAAAGCAACGATTAAAAGCGGACGGAAATGAAACCGTGACGAATTGTCACGGTTTGAAAATGCTTGCTGCAGACGGAAAAATGAGAATGACAGATGTTGCTGATACAGAACAACTTTTAAGACTCATCCAATCCGTTCCATCCCCAAAAGCGGAGCCTTTCAAACAATGGTTAGCGCAAGTGGGTGCGGAACGAATTGCCGAAATCGAAAATCCTGAATTGGCTCAAGCCCGAATTAGAGCCACTTACAAAGCTAAAGGTTATAGTGATGCGTGGATAGAAAAACGAATAAGAGGAATTGTAGTTCGTGATGAATTAACTAAAGAATGGAATGAACGAGGTGTGAAAGAAGGAAAAGAATATGCGATACTTACCGCCGAAATAAGCAAAGCCACTTTTGGTATTGTTCCAAGCGATTACAAAAAACTAAAAGGATTAACTAAAGTCAACGAAAATCTCCGCGACCACATGACCGATTTAGAGTTGATATTCACTATGCTAGGCGAAGCTTCGACAACTGAAATTGCAAAAAATAAAGATGCAATTGGTTTTGTGGAAAATCAAAAAGCCGCCAAAGCAGGTGGAAGTGTTGCTGGTAATGCCCGCAAAGAATTGGAAAAGAAATCGGGCAAAAAAATTGTAAGCAAAGAAAATTTCAAAGCACTTACTGATAATTCGAAAAAGAAAAATTTAGAATAAAACAGATACGCATAAGTTCTCCCAACAACTTTTTAAAAATTAATTATTATTTCCGTTCAAAAGCCATTATTTTTGCACGACAACTAATAAACTACAACATGACTATTTTACTATTGGGTTCAGGCGGGAGAGAACATGCTTTTGCATGGAAAATGATTCAGAGTCCGCTTTGCGACAACCTTTTTGTAGCACCAGGAAACGCCGGAACCGCAGCAATAGCCAATAATATCAACATTAACCCAACGGACTTTCCAGCGATTAAAGACTTTGTCTTGAAAGAAAAAGTGGAAATGGTAGTTGTAGGACCCGAAGATCCTTTGGTAAAAGGAATTTACGATTTTTTCTTGAATGATGCCGATATAAAACATATTCCTGTAATTGGTCCATCGTCAATTGGCGCGCAATTAGAAGGAAGTAAAGAATTTGCCAAAGAATTCTTATTCAGACATAACATTCCAACAGCCGCTTACGACAGTTTTACAGTGGAAACGGTAGAAAAAGGATGCCAATTTTTAGAAACGTTGCAACCACCCTATGTATTAAAAGCAGACGGATTAGCTGCCGGAAAAGGCGTGTTGATTATTCAAGATTTGGCGGAAGCCAAAGAAGAATTGCGCAATATGTTGGTACACCAAAAATTCGGAACGGCAAGTGCTAAAGTCGTAATCGAAGAATTTTTGGACGGCATCGAACTGAGCTGTTTTGTTTTGACAGACGGAAAGAGTTATAAAATTTTGCCCACAGCCAAAGACTACAAACGCATTGGCGAAGGCGATACGGGTTTAAATACAGGCGGTATGGGAGCCGTTTCTCCTGTTCCGTACGTAGATGCTGTTTTGATGGAAAAAATCGAAACACGCATCGTAAAACCAACGATTGATGGTTTCCAAAAAGACGGTATTCCGTACAAAGGATTTGTTTTTATTGGATTAATCAATGTAAAAGGCGAACCGATCGTGATTGAATACAATGTGCGTATGGGCGATCCCGAAACGGAAGTAGTCATTCCAAGATTGAAAACCGATTTAGTAGCCTTGTTTTTGGCGGTAGCCAATGAAAAACTAGACGAAATTACTTTACAAGTTGACGAAAGAAGTGCCACAACCATTATGGTAGTTTCGGGCGGATATCCAGAAGAATTTGAAAAAGGAAAAGTAATAACCGGTTTAGAAAACATCACGGATTCGATTGTTTTTCACGCTGGAACGAAATTAGAAAACAATCAAGTGTTGTCTAACGGAGGACGTGTTTTAACAGTTACTTCCTATGGCGATAACTTTGAAGAGGCCATAAAAAAATCTTACCAAAATATCGCTAAGCTTCATTTTGATAAGATGTATTTTAGAAACGATATTGGAAACGACTTAAAGTAATTTCCAATATCGTTTAATTTCTTTATTATTTCAAGAAAGAATGTGCCGTTGTGTCTTGATCTTCAGTACCGGCTTGGTCAAAAATTTGCAATTGTTTGATCCAATATACCATTGCAGAAGCACAAACAATCACAAAGATCCAGTTGATCGCATTGGCACCAAACCAAGAAGAAAGTTCTATAGCTCTTAAAAAATCAAGAGGGACAAATAAAACATCTACAAATAAGAATTGAATTCCTTCGAAAAATGATTTCATAATGATATAAAATTATGTTGTTATTTTGAGTTAGCGTAAATTTAAAAAAGAAATCCAGACCGTGCCTCCAATCTTTTTTGAACTTGTTTTAAACAAATAGTATATTTACGGACACAAAAGTATAAAATATCCTTATGATTGCAAGTGTTTTTAAAAAATCTACACCATTAAATTACGCTTTAATCGTATTTATAGTGATGTTTTTCTTTTTTATCTATCAAATTCAAGATCCTTCTTGGTTGAGCTCGGGCGTTATGCTTCTAAAAAAGGGATTTTCTTTACTAATTCTATTGGCCTCTATTTTCTTAACTAGCTTTATTGGAAAACGCAACGGACTCACTAAAGACACTGGTTATACGGCTATTTTTTTCTTCTTATTGCTGTTGTTTTTCCCTACAATACTGAACAATTTAAACCTCCTTTTGGCCAATTTTTTCATTTTATTAGCCTTACGCCGATTGATTTCGTTGCAGTCGAGGAAAGCAGCTAAAGAAAAAATATTTGATGCTTCTTTGTGGATCATTTTGGCTTCACTATTTCATTTTTGGGCCATTTTGTTTCTGATTTTAGTCTTTTTGTCCATTCTTTTATCGGTTTCTAGAGACTATACCAATTGGGTTTTGCCCTTCATTGCCTTTTTTGTAGTAGCAGTCTTTTTTGCTTTTTTTACTACTTATAGTAACATTAACGCGATAAAGTACTTTGAAGAAATAACGCAATCGGATTTTGCAATTGATTATTTTACCAATAGCAATCAAAACTTAGCCTTTTCCATTTATGTGTCAGTCGTTTTGTTTTTTGTTTTTTCGATGATGATTACTTTGTCACACCGTCCGTCAACTACGCAAATTTCTTATAAGAAAATGATCGCTTCCTTTTTCATTGGCGTAATTGTTTTTCTAGTTTCAGCCAATAAAAGCAGTGATATTTTAGTTTTCACCATTGCACCCTTGGCCGTTTTGGCTAGCGCCCATTTGGACTATTCCCAAACCAATTTTAAAAAAGAAATAGTTTTTATTGCGGTACTATTGTGCAGTCTGTTTTTGTTTGTAAGTCAACTATAATTTTGCGCCGTAGGCTAAATCTCCAGCATCTCCCAATCCCGGAATGATATAACTGTGCTCGTTGAGGTGATCATCAGTTGCGGCAATCCAAAGATGACAGTTGTCAGGCAATTCAGCTAGCAAATGCGCAATTCCTTCCGGAGCAGCAATCACCACAGCAATATGAATTTCGGCTGGCGCACCTCTTTCCATCAATTGTTTATACACCGCCACAATAGATTGCCCAGTGGCCAACATAGGATCTACAACGACAACCGTTTTGTTATTAATATCAGCAACAGCTTGGTACTGCACTATAATTTCGAAAAAATCATCCTTGTTGGGATGATGTCGGTAGGCCGAAATAAATCCGTTTTCGGCAGAGTCAAAATAATTTAAGAACCCATTATGCAAGCTTAAGCCTGCGCGAAGAATGGAACAAATCACTAATGAATTTTTGATGTATTGCGTTTCTTTAGTTCCCAAAGGCGTGGCTATTGCAACCGCTTGATAGTCCAAATTTTTACTTAATTCATAGGCCATGATTTCGCCAATACGCTCCATGTTTTTTCTAAAACGAAGACTGTCCTTTTGGATAGTTACCTCCCGGATTTGACCTAAAAAATGATTTAGAATACTATTATTTTCAGATAGGTGATGGATTTGCATAATATTGAATTCTTGGACGTTTTGGTAAAACTTTAGTTATTTTCAACACTATAAATGTATAAAAAAGTATCTTTGTCTTTCAATATATAACGATATGTTTTCAAAATTAGCCTATTCTGTATTCGAAAAAAGCATCCAAGAGTATCACCAATTTGATAACGTGGATCAACCCATTAACAATCCTTTTCCAAAGGATCAATTTGAGCATTTGTTGTACCACAAAAATTGGATTGACACGGTACAATGGCATTTTGAAGACATCATTCGCGATCCGAATATTAATCCAGTTGCCGCTTTGACTTTGAAAAGAAGAATTGATGCTTCCAATCAAGAACGCACGGATATGGTAGAATATATTGACAGTTATTTTTTGCAAAAATACAGTCAGGTTAATGCCAAACCAGAAGCTAAAATCAACTCCGAAAGTCCCGCTTGGGCTTTTGACAGATTGTCCATTTTGGCACTGAAAATTTACCATATGCAAGAAGAGGTAAGTCGGGCCGATGCCTCGCAAGAACACAAAAACAAGTGCCAAGAAAAATTAAACGTTTTATTGGAACAAAGAACTGATTTATCGACTGCGATTGACGATTTGATAACCGACATTGAAAGTGGAAACAAATTCATGAAAGTGTACAAACAAATGAAAATGTACAATGACGATGATTTGAATCCTGTGTTGTACCAAAATAAAAAGTAATACTATGTTCAAAAACACTTATTTTGCCAAAGAACCTTGGTTTCTAAAAGTAATTTATGTTCTTGCTTTTTTTGGGATTCTCTATAATATTTATTTACTGATTTTCATGAATAACGACAGTGACCCTATTATTCGAATATTTAGTTCGGCAACATTTATGATTTTAATTTTTCGAAAAATATTGAAAGACCAGAAAAAAAACTAACTCAAGTTTTGAGTTTTAGGATGAAACAAAAAATCCAACATATAGCCGTCATGAGACTTTCCGCAATGGGAGATGTTGCCATGACGGTTCCGGTTTTACGGGCGTTGGCTCACCACTATCCCGAGCTGAAAATTACCCTAATTTCACGTCCGTTTTTCCAACCTTTTTTTAAGGACATTCCGAATTTATATTTCTTTGCTTTTGACGAAAAAGACAGACATAAAGGAATTATAGGTTTGTGGCGATTGTTCCAAGATTTGAAAGCACTACAAATAGACGCTTTTGCGGATTTACACAATGTGTTGCGTTCCAAAGTGGTTCGCATTTTATTTGCATTAAGCGGAAAAAAAACGGCTTTTGTAGACAAAGGACGTGCCGAGAAAAAAGCGCTAACTCGTGCTGAAAACAAAATCTTTCAGCCCTTGACAACGATGTTCGAAAGACACCAATTGGTATTCGAAACCTTGGGTTTTTCGGTTGATTTGTCTCAGCCACAATTCCCTCCAAAAGCAGTGATTGCTCAACCAGAACTTGCGGCAATTATTGCTCAATCAGATCAGCTAATTGGGATTGCCCCTTTTGCACAATACGATTCCAAAGTGTATCCGCTCGATTTAATGCAACAAGTAATCGACACCTTAGCTCAAAATCAAAAACAAACTATTTTGCTATTTGGCGGAGGCCAAAAAGAAAAAGAAACATTGCAAATGCTCGTTGGAAACAAAACTAATGTTTTCAATATGGCGGGGAAAATCCCATTTCAAGACGAATTGGATTTGATAAGCAATTTAGACGTGATGATTTCCATGGATTCGGGCAACGGACATATTGCGGCCATGTTGGGTGTTCCAGTGGTGACACTTTGGGGCGCTACGCATCCGTATGCAGGATTTTTACCGTTCAATCAATCGTTAGACAACGCTTTGGTTTCTGACAGAAATCAATACCCGCAATTACCCACTTCGGTCTATGGGAATAAAAAAGTGCCTGGTTATGAAAACGCCATGCGCACGATTTTTCCGGAACAAGTGGTGGCTCGAATGGAGCAAGCGCTAAAGAGTAAAAAATAAAAAACGAGCAGCTATTACTTCTCGTTTTTTATTTATCTAAACTTAGCGTCCTGGCGCCTTAGTGGCAAAAATTTTAAACATCATCATAATCTACACGAATCGTAGCTGAGGTTGGATGCGCTTGACAAGTCAAGATCAATCCGCTAGCTACTTCTGTTT